>LR590468.1:315833-631666 GCA_901472505.1 Proteus vulgaris
TATTACAGTTAATCAATCGTGCGTTTGATCCGACTCATGGCACTATCCGCTTAAATAATTCACCTATTGCTGATTATGATGAAACAACTCTACGTTCAATGATGTCTGTTGTTCCTCAACGTGTTCATGTCTTTAGCCACACATTAAGAGAAAACTTAATTATGGCAAAAGAAGAGGCAACGGATGAAGAACTCAGTCATGCGCTTCAGCAAGTTGGCCTTGGACACCTGCTGGACAATGATGAAGGTTTAAATGCATGGATGGGCGATGGTGGTAGACAGCTCTCAGGTGGTGAACAACGACGTTTAGGTCTTGCAAGAGCTCTACTCCATAATGCACCTCTTGTATTACTGGATGAGCCAACAGAAGGCCTTGACGCCGATACAGAACAACAGATCCTTACTCTCTTACATCAACATTGTCAGGGTAAAGCGGTATTAATGATCACTCACCGACTTCACGGTTTAGATAAAATGGATAAAATCTGCGTTATGGATGGCGGGAAAATCGTTGAAACAGGCACTCATGCTTCGTTATTACAGCAACAAGGGCATTATGCTAAATTTCACCAAAGACAAGCACTATTAACTCCGACTCACGAGGCATAATATGCCATTGTTTCAATTAGACGATAGTGATTTGGATTTTCCAGAGCCTCATTTAGCATTAAAAGAGCCTAATGGATTATTAGCGATAGGGGGAGAAATCTCCCCTGCTCGATTACGTGTTGCATATCAATCAGGGATCTTCCCTTGGTACTTCCCCTACGAAGAGCCATTATGGTGGTCACCTGATCCAAGAGCTGTGTTGCCTGCTGGTGATTTACATATTGGACGTAGTTTGCGTAAATTTATTCGTCATCAGCCATATAAAATAACGTTAAATCATGCTTTTGCTTCTGTGATAGAAGCCTGCTCTATACGTGATGAAGGTACATGGATAGGCCCTGATATTAAAGAAGGTTATGAAGCACTTTATCGACAAGGTGAAGCGCACTCTGTTGAAGTTTGGGATGGCGATGAATTAGTTGGCGGATTGTATGGAGTCAATGTTGGTGCAGTTTTTTGTGGCGAATCGATGTTTAGTCGCAGAGATAACGCATCTAAATGTGCCTTTATTGCTTTTTATAACCATTTTCTTCGTTATGGGGGTCAACTATTTGATTGTCAGGTGCTAAACTCTCATACTGCCTCGTTAGGTGCCAGTGAGATCTCTCGTGACCATTATTTAGTTGCATTATCTCGTTGGAAAAAAGTGATTATTGATAAAAAGTGTTGGTATCAGCAATCGTTGGAATTATAATCACTGCTTGTTTTTGTAAAGCCCTTCTTATTTAAAACAGAATCAAGAATACCATTCTGTTATTTATTCAATAAAAGGTTTATACAAAAATTTTATCTTACACACCCATTACGTGGTTAGGGTGCTGTTATTTTATTGCTATAAATACCACAAAATAAAGAATTACGACTTCTGTTATTACTTTTGCTTGAGCTTAGTAAAACGCAAGTCACGGTAAGGATGTTAAGCACAATAGCAAGGTGAACACCATTGCTATCGGATAACATTCCTTTACATAGGACAATATTTTCGGCATTATCTTGCCGTTTAAAAAATATGGTTATTAAAACTTAGAGGATTAGATGGCCAAAGAAGACAACATTGAAATGCAAGGCACTGTACTGGATACTCTGCCAAACACGATGTTCCGCGTAGAATTAGAAAACGGACACGTCGTTACCGCTCATATCTCAGGAAAAATGCGTAAAAACTATATTCGTATCCTGACAGGCGACAAGGTTACCGTTGAGCTGACCCCATATGACCTGAGCAAAGGCCGTATCATCTTCCGTAGCCGTTGATCCCAATCTGTTCTCTCCCGTTATTGTCATATAACGGATGAAAAAAAACACCACAGGCAAAGCATTATTGATGCTCACCTGTGGTGTATGCGTTTATAACTTAGTAAATTAACCGCTATCCTTAGATAACGGTATCTTCGTTCTTAGCCCGTTTTTCTTGGCTGATAAACTCGTAGTTTAACTTACCTGCTAAATTATCGAATGTGACAGAAACTGAACCACCATTAACAAGAGAGCCAAATAAAATCTCGTTAGCTAATGGTTTTTTTAAGTTTTCTTGAATAACGCGTGCCATTGGTCTTGCGCCCATCGCTTTGTCGTAACCTTTATCGCACAACCATTGGCGTGCTTCTTGGCTAACTTCTAGCGAAACCCCTTTATCATCTAACTGTACTTGTAGTTCGACAATAAACTTATCTACAACCATAGAGATAATTTCAGGTGATAATGCATTAAACCAAATAATGCTATCTAAACGATTACGAAATTCAGGAGAAAACGCTTTTTTAATTTCGACCATCGCATCAGTGCTGTTATCTTGCTCCGTAAATCCGATCGATTTACGTTGCGTTTCACGCACCCCCGCATTGGTGGTCATCACTAAAATAACATTACGAAAATCCGCTTTGCGGCCATTGTTATCTGTTAATGTACCGTTATCCATCACCTGTAACAGAATATTGAACACATCGGGATGTGCTTTTTCAATTTCATCAAGTAATACAACAGAATAAGGATTTTTAATTACTGCGTCGGTTAATAATCCGCCTTGATCAAAACCAACATAACCTGGAGGCGCACCAATTAAGCGACTAACAGTATGTCGCTCCATATATTCCGACATATCAAAGCGAAGTAATTTAACATTCAATGCTTTCGCTAATTGTACAGTAACTTCTGTTTTACCTACCCCAGTAGGGCCAGCAAATAAGAACGAACCGACCGGTTTATTATCTTGGCCTAACCCTGCTCGACTCATTTTAATGGCTTCAGACAATGCATGAATTGCCTGATCTTGACCAAATACCAACATTTTTAATTGGTTATCAAGATTTTTCAGTATTGATTTATCACTACTAGAAACCGTTTTTTCAGGAATACGTGCAATTTTAGCAACGACTGATTCAATATCAGAGACATTGATCGTTTTTTTGCGTTTACTTGGTGCTATTAAACGTGTTTTTGCACCAGCTTCATCAATAACATCAATAGCTTTATCAGGTAGATGTCTATCCGTAATGTATTTAACTGATAAATCCACCGCAGCCTGAATCGCTTTATTGGTATAACGTACCTCGTGATGCGCTTCATATTTTTGACGCAATCCTTTGATGATGAGCACGGTTTCATCAGGAGAAGGTTCTGTTATATCAATTTTTTGGAAACGACGTGTAAGTGCTCTATCTTTTTCAAAAATATTACTAAATTCTTGATAAGTCGTAGAGCCTATAACTCGAATTCGCCCACCTGATAACAAAGGTTTGATTAAGTTTGCCGCGTCTACCTGTCCACCTGAAGCCGCACCCGCACCAATAATCGTGTGGATCTCATCAATAAATAAGATGCTTTTTTCATCTTTTTCAAGTGTTTTCAGTAACGCTTTAAACCGTTTTTCAAAATCTCCACGGTATTTTGTACCCGCTAATAACGAACCAATATCCAGTGAGTAAATGGTGTAGCCTTTCATAACGTCAGGAACATCATCTTGCTCAATACGCCATGCAAGCCCTTCGGCAATTGCCGTTTTACCAACGCCTGATTCACCCACTAACAGTGGATTGTTTTTACGGCGACGGCATAATACTTGAATGGTTCTTTCTAATTCAGCTTGACGCCCAATTAGAGGATCTATTTTACCTTGGCGCGCTAACTGATTAAGGTTAGTGGTAAAATTATCCATATGATCGTCACCTTGAGGCATCTCTTGCTGAGATTGTGCATTCATCTCATTCATGTCAGAAAGATCTTCGTTTTGTTGAGCTTCCTTTGAAATACCATGAGAAATAAAATTGACAACATCAAGACGACTAACATCATGTTTACGTAATAAGTAAGCAGCGTGAGATTCTTGTTCACTAAAAATAGCCACCAGCACATTAGCACCAGAGACTTCATTTTTGCCTGACGATTGAACATGGAAAACAGCACGTTGTAATACTCGCTGAAAACTCAGCGTTGGCTGTGTTTCTCTATCAACATTTTCAGGTAAAATTGGGGTTGTTTTACGAATAAAGACTTCAAGCTCTTCTCGTAAAACGGCCAGATCGACTTTACAAGCTTCCAATGCTTCGCGTGCCGATTTATTACTTAATAGCGCCAATAACAGGTGCTCTACAGTCATAAATTCGTGTCTGTTATCACGGGCTTTCGCGAATGCAACATTAAGACTCAGCTCTAATTCGTGATTAAGCATAAGCACCTCCTCCTTAAAAGACTAACCGGATCATGCTTGTTCAAGAGTACATAAAAGTGGGTATTCGTTTTCTCTCGCATACAGATTAACTTGTGCCACTTTCGTTTCAGCAATATCCGCACTATAAACCCCACAAACTCCTTTTCCTTTATGATGAACATCCAACATAATCTGTGTTGCTTTCTCTTCACTAAGAAAAAAATACATCGTAAGTACTTCTACAACAAAATCCATGGGGGTGTAATCATCATTATTCAAGATCACCTTATACATTGCTGGTGGCTCATTTACCTGATGAACATCATCCCTTAACGTGGTTTCTGTTAAAAAATCAAACTGACCCATTGTTTTGCATTACTCATTGTCTTGTTAAACATCACTTTCAATTATGACATTTAGTTTACCATCTCACAGGAAAGTCTGCCTATCAACGCTTTTTTATTCCCTCTTTTTACATCCAAAAAAATAACAAAGCGTTAGCTACATCAAAATTTTACCTTATCGAAACACTTTCTATACCTTCCACCTCTTGACGACTGAAACAATAAAATAGAGTATGTTTTATGAACAGCTCAGTAAATATACTGAAGGTGATGTTAAACAAATAAATACAAGTATATGAGAGAAGCTAAGTATGGAGACAGGTACAGTAAAGTGGTTCAATAATGCTAAGGGCTTTGGTTTTATTACCCCAGCAAACGGTGGCGAAGATATTTTTGCCCACTATTCAACAATTAGAATGGAAGGCTACCGCACACTTAAAGCGGGGCAGAAAGTTAATTATAGCACGATAAAAGGGCCTAAAGGTGACCATACTGACCTTATCATTCCTATCATTGAATAGAAGATATTCACAGTATAGGTAAACTTGATAATACCTTTTATCCTCATCCAATGAAGTCAGGTATTTTCAGTCAAACAAGATACCTCATTCATTCAAATAAAAGCCCTTTATACGGTTAAGGGCTTTTATTTTATTGTTTGAATTATTCTCTGGCTAACGCATCAATGGGATTCATTTTTGCTGCACGTCTTGCGGGTAAAAATCCGAAAATAACCCCAATAGCGGTTGAACAAATAAAAGCACTGACTAATGCGATAGGCTGGAATACAAAATGCCATTCGGGTAACATCACACTTGCAATTATTGCAATACTAAACGAAAGACCAATTCCTAACACCCCTCCGACTAAACAAACCAGTACAGACTCAATGAGAAACTGTTGCATCACATCACTCGCTCTCGCCCCAACCGCCATTCTAATACCAATCTCTCGCGTTCTTTCAGTCACAGAAACCAACATAATATTCATAACACCAATGCCACCAACCACTAATGAAATAACGGCAACAAATGTAAGAAATAATTGCATTGTTTGTGTGGTGCTCTCAGCCGCTTTAATAAAACTATCAAGGTTATAAGTAAAAATATCTTTTTTGCCATGTCGGATCGTGAGTAAACGAATAATTTGTTGTTCTGCTACGTTAGCATCATAGCCTTCTATTGCTCTTACCGTAATGCTATCAAGATATGAGCGATTTAAAATACGACTATTTAACGTGCTATAAGGCACCCAAACGCGTAATGATTGTCCATTACCAAAAACCGATTTTTTATCTGCTATAACTCCAATAATCGTAGAAGGAATATTCCGAATAATAATTTGTTCACCAATTACGTTTTTCTTATTAGGAAAAAAGCGATGGCGAGTATTTTCATCAATCACAACAACCTGAGCTTGCCGTTGGATCATATCGTGCGTAAATGAGCGACCTTGCGAAAATTTCATCGCATACACAGTAAAATAGTCATCACTCACCCCCGCAACAGAAGCGGGCGAATCTTGATTCCCTCGGCGTAATCGCGTACTAAATTGCACTTGTGGCGTTACCGCTTGCACATAAGACTGCTGTTTTAAGGCAAAAACATCTTGTAGCGTTAATGATTGCCTGTCTTCGGGGGAGTCACTACCAAAATCTTTCCCAGGATAGATATCAATAGTATTAGAGCCAATCGCTTTTATATCAGAAAGCACCATACTTTTTGCGGCATCACCAATCACAATAATGGTCACAACAGAAGCGATCCCTATAATAATGCCGAGCATTGTCAATAAGGTACGTACTTTATTGACAACCATGGCACGCCAAGCCATTTCTAATGCTTGAGTAAAGCGCCCTACAATTTGCCCCAAATAAGAGGAAGTTAAAACAGTTGTCGTTTCTTTTTTAATTTTATGTGTCGTTGTTTGATGACAGCGATCACTAATAATCTTACCGTCTTTTATTTCGATAATTCGGTCAGCTTGCTCTGCAATTAAAGGATCATGAGTGACGATAATAACCGTATGCCCTTGTTCATTGAGTTGCTTCAAAATAGCCATAACTTCTTTACCAGAATGACTATCTAATGCACCCGTAGGCTCATCAGCAAGAATGACCTCACCACCATTCATCAACGCTCTCGCAATACTTACACGTTGTTGCTGACCACCAGAAAGCTGATTAGGGCGATAATCAACACGCTCTCCTAATCCTAAACGAGTTAATAATTCACGAGCCCTTTCTTTACGCTGAGTGGCATTTTTATCGGCATAAATAGCTGGAATTTCAACATTCTGTTCTGCACTTAAGTGCGCCATTAAATGGTAGCGTTGAAAAATAAACCCAAAGTGCTCACGGCGTAATGCAGCAAGCTGATCACCTTCCATTTGTGCAACACTTTGACCTGCAACTTTATATTCACCGCGACTTGGTTTATCCAAACATCCCAATATATTCATTAAGGTCGATTTACCAGAGCCGGAGGCACCCATAATCGCGACCATTTCACCCGCATTAATCGTTAATGAGACTTTATTAAGAACAATAGTTTCTTCTTCACCATTGCTATATACGCGACTAACCTCATTGAGTTCTAATAATGCCGGCATTATGCATCTCCTGAAGTTTCACCCAGAATAACCTCATCGTTCTCTTTTAATCCGCTGAGGACTTCAGCATAAACATCAGTACGCATACCTATTTTTACCGTGCGTTTTTCTGGCTGACCATTAACCAATACATCAACATAATATTCATTAATACCCGCATCCTCACCTAGGACAGAAAGCGGTACAAGGAGTACATCTTTCTTATTTTCGATAAGAATTTTAACTTGTGCCGTCATTTGTAAACGTAGTAAATGTTGTTCATTAGGCACTTCGAAACGGGCATAGTAGAAGATAGCGTCATTAATTTTTTCAGGCGTCGGCAGAATATCTTTTAACTTACCGCTAAAGGCTTTATCTGGTGCACCTAATACCGTAAAAGAAGCACTAAGATCCGGTTTTAAATAAATAACATCGGCTTCTGATACTTCTGCTTTTACCAGCATCGTATCTAAATCTGCTAAAGTTAAAATCGTTGGTGCTTCTTGTGCTGCAATGACGGTTTGGCCTTCTAGGGTTTTAATAAACGTCACTATACCATCCATAGGCGCAGTAATACGTGTATATTGAAGGTTAGTTTTGGCTGTATCTAAGGTCGCTTGATTCTTTTTAATTTGTGCTTCATAGGTGATAATACGCGCTTTTTTAACATCAACATCAGTTTTAGTACGATCAAGCTCATCTTGTGCAATTGCATGTGTACCAATCAGCTTTAACTGACGTTGATAAGTCAGTTGTGCCAAGCGTAATTCGGCCTGTGCTTGTTGAAGATTTGCTCTAAGCTCATTGTTAGTTTCCTGCGATTCAGTGACTTCATTTTGTGCTTTCTTAGGATCAATAATCGCTAACAAATCACCCTTTTTAACCGTATCGCCCTCTTTCACAAACAAAGTTTGTAATTGGCCACTGACCTGAGCACCCACATCAACTTTACGCACAGCATCCAGTTTACCAGTTGCTGTCACTTCTTTTGACAGTTCACCTCGTGTAATAATTTGTGTTTGGTATGACGGTACATTTTCTTTCGGCCAAAAAAAATAGGCGATAATAGCAACCGTAATTAAAATAAAAGCGAGCACCTTTCCGCGCTTTTTTAAAGATAAAAAAGCCATACAATATCCTTCCTAAACATGACGATTTAATAAGCCATAAGAAATTTTAGCGATGATATTAACCTTCATCGCTAAATAAAATTTACTTTGGTCTCGTGCATTTATCTTGCTTGCTATAACAACCTAATTCGCTTTGCCTCTAGCAAGCCATGCAACACGAGAAAACATACTTTTTAGTATGGAAGGGATGGCGTCAACTCCTCGTTGAGCAGCATTGTTAGCTACCGTTAATGCGAGATCGGGTTTTGATGAGCGTTGGATAGCTTTAATAATCACACGTCGAATTGGCCATTTTTCATTATCTGGCACACCTGCAACATCATGATACACATTACGAAAACCTTCTTTGTATAAGAAATGCTCCATATCTAAAGCAGGAAGTTTCGTTAATCTATCACGTTCAGAATCATTACGTTTTGATGCAAAATCTTTAACGGTTGCGGCATATTTTTTACCGGCTTCATCACCATCCACTAAAGTATGCCATTCTATTCCCATATACGTTGCATACTTTAATAATGGCTTAAGTCCACATTGTGCAAATTCGATGACTTTTATTCCTTCAGCTTCAAAGAAATAATTACATTGCCTTGCCAACTCGTTCATTAGCCAAATTTCTGTTTCACCTTCAACCAATAACCAGCAACGAGCAAAAAGTGCAGAAGGTCTGTTATAGCGAATATGAAATGAGATGCGCCGTTCTTCATCTGAATGCAGCTGTTGATGACCAACGCGGTAAGCAGCGACTTTGTCGGTATCTCGCACTAAACGACAAACACTCTCTAATGGGGCTAATGAAAGTAACTCACCTGAATTAGTCGTAGTTATGCGTTGTAGTGAAAAAAGATTAAGTAATCCCCAAGCCACTGAAAGCATAATGGGGTGTAAACGTGTTTCAGGGTTTTCAACAATAACGATAGGCCTTGCATAAGGATCTAATGCAACACTACCTCGAGACTGTAATATAGAGGAGAACATCCCTAAGATAATTAGGCGAATACTTCGTTGATTCGGTTTTGCTAACACCTTATTAATATTTTCTAACGCATGCCAGCCACGTACATGAGGTTCATTAACTTTACGATGTCGGGTATGCGATTTAAACAATAACGAACCATGATCGGTAAAATAGTGCCCTAACAATTGTTGCATGGCATCTAGCCCTTCACGTAAATCCTCATCCGACAATTCATCCGGATTATTAACTAATGCTTTAGTTAACTCGCTCATTTTATTATTAAATGCTTCTCGATGAGGGTTATTATGAGGATCGATAACGTCAGAGGTAAGATCACGAACAAAACGCGCATCTTGTAAGCGTAAGACGGGATAAAGTCTCACTATTTCTGCAATAATTTCTTGTGTTTGCCCATTAGGTAAACGGATCTGCTTTCCCTCTTTATCAAGAAAATAGCGAAAGGTTTTCACATTTTTTTGCTCATCGAGTTCTGCACTAATGCGATAATAGATATGTTTTAATTCATCACCATTTTCAACCCATACTGGCGTAAGTTTATGGAAACGATAAGAACGATGTCTTCCGGGACGAGATTCAGTAAATGTCAGAATAATTTGTAGACTTTTTTTACTATTTTCTTCTGATTCATTCGGCAGGCGATGGAAATCATCAGGTGTAAATGCATATTGATAGGTTTCAATACCCAAGCTGAGTGTTAACGCATCAAGTAATGAGCTTTTACCCCCACGCATTTTCCCCACTAAGACTGTATTCATATCAAGAGGTAATGAAAGACGATTAAGTCCACGGAATCCAACTATTTCCACTCTTTCTAAATACATAAGTTCCCTCGTTAGTTACGACTAAGCTATGTTTTTATTCTTCCTATCTTAATTTTATGCTTAATCTGCCAATAATTTCACTTAATGAATATTTTTATTAAATCACAGTTAAAGAGTGTCGTAATAAAATTTACTCAACTATTCGATACATACCCAATTCGCTCATTTTTCAGACAATTAAAGCCACTTTACCCTAAACATGTTAGGCTCTTTACCTTCAATAAAAATTTTATATTTATCTCAGCTTCTATATCTACAACAACATAAGTAAATGTTATAATACAAATCACGTTATTAGTTTATTTTATAATTTGAGCACACTCAGTAAGGAATAGAAATGCTATCAGGGTTATTAATTATCCTACTTCCGCTTTTTGTAGGATATTTGATTAAGTTAAACCATCGCCCATTACTTCATCTGGCAAACCGCCTACTTAGTGCGATGGTTTACGTTATCCTATTTCTAATGGGCGTCAGTCTTGCCATGTTAGATAATATTGGTGAAAATTTAGTCTCTATTCTTGCTTATGCCAGTGTTTTCTTTTTATGTACTTTTGGTGCAAATTTACTGTTCTTATGGCTATTGGATAAAAAAGATCCTTGGCATGTCCCTGCTCATAAACAATCTAAACCCCCATCACGCATAAAAATGGTACTTGAATCGTTGCAATTATGCGGTGTCGTTGTTGTTGGTTTTTTTGTTGGTTTAACAGATTGGTCAGTTTTTCATTATGCTTCTCATGCCAGCCAAGGTGCACTGATCTTCTTGCTGTGGTTAGTAGGGTTACAATTGCGTAATAGCGGAATGAGCCCAAAGCAAATTTTAATTAACCGTCGAGGAACAACCGTTGCCGTCGTCATGGGGGTGAGTGCGCTTGCTGGCGGTGCTTTAGCGGCTTATTTACTAGGATTACCGATGAAAATGGGATTAGCTATTGCATCTGGATATGGTTGGTACTCTTTATCTGGGATTGTACTCACCGATGCATTTGGCCCTGTTATTGGTAGTACTGCTTTCTTTAATGACTTAATGCGTGAATTAGCCGCAATTATGCTTATTCCTATTATTGTTAATCGTTATAGAAATACTGCCTTAGGAATTTGTGGCTCAACCTCCATGGACTTTACTTTACCTGTTTTACAAAGAAGTGGCGGTGTGGCCATTGTGCCTGCAGCTATTGTGCATGGATTCGTGTTGAGCTTAATTACCCCAATATTGATGGCTTTCTTTACTTCATAGAAAAATCAGTAACAATAGAACAATAGTGTTCTCTTTTACAGTGGGTTAATAATGAATCAACAGCGTGTATTAGTACTTGGTGCAAGTGGTCATATTGGTCAAAATCTTATTCCAGCTCTGATAAAACAAGGTCATCAAGTCACTGCGGGTGCACGTAGAGTTGATTGGATGATGTCTCAAGGTTGGGAAAACACACGCTGTATCTTCGTGGATTTGCACAATCCAGAAACCTTAAACAAAGTCATGCATGATACTGATATCGTGTACTACCTTGTTCATAGCATGGGTGATGCTCATAATTTAGTTGAGCAAGAGCGTAAAGCAGCAATTAATGTTGTTGAAGCTTTAGAAGGCACAAAAGTTAAACAAATTATTTTTTTAAGCGCCTTGCAACATAAAGATCAGCAATACTCACCTCATCTCATTGCACGAAAACTCACTGGTGAGGTATTAAGAACAAGTACTATTCCTGTAACTGAAATTCGTACCTCCATGATTGTTGGCCCTGGCTCTGCGCCTTTGAGATTATGCGTGATATGGTTTATAACCTTCCTATTCTTACGCCTCCACGCTGGGTTCGCTCAAAATCTTCCCCTATCGCCTTAAAAAATTTAATTCACTATTTATCTGAAATTATCCATCACCCCTCACATCAACATCGTGTTTTTGATGCTGGTGGCCCCGAATATATTAGTTATCAAACTCTTTTTGAGCGCTTTATTAAAATTTCAGGTAAAAAGCGTGTATTGATCCCATTACCTATGCCAGGCAGCCTTATTTCAGCAGGCTTTATTAGCATGATAACCTCTGTACCAACCTCCATTGCTAAGGAGCTTATTCAAGGACTCAAGCATGATCTTCCTGCTCACGATGCTCGTTTACGTAAACTTATCCCTCAAACATTAATCGCTTTTGATGATGCCGTAAGAGAAACATTAGCAGATGAAGAAGCCGCTTTAGATAATCAAGATTGGGGTTACGATCCTGCTGTTCGCAGTCGTTGGAAGCCTGGTTATGGTTATTACCCTAAAAACGCAGGATGTACTGTTTCAACACCTGCCACAGCAAAATCGCTTTGGCATACCGTACAACAAATTGGTGGTGAGCAAGGCTACTTTTATGGTAACGCACTATGGAAAATACGCGCGACTATGGATGATATGGTCGGAAATAAAGTGACTTATGGTCGACCTTCTAGAGACACATTAAAACTCGGTGATATGATTGATGGTTGGCGAGTGATAAAACTTGAGCCTGAAAAGCAACTCACATTGTTGTTTGGCATGAAAGCCCCTGGCTTAGGCCGACTTTCTTTTACCATCCATGATAGTGGCAATCTTCGTTCTATTGATGTTCGTGCTTGGTGGCATCCAGCAGGCTTTAGTGGATTACTTTATTGGTTTGCGATGATGCCTGCACACTTATTTATTTTCAAAGGGATGGCTAAAACCATAAGTACCAACGCTTACAATCTGGATAAAAATTCATCTAACAATGAAAAAAAGTAGCTTAATTACCCATTTTTACGTAAAAAAACCACTTTATTATGCAGTTTTTGTTGCATAATTATTCTTATCGTTTTATTATTTGAACCAGTTAATGACTATTCAGAAAAAACGCATGAGTATTCAATTAAAAAACATAAATTGTTTCTACGGTTCGCACCAAGCACTCTATGATATTAATCTAGAATGCTCTGCTGGCGAAACAATGGTTCTATTAGGACCAAGTGGTGCAGGCAAGAGCTCACTAATGAGAGTTCTTAACTTATTAGAAATGCCACGTTCAGGTGAGTTAGAAATTGCAGGTCTACATTTTGACTTTAGCCAACAGCCTAACGCAAAGGCAATTCGTTTATTACGCCAAAATGTGGGCATGGTATTTCAACAATATAATTTATGGCCACATTTGACGGTTATTGATAATTTAATTGAAGCGCCTTGTCGTGTGTTAGGTTTATCAAAACCACAGGCCAAAGAAAAAGCGATGAAATTACTTGAACGTTTACGTTTAAGTGATTATGCAGGACGCTTTCCACTACATTTATCAGGTGGACAGCAACAACGTGTTGCCATTGCAAGAGCATTAATGATGGAACCTCAAGTTCTCTTATTTGATGAACCGACAGCAGCACTAGATCCTGAAATAACAGCTCAAGTTGTTGATATTATAAAAGAACTTTCTGAAACGGGTATTACACAAGTGATTGTGACCCACGAAGTTGAAATTGCACGCAAAGCCGCGAGCAAAGTTGTATATATGGAAAACGGCCGTATTATAGAGCAAGGCGATAACTATCGTTTTACAGCTCCACAAACGGAAGCTTTTGCTAATTACTTGTCACACTAAATCGGGATCAGACAATGAAAAAAATATTATTTGCAGCACTTCTGACCAGTATTACACTTTCTGCAACTGCGGCTGAAAAAGAGACAATCCGCTTTGCCACTGAAGCAACATATCCTCCATTCGAAATGATTGATGCGAATAACCAAATTGTAGGATTTGATGTTGATCTCGCTAATGCTATGTGTGCAAAAATTAATGCGGATTGTACCTTTACCAATCAATCATTTGATAGTTTAATTCCTAGTTTGAAATTCCGTCGTTTTGAAGCACTAATGGCAGGTATTGATATTACACCAGAACGTCAAAAACAAGTTGATTTTACAGATTCTTACTATGATAACTCTGCTGTATTTATTACAGTAACGGGTAAAATCTCTGACGTTGCGAGTTTAAAAGGTAAACAAATTGGTGTTCAAAATGGGACTACTCATCAAAAATTCATCAATGAACAACATAAAGAGATGAAAACTGTTCCTTATGACAGTTACCAAAATGCGGTATTAGATCTTAAAAATGGTCGTATCGAAGCAATCTTTGGTGACACTGCGGTTGTCAATGAATGGCTGAAAAAGAATCCTGAATTAGGTATTGTAGGCGACAAAGTTGCAGATCCTAACTATTTTGGTACAGGCCTTGCGATCGCAGTAAGAAAAGGCAATGCTGATTTACAAGATAAATTGAACAAAGCATTAGCTGAAGTAAAAGCTGATGGCACCTATGATGTCATTTATAAAAAATGGTTTGAATAACAATAATAGCTTAATAAATGAATGAAATAACAACTCTAGCAGGTGCGGCCGTCACAACGGTCTCACTTGCTATTTCTGCGCTTATCATCGGATTAGTTCTAGCCATGCTGTTTACAGCATGGGAATCTGCGAGATGGAAAGCCTTTGCTTTCTTAGGAACATGTTGGGTAACACTCATTAGGGGACTACCAGAAATGCTGGTGGTTCTTTTTGTCTATTATGGCACCTTACAAGGCGTCATGATCTTAATGGATGGCATTGAATTAGGCTCATTCACCTTGCAAATAGACTTTGGTGACACCGATTCTCTACCTTTCTATTGTGGTGTTATCGCCCTTTCACTTCTTTATGCTTCTTATGCTTCACAAACGTTACGTGGCGCCTTAAAAGCCGTACCAACAGGACAATGGGAAGCCGGTCAAGCATTAGGTATGGGCCGTATTACTATCTTCTTCCGCTTTATCATGCCTCAAATGTGGCGTCATGCTTTACCCGGTTTAGGTAATCAGTGGTTAGTTTTATTAAAAGATACTGCTTTAGTCTCATTAATCAGTGTTAATGATTTAATGTTACAAACACAAAGTATTGCTAATAGAACTCAAGAGCCTTTTACTTGGTATAGCATTGTTGCACTGATTTATTTAGCCATTACGCTGATCAGTCAATATATCCTGAAATGGTTAGAAATGAGAACAACTCGCTTTGAACGGAGTGCCTCATAATGTGGGATTATATTGTTGATATTTTACCGGGATTACCAACCAGCTTGTCATTAACTTTAGTGGCTTTACTGGTGGCATTTACACTTTCGGTTTTAATGACCTTTATTTTGGCGTTAAAAACTCCAGTTATTACTCAAATTGTAAAAGCATATATCACCTTATTTACCGGTACTCCTTTATTAGTACAGTTTTTCTTAATCTATTATGGCCCTGGACAATTTCCTGTGTTGCAAAAATTCCCTATGATTTGGGAGTTATTATCAACACCTTGGTTTTGTGCCATGGTTACATTAGCATTAAATAGTGCTGCTTATTCAACCTTACTTTTCTATGGTGCAGTAAGAGCGATTCCGTCAGGACAATGGCAATCTTGCCAAGCGTTAGGGATGTCCCCCGTGCAAACGGCAAGGGTAATATTGCCTTATGCATTTAAGCGGGCGCTTTCATCCTATTCAAATGAAGTTGTACTAATATTTAAAAGTACCTCACTCGCCAGTACGATCACTTTACTTGAATTAACAGGTTATAGCCGACAAGTATTCGGTCAAAGTTATGATGTGATGGTCTTTGTTGCCGCAGGCATTATTTATTTAGGCATCAACGGAATACTAACACTTCTCATGAGATTGATTGAGAAAAAAGCCTTAAAGTTTGAACATCGTAATTAAAAATGCGTAAGCCAAACTGTCGATAAAAAAATACCCCGGATATTTTTATCTCTGGGGTATTTTTTTATCGCTGAATAAATTGTAACAAATAATGGTTCTATTTTTGTGTAGTCTGTTTTTCTATTAACGCTTCCTTATGGCTTACTCTATACGCATTCCACGCCAATAGGCTACCAATTAACATGACAACGGCTAATGCTAATTTAGGTTGTACCGGTGATGTCAGTGCAGTTAAACCTAACGCAGCACCGCCTGCCATTTGAATAAAACCAACCAAAGCAGAGGCAATACCTGCCGTCTGTGAATACGGCTCAAGTGCATAACTTGTCGCAGGCCCCATAATAAAGGCTAATCCAGCGCAAGCACTTGCTACAGGGAGCATGTAAATCAGCCAATGGCTTTGTATTTCGGCAGGAATAAACATTAAGCTTAATAACAAACTCACACAACCTACCCCCATTAACCCCCCCCCTAATATCAAACAAATAGGTCTGCCAACACGGTGGATCACCCGGTTTGCATAAAAGCTAACAAACATTATCCAAAAACCATTTACACCAAAAATAATGGAAAAAATCAGCGGTGATAGCTTCGCATCATTCATCAAAACAATAGGAGCAAATGAAACATAAGTTAAAGCCATTCCCATTGTGCCTGCATTCACGAAAGCAAAAGTTAAAAAACGTTTACTACACAAAATCTCAAGGTATGTTTTACCTAATTTCTGTTTCGATTGCGCTATATTTTCAGGCTTAGTTTCTGGTAAGAAGCGAGTGATCAACACTAGCACAAATACTGAATAGAAAATTAAAAATCCAAAAGGTGCACGCCATCCCCAATACTCAGCCAATAATCCACCTAATAAGGGTGCAAGTGCAGGAATAATATTTAAGGTACCATTTAAAAAGCCAAAAACACGAGCCGCATCATTACCATTAAAGCAGTCACGAACACAGGTAAAAGCCACAACGGAAGTACAACACACTGCACAAGCCTGTAATAATCGCGAAATAATAAAAAGCGTTGAGTCTGTAGAGATCGTTGCAATCACAGAACCCACAATATAGATAAGGATCCCAACGATAGCGATAGGTTTACGACCAAACTTATCCACTAATGGCCCTGATATCAGTTGTCCTATACCTAAAACTAAAATAAATAAAGCGATAGTCGATTGAATAAGGGAGACACTACTTCCTAAATCTTGAGCAATCGCAGGGATCGTCGGTAAATAGAGATCGATCCCCAAAGGCCCCAATAACACCATCACTAATAACAACGCTTTTAAATTCTGCATAAAAAATGCCCATCTAATAAAAAAGAAAACGCCCGATGTTATCCATCGAGCGTTAAATACTGATTTATACTAACACCCATTGCCTATTTTGTAATGAATATCTTAACTGTCTTGTAATACCAATAATGTAAGCACTTCATAGTGAGCTGTATGCGGAAACATATCAAACAACTGCACTCTATCAATACGATAATGAGAAAGTTGCTGAATATCTTTAACCATAGTTTGAGCGTTACAACTCGAATACAGAATAAAGCGAGGCTTCATTTTATTTAAATAGCCACACAGTGCCTCACCAATACCTCGTCTTGGCGGATTAACAAGCACTAATTCAGGCACTAACTCGTTGGCTAATGCATAACCCGTTGAATCTAGTGCTTGAAATTCAACATGCTCTAACCCTAATTCATAAGCTGATAAACGCGCACATTCTATTGCTTCAGGACTAATCTCAATTCCTGTCAATTGGGTCAATTTATCTGCGCAATGTAACCCAAAGCCTCCTGATCCACAAAACATATCCCACAAATGTGAGATATTTAATTCTCTAACCCAACGACCCGCCGTAGCATAAAGTGATGAGGCCACAACTGGATTAGTTTGAAAAAAGCCTCTTGGACGAATATGCAATGGAATTTTGTTGAATGATTCATCTAAAAACGTTTTTTCAGTCAGAATAATTTCTTTTTCACCTTCAAGAATTGCCATATGAACAGGTTGAATATTCACAGAGATAACCGCCAATTGAGGTAGTTTTTCTTGTAACCACGGAAGTGCTTTACGAAGTTGCTCTAATTTTTTTTCTGAGCGTAAAACAAAACGCAACATCATCGTGCCATTGCTTCTGCTTTCAGTTAATAAAATAAACTTAAGTTCGCCACGCCGACGCTCAATATCGTAAGGTACTAATCCTGCTCTCGCTATAAATGTTTTTAAAATTGGGAATATCGGTGTAAAAGAGTCAGGGTAAAGAGGACATTCGCATAAATCGACAGCCACACCCTCTCGTGTTTTTAGACCTAATACTGGTTTTTCAACACTGCCACTGACTACCATTTTTGCTTTGTTACGAAATTGCGCTTGCTGGCTTTCAACAGGCGCTAATTTATCAAAAGCATAATCTTCAGGTAGCAATGCTAATAAGCTGTGCTGTTTTTTCTTGATTTGTTCAGAATAAGCAAGAGAAAGCCATTCACAAGAATGACAATCACCCGCACTAAATCGTGCGCATTGCATAAGATTTTGTGACCGTTATGGAGATTAATATTAATGTACAGTATAGGAGGAGTCAGTTGATGAACTACTTATTTCAACATCTTCTTCATCATCTTCTTCATTTTCACTTTCTTGTTTTTCGCCATACAAGAAACCATTATTAAAAATCTCACTGACTACTTCAGCTGATTGTTCTTCTGCTTTTTGTAAGAACAGATCAAACTGATTCAGTGAGATCCCCGCGGCAACAGGGAATGATTGGCAGAATACTAATTTAGGTAAGTTTTCATCACTAATTTCTAAAAATATTTTAATAAACAAAGAACTTGCATTAATTTGGCTAAGGTTGGCCATTAAAGGCACTATTGCTGAGGGTTTTAATTCAGCGATAGCGGTAAATACAAGCACATCTTCAAGAATATCAATTTTAGCATCAAATATGCCACTGATATATTGAAGATGTGGCAAATGTAACGCCTGACAAGAGTCACATTCATAATAAGCAATCTGTAGTTCATCAAGCCAAGATTTTAGCTGATCCAGATCGGGGGTCACAACAGCGTTCATTCAAATAACCTTTACGCGCTAAAGAAAAGAGTGCCTTTTGGCATTGAGGCTATTTTGCCACTTTTTATATCTTGAAGGCACTAATAAATAGAAAAACTAAGAAAATTAAGCCAATTTACAGATTGGATTTTCTTGGTTTTTCATGCATTGTTGAAAAAAAACAGTGCGCTATTGTTCGTTATTCTCTTTTTTCTTTTTATTATTCGCGGGTTTGTTATCAATACCTAAAAACGTTAAGCGATAAATCGCACGCCATACAATATGAATAGCAGGCGGGATCATGCAGATAACCCCCAGAACAACCAGTGTTAATTGCCCCGTGTAGGTGCCTAGCCACTGCGGAGATGTGATATATTGATTGATAGACAAATAAGCAATCACTAATAAAATAATCCCTATGATCTCAATGATTATGATGGGGTTTTGGCATATCAGACAGTGATTTCATATCCCGATTAGAAGGCTTTTCCATATTTTCTCCGCTAAATGCTGTATCGCAGTCCTATCTCATTATTCGGCAAATTGGTATAATTTATCACACTAAAAGGCAATAACTGTTTTTGTTTAGCCTCATAAAAGGGCATAGTATCAACCAATAAAGACTATTATGCCTGAATTTTATTTCCTCAATAAGGAGTGTCGTATGTTTGTTGTAATTTTTGGTCGCCCTGGTTGCCCATATTGTGTACGTGCTAAACAACTGGCTGAAACTCTGGCTGAAAAACGTGACGATTTTGATTTCCGTTATGTTGATATCCAAGCCGAAGGAATTACAAAAGCAGATTTATCTAAAACCGTCGGTAAAGAGGTTGAAACTGTGCCACAAATTTTTATTGATGAGAAACACATCGGTGGTTGCACAGATTTTGAAGCTTATGCTAAAGAAAATTTAGGCATCTATAACTAATCAAAAAGCGCTAAAACAAGCTATTTTTCAATATGTTTTAGCGCTTTCTTTTTTTTATTTCACACATTATCTCTTTATATCTTCCTCTTTCCAAAAAAAATTCTATTTTTTTTCATTAGTCAGCGAACTTTCTTCTTAACTCAGAGTCTGAATTAGTGCCACTGCTTTTCTTTGATGTCCCCAAATATTGAGGAGCCCGATAGTTTCAACCCCTTTGGTGAAATAACTGTCGGGTTTTTTATTGCCTAAAATAGAGCCTTATTCACCTTGCAATGTCACAATAATACGGCGACGACCACCATGATTACGGTGTTCACCAAGATAAATTCCCTGCCAAGTTCCTAAATTAAGCTCGCCTTGACTAATAGGAATAGTGATACTTTGTCCAAGTAAACTGCTTTTTATATGTGCTGGCATATCATCACTTCCTTCATAAGTGTGAAGGTAGTAATTTTCATTCTCTTTAACACTTTGATTAAAGAAATTTTCAAAATCACTTCGTACTGTCGGATCTGCATTTTCATTAATCGTTAACGAAGCCGATGTATGTTGAATAAAAAAATGAGCAATTCCAATTTTATATTGTCTTAGTTCGGGTAATTCTTGAATCAATGTCTGTGTAATTAAGTGGAACCCTCTCGGCCTTGCGTTGAGTACGATATTTTTTTGGAGCCACATTTTTTATACCTCGTTGAAAATAACAAAAAAGAGCAATGTGAGAGCTATACCATAAGTGAAATTCTCTTTTTAAGCATGCTTTAGCTCAGTTAAATCTAAAACTGACAATTCTTTTAAAAAAAGCACAATTAAAT
Organism: Proteus vulgaris; assembly: GCA_901472505.1. Classification (NCBI taxonomy): domain Bacteria; kingdom Pseudomonadati; phylum Pseudomonadota; class Gammaproteobacteria; order Enterobacterales; family Morganellaceae; genus Proteus; species Proteus vulgaris. Next base: position 336,477 of record LR590468.1, read on the forward strand.
AAGAAAAAAACACTTTACCCTTATTACTCGCTCATTTACCCTTAAAAACTTGCGTATTATGTATCATAAACATCGCTTATCAGCACGACATGTATGGAGCCTACTTTGCTGGAACAATTTAATTTAGCCGTATTTTCAATGATGAATGCAACACCTGCAGCATCTCCTTTCGAAATCGGTGTGGCGATAATTATTGCTAAGTACCTTGTCTATCTCTTTCCTTTATCTTTAGTGTTCTATTGGTTGTGGGGTAATGAAAAACACCTTAGCCAGCAAAGAACATTAGCCTGTAAAGCTGCGGTCTCTTTAGTTATTGCGCTGTCTATCTCTTGGTTTATTGGTGCAATTGCGCCTCATGAGCGCCCTTTTGCTGCCAATATTGGGTATAATTTCCTTGAGCATGATGCAACGCCTTCGTTCCCAAGCAATCACGGTACATTTGTTTTCACCATTGCATTAGCTTATCTGTTTTGGCATAACAGTAAACGTATTGGTTATATCATGCTAGGTTTAGGAGTTGCGATTGCTTGGGCGCGTATTTACCTTGGTGTGCATTGGCCAATCGATATGATAGGCGCCCTTATAGTTGCTCTGCTTTCTTGTGGTTTAAGCCAGATCTTCTGGTCTAAAGGCGGGAATGCACTCCAAAAATGGGTACAACAACTTTATCAGTTCTGTTTTGCTTATCCGATTCGTAAAGGTTGGACAAAAGCCTAACCCTTCTTGCTTTGAAAAAGACCCTATTTATTGTGGTCTTTTTTTATATTTAACTTAAGCAATTCTCTCCACTTCGATATATTAATATCTAAATAAAATTATCCTCTATTATTATATTATTTGTCCAAAAAAAAAATGTGTTGTTATTTTAATCAAAATGAAGTTTTTATATTCGCTATATTGTAATATATCAAACTCATTTATTAACAAATTTATTGTCGTAATAATAAACAATATTCTACTTATGACTGAATTATTGTTATCTTCATTTCATAGAATAAAAGAAAATCATTAATAAATAATCGTAATACTCTATTTTTATATTCTTTTGTCTACTTTTAAACACAAATTAAAGAAAATAATTAGTATATAAATATCAATGTGTTATATTGTTAATATAATGTTTTAATTGTGAATAAAAATAACCATATTGATTTAAATCATTTATTTTATAAGAAATAAAAAAGTCTAATTTTAATCATTAATATATGAACATTCAGGTATATGGATTTATTATCAATCTCCATTAAAAATGGAAAAGTATTTCAAAATGTTTAAAAAACCCTTCTAAAAACACAAAATATAAAAAATGTTACATTTTTAGATTTTTCAGTTATATTTAGCATTTGAGATGGTGATCACGGTAGTTTATCCTGAAAAACACTATATTCTGCACCTCTTAAGTCTGGATATAAACTTATCGAATATTTTTTCAAATTTTAGAAGATCGTAATTCTTTTGAAATTTAAAGATTTTAGTATGTGGTAATTGAAGATATTGAGATAACACTAGGTACTCAATGCTCTCATTTATTCATAATTAAATTTATGTCGTGATTGTTTCTGATAAGAAATAAAATCACGCTTTTATTTTATTCATTATTTTTTTTACCGCGTTATTTCGGAGAGTATTATGGATACAACCAAAGCTGGTTCTATCGCATCGGGTAACACCCAAGGTGATTACAAAACATGGCGTAAGTCAGATACGGTATGGATGTTAGGTTTATATGGTACGGCTATCGGTGCTGGCGTTCTATTTTTACCTATCAATGCAGGGATTGGTGGCTTAATTCCTCTGTTGATCATGTTAGTGCTTGCATTTCCAATGACCTTCTTTGCACACCGTGGTATGTGTCGCTTTGTGTTATCAGGTAAAAACCCAGGTGAAGATATCACTGAAGTTGTTGAAGAACACTTTGGTAAAACAGCAGGTAAACTGATTACTCTGCTCTATTTCTTTGCTATTTACCCTATTTTATTGGTTTATAGTGTTGCTATCACCAATACAGTAGAAAGCTTTATAGTGAACCAAATGCACATGACTGCACCACCTCGCGCAATTTTATCGCTGATACTGATTGTCGGTATCATGTCAATTATTCGCTTTGGTGAACAAGCTATCGTTAAAGCAATGAGTGTGCTAGTGTTCCCATTTGTTGCCGTCTTGATGGTTTTAGCACTGTATCTTATTCCTGAATGGAATGGCGCAATACTTGAGACTCTCTCTTTTGATCACGCAACAACTTCAGGTATGGGCCAAGGCCTATTAGTAACACTGTGGTTAGCTATCCCTGTCATGGTATTCTCTTTCAACCACTCCCCCATTATCTCTGCTTTTGCGGTTGCAAAACGTGAAGAATACGGTGAAAACGCTGAGAAGAAATGTTCACGCATTTTAGCTTATGCGCACATCATGATGGTTATCACTGTTATGTTCTTCGTGTTTAGCTGTGTATTTAGCTTAACACCAGAAAATTTAGCAGAAGCAAAAGCACAGAATATCAGTATCCTGTCTTATCTGGCTAACCATTTTGAAGCACCTGTTATCGCTTATATTGCTCCATTTATTGCTTTTGTTGCGATTACGAAATCTTTCTTAGGTCACTACTTAGGTGCTCGTGAAGGTTTCAATGGTTTAATCATCAAATCATTGCGTGAAAAAGGTAAAACAATCGAAAAAGATCGTTTAAACAAAATCACTGCACTGTTTATGCTGGTTACAACGTGGATCGTTGCAACGTTAAACCCAAGCATCTTAGGTATGATTGAAACGTTAGGTGGTCCAATTATCGCAATGTTACTGTTCCTGATGCCTATGTATGCAATCCGTAAAGTACCTGCGATGAAGAAATACGAAGGCCATATCAGCAACGTATTCGTTGTAATCATGGGTCTTATCGCAATCTCAGCAGTTTTCTATAGCTTAATTAACTCTTTCATGGGCTAATAAGGCATCTAATGGCTACTTTCTTTTATGAAAGTAGCCATTACAGCTTTAGACTTCAAAACTGACACTTATCACTCTAATAATCACACAGTTGCGCCTTTAAATTAATTAGGGAGGCGAATATTATGGTTAGCGTCTTTGATATTTTTAAAATTGGTATCGGTCCTTCAAGTTCACACACTGTAGGCCCCATGAAAGCAGGTAAAGAATTCGTTGATATCCTTGCTGACAAAAATCTTCTCTCTTCTGTTTCCCGTGTTATCGTTGATGTGTACGGCTCTTTATCTTTAACTGGTAAAGGTCACGCAACCGATATTGCTATTATTATGGGATTAGCTGGTAATTTACCTGATACCGTTGATATAGATTCTATTACTCCATTTATAAAACAAGTAGAAACAACGGGTCGCTTAATGCTGGCAAACGGCATTAAAGAAGTAGATTTTCCTGTTGATGGTGGTATGAATTTCCATAAAAGCAATTTACCTCTCCATGAGAATGGTATGACTATCACCGCTTATAATGGTGAACAGGTTCTATTGAAAAAAACCTATTATTCTATTGGTGGTGGCTTTATTGTTGATGAAGAGCATTTTGGTCAACCTGAAGAAAATGTAGTTCAAGTCCCTTATCCTTACCAATATGCGGCTGATTTACGTCGCCATTGTAAAGAAACCGGCCTTTCTCTATCTGCATTAGTCATGCAAAATGAATTAGCTCTGCGGAGTAAAGAAGAGATCTCAGCCCATTTTGCTGCGGTTTGGGATGTAATGAAGTCAGGTATTGAGCGCGGTGTAAATACCGAAGGCTTATTGCCAGGACCATTACGTGTACCTCGCCGTGCTTCTGCGTTACGCCGTATGTTGGTAACAGAAGATAAAACCACAACCGATCCTATGACAGTTGTTGACTGGATCAATATGTTTGCACTTGCTGTCAATGAAGAAAATGCCGCTGGCGGACGTGTTGTAACAGCACCGACAAATGGAGCATGTGGCATTATTCCTGCGGTACTGTCTTACTATGATAAATTCATTCGTCCTGTAAATGAAAACTCTTACACACGCTTTTTCTTAGTGGCCGGTGTTATCGGTTCTCTTTACAAAATGAATGCTTCAATTTCAGGTGCTGAAGTCGGTTGTCAAGGTGAAGTCGGTGTTGCTTGTTCTATGGCTGCCGGTGCATTAACAGAACTTCTAGGTGGCAGTCCAGAACAAGTTTGTATGGCTGCTGAAATAGCAATGGAGCATAACTTAGGACTTACCTGTGACCCTGTTGCAGGACAAGTGCAAGTCCCTTGCATTGAACGTAATGCCATTGCGGCTGTACAAGCTGTAAACTCATCTCGTATGGCTTTACGCCGTGTCAGTGATCCTCGTATTTGTTTAGATAAAGTCATCGAAACCATGTACGAAACAGGTAAAGATATTAATGCTAAATATCGTGAAACCTCTCAAGGTGGATTAGCCATTAAAATTTCTTGTGACTAAATTTAAGAGGTTCAAATATAGAGAATCATTATCGATAAGGCGCTGATATCAGCGCCTTTTTTATTATCTAAAATCAAAAATGATGCTCTTCTCTTTGAATATTATTTTTTGTATGAGATTAAATGATCATCCTTAGTTAAAATACGTGTCGAAAAAAGAACACGATATTGAAAACAGAAATATTACTCAATAATAAGTAGCAAAAGATCAAAGATAGGAGTCTGTAGCAATAATTATTTAAATGATGTGACGATAAACACGTTATCTAATAGAAAATAATTACAACTTAATCAATCTATTGGCCATATTTATATCCTTGGCTACAGTTGATAAGTAAAGATCACTAGAGACATCATAAGCGGGATAAAAAGAGAACTAAAATGAAATCAGATATTCAAATCTCCCAAGAAGCACACCTCTTACCAATTCAAGACATTGCTAAAAATTTAAATATTGATCAAGACGATATCGAGTTTTATGGCAAATACAAAGCCAAATTTAGCCACAGTATTTGGTCTAAAATCGCCACAAAAAAAACAGGAAAATTAGTTTTAGTCACTGCAATTAATCCCACTCCAGCCGGAGAAGGTAAAACAACTGTTACTGTTGGATTAGGCCAAGCCCTTAACCATATTGGGAAAAATGCCATTATTGCGTTACGCGAGCCTTCTTTAGGTCCTTGCTTTGGTATTAAAGGTGGAGCTGCGGGAGGCGGTTATTCTCAAGTCGTGCCAATGGAAGATCTTAACCTTCATTTTACTGGCGATTTTCATGCGATTACTTCAGCCAATAATTTACTGGCAGCCATGCTTGATAACTCTATTTATCAAGGTAATCCTTTAAATATCGACCCTAAAAAAATTGTTTTTAAGCGCTGTATGGATATGAACGATCGCACTTTACGAAATATTGTTGTGGGATTGGGTGGCGAAAAAGACGGTATTACAAGAGAAGATAATTTTGTTATTACTGTTGCTTCTGAAATTATGTCAATCTTGTGTTTAGCCGAAGATATCCAAGATTTAAAGCAAAGACTTTCTCAGATCATTGTTGCTTATTCTTATAATGACGACCCTATCACTGCAAACGATTTACAAGCTGTTGGCGCAATGGCCAGTTTGTTAAAAGATGCCATTAATCCTAATTTAGTACAAACACTCGAAAATACACCCGCGATTATTCATGGTGGCCCTTTCGCCAATATTGCCCATGGGTGCAATAGTGTAAGGGCAACAAAATTGGCACTTCAACTTGCCGATATCACAATTACAGAAGCAGGCTTTGGAGCCGATTTAGGTGCTGAGAAATTCTTTGATATAAAATGTCGAATGAGTGGATTACATCCAGATTGTGCAGTGATTGTAGTTACCACAAAAGCACTAAAATATAACGGTGGTTTAGGCAAAAACGAGTGGGATAATGAAGACTTAGTTGCACTTGAAAAAGGCATTGCTAATCTCGAAAAACATATTGAAAACCTTAAAAAATATGGCTTGCCGGTGATTGTCTCTCTTAATGCCTATGTCACTGATAGTATTGTAGAACACCAGTTTATCGAACAATTTTGCCAAGATAGAGATTGTCGCTTCGCTATTACCAAAGTGTGGGAAAAAGGAGGCGAAGGCGGTATTGAATTAGCTAAGCAAGTGATTGATACACTTGAAAATGAACAGAGTCAATTTCAATTAATTTACCCTGATAACGCTTCACTTTATGAAAAAATTGACACTGTAGCTAAAGAAATTTATGGAGCAAATGGTGTGACTTATAGCCAACATGCACGCAATATGTTGGAAAAAATAGAAAATATGGGGTTTGGCCATTTTCCTGTATGTATGGCAAAAACACAATATTCACTCTCAGATAATCCAACTTTATTAGGGCGCCCTACTGATTTTACGATAAATGTACGCGAAGTATACGTATCTGCGGGTGCTGGCTTTGTTGTTGCGTTAACAGGCACTATTACCACTATGCCAGGATTACCGAAAACGCCAGCAGCCATTACGGTTGATATTAATAATCGAGGCAAGATTGATGGGCTTATTTAAGTTCTAAAGTATATAACTCTTTATTTCAGTAAATATAAAAAAATCCGTAATCGCCATTCTAATTACGGATTTTTTATACAAAAACGATAGTTAGTCTTTCTTTATGGGTGAAAAACTCAGTAACGCGTTGATAAAACCATTATTGATAATTTTAACCAAAAATGGCGTTAAACCAGCCTGATACTGTTTTAACCACAAAATCCCAGATACGACTAAAGAAACCACCTTCTTCAACCGCTTCTTTTACAACTAAAGGACGTTGTTCAATCACTTCATCGTTTAATAAAAAGTTAACTGTACCCACCACCTGGTTTTGTGTTAAAGGTGCTTCTAATACTGGATTAGTTAAAGTAAATGAAGCTTTTAAATTTTTCAGTTCACCTTTAGGGATCGTGATTGAAGCATCATTAGCAACGCCTAAAGCCACTTCCCCTTTATCGCCATACCATACTTTTTGTTTTGTCAGTGGTGCATTTTCTTTAACTGGTGTGACGGTTTCAAAAAAGCGGAATCCCCAACCCAATAATTTTTCACTCTCAGCAAAGCGAATTTTGTCTGACGGTGCACCTAAAACAACCGCAATTAAGCGCATATTTCCTTCAGTTGCCGAAGATACAAGGTTATATCCAGCACCATTTGTGTGCCCTGTTTTCACACCATCAACATTCATATTTTTATTCCACAATAAACGGTTGCGGTTTGGCTGACGAATATTGTTGAATGTAAATTCTTTTTCTTTATGTATTTCGTATTCTGATGGAACATCACGGATCATGGCAGCAGTTAGCAAAGCCATATCTTGTGCAGTTGTATATTGTCCATCAGAATCTAATCCATGGACCGTTTTAAAGTGCGTATTTTTTAAACCCAGATTGTTGGCATAGGAGTTCATTAAATCAACAAACGTTTCCTGACTTCCCGCAACATGTTCAGCTAATGCGATACTGGCATCATTACCCGATTGAATAACCATGCCTCGGTTTAAATCAATGACTTTTACCTGATCCCCCGGTTTCAAGAACATTAATGATGAGCCTTTTAATACCGGATTACCTGTTGCCCATGCATTGCGTCCTACAATCACCATATCGTCCGGCGACATACGCCCTTCTTTGATGGCTTGTCCAACCACATAGCTACTCATGATTTTTGTCAGACTGGCGGGATCTAAACGCTCATCAGGTTTCTCTGATGCCAGAATTTTTCCGCTGTTGTAATCCATTAATACATAAGATTTTGCCTCTATTTGAGGAGGTACAGGATTATTTACCGCAAATGAAGGACTAGAAATAATTAGCAGTAAACCCATTCCCGCGGTAACCTTACCCAGAACAGATGGAATATTTTTTTTCATTACCGATCACCCTTTTATATCAATTTGTTAAAGCTTTCCTACTATATGGCTTTCTGGAATAAGACGCCAACATTGATATATAGAGATTTATCTTATATTCATGCTTAACGCCCTATAGAGGGAAATTTTATTACTTATCGTGGTTTAGGAGACCTTTATGTTAAAAGTCTGGGGTAGAAAAAACTCATCTAACGTTAAAAAAGTTCTTTGGTGCTTAAAGGCGTTAAACGTTCCTTATGAGCAAATTGATGTTGGAGGCCCGTTTGGTGGGCTCAATGAAACAAATTATTTAGCGATGAATCCCAACGCTTCTATTCCAACACTACAAGATGATGACTTTACATTATGGGAGTCTAATACCATTCTTCGTTATTTATGCTCAAAATATGAAAATAACACATTCTATCCAATTGATCCTAAACAACGAGCAAATGTAGAAAAATGGATGGACTGGTCAAATGGCAGCTTATTTTCACCCATTCAACAAATGATGATAATGATTGTTCGCACACCTAAAGAACAACAACATCCTGAGCAGATTGAAGAATTAAAAGAAAAACTTAACAAACTGATCAGAATTGCAGATAACCAACTAGCAAAAACAGCTTATTTTGCTGGAGATGAAATCTCTCTTGCTGATATAGCTATCGCGCCACTGGTTTACCCATGGCTCGAAGTTTGCAAAGATAGACCTCACTTCCCACATATTGAGCGCTGGTTCGCACAATTAAGTGAAAGTTCTATTTTCCGTGATGTCGTGTTACTGCCTGTAAATTAAGTTAATTCATTGGCATTTTGTCGGGATCTGGATAATGATAATGGAATCCAAGATCTCGACAGATCTCCTGCCCATCAATCTCCCGTATTAACGGTTTCTCTTCATCAGCAAATTCAGGGGGAATAAGATCAAGTTGAGAGGATACTCTCGTGTAAAAATCTTTCTTTTTAGGATGAATAGGTGCACATAAATTATACAAATGTCCCCCTTCATTTTGTGCAAGCAGTTGTTCAACTGCAAAAATCACATCATCAAGATGAACTAAATTGACACATTGATGCGCACCTTTTACCTGCTTTTTACCCGATAAAAAACGCCCAGCATGACGGCCTGGCCCCACTAATCCCGCCAATCGAAGAATATCAACCGTGGTTAATGGTAAACGATGTAACCAGTTTTCAACTTCAGCTAACATTTTTGCCGATTGTGTTTCAGGCCGAATATCCATTTCTTCTGTGATATTACCTGTCTGATTGCCATATACAGAAGTAGAGCTAATGTAAATGACTCTTGTGATATGGCGAGACATTGCACTATCCACTAGCGTTTGAATAGCTTCAACATAATCATAACCGCCACCAGCGGCACTGGGTGGCAATGTGATGATCAGAACGTCAGTTTCCATTAAGTAATCAAAATCATCTCTATCACATTCAATTGCGGGTGTTAAATTCACTAAACAGCAATCAACGCCACTCATTCTTGCTGCTTCTACGCCATCTTCGGTGGTTTTAGTCCCTTTAACTTGATAGCCTGCATCACGCAACGCAACCGCAAGTGGTAAACCTAACCAACCTAATCCAACGATGGTTATTCGTTTCATTTTGCTCCCCTACTTAAATGGCTTAGTCAAAGTATGCTATAAAATTTTTATTTCGCCATCACATATAAATACTACTTATATTTTGTTGATTTTTAGCATACTCCTATATACTCGCTCACTTGTTGGATTAAGTAAATAAGAGAAATATTAAAATAGCATTAAAAACAAAAGGTTATAAAATAATTAAATTATTATTAAAAAATAGGTTGCTTTTCACTTTGCAAATCATGTAGGTTGAAAGGCAGACAATTTCTGAATGTTGGTTACTAAATACAAATTAATAGTAACGAGCATTATCAAATAATAAATAGTGTAATTAGCTAGGAAAATAATTATGTATAGCATTCAACTAAACCACCATCATCACCATCATCCTGACTAGTCTTTCAGGCGATGAGTGCTGGAAGACGTTTAAGAAACGCTTCCGGTGGTCTGAATGCAGGCAAACAATAAAAACCCCGGAAGGCAACTTCCGGGGTTTTTTTATAGCTAATTTTCAAACAAAAATAGAAACAAGGGCAGGGTAACATTATGTTAGACAAAACAAGATTAAGAATTGCAATGCAAAAATCAGGTCGTTTAAGTGATGAATCACGCGCCCTTTTAGCGCGTTGTGGCATCAAAATTAACTTAAACCAACAACGTCTGATTGCTTATGCGGAAAATATGCCAATCGATATTTTACGTGTGAGAGATGACGATATCCCCGGCCTAGTGATGGACGGTGTGGTTGACTTAGGCATTATTGGCGAAAACGTATTAGAAGAAGAATTATTAAAACGTCGCGCACAAGGCGAAAATCCAAGTTATCTCACACTACGACGCTTAGATTTTGGTGGTTGCCGTTTATCTATTGCGACCCCTGTCGATTTCGACTATCAAGGTGCTGAATGCCTAGATAATACACGTATTGCTACCTCTTACCCAAATCTATTAAAACGTTATTTAGACCAAAAAGGCATCAAATTTAAATCGTGTCTATTAAATGGATCTGTTGAAGTCGCTCCTCGTGCCGGCCTTGCTGATTCTATCTGTGACTTAGTTTCAACTGGTGCAACATTAGAAGCAAATGGTTTAAAAGAGGTTGAAGTGATTTACCGCTCAAAAGCGTGCTTGATCCAACGCGACGGTGAAATGGAAGCTGATAAACAAGCACTTATCGACCGTTTACTCACTCGTATTCAAGGCGTTATCCAAGCCCGAGAATCAAAATACATTATGTTACACGCACCAAGCGATTGCCTCGAAGATGTCATTGCATTACTTCCTGGTGCAGAAAGACCAACAATTCTACCGCTTGCCGGTGATCAAAATCGCGTTGCAATGCACATGGTCAGTAGCGAAACCCTATTCTGGGAAACAATGGAAAAACTTAAAACATTAGGTGCAAGTTCAATTCTTGTTTTACCAATAGAAAAAATGATGGAATAAGGTGAAATGATGAAAACGGGTTTTAATACATTAATTTACTGGAATGAATACACACAAGAGCAACAAAAGGGGCTATTAACTCGCCCTGCGATTTCTGCATCAGGTTCAATTACAGAACAAGTTGCTAACATCATTTCACAGGTACGCAATGATGGGGACAAAGCGCTTAAAGCACTTAGCCAAAAATTCGATAAGGCAGCGCCGGAAAGTGTATTGGTGCCAAAAGCGCAAGTTGATGAAGCTACAGCAAGACTTAATAACGAAATAAAACAGGCGGTAGCACAGGCGATGAATAATATTCGCCGTTTTCATGAAGCTCAAATTCCTAACACAATTGAAGTGGAAACTCAGCCTGGCGTATTTTGCCAACAAGTAAGCAGACCTATTGATGCAGTAGGACTTTATATTCCCGGTGGTTCGGCTCCATTACTTTCAACCGTAATGATGCTCGGTATTCCAGCGCGTATTGCCGGTTGTCGCAAAGTTATTCTTTGCTCACCGCCCCCTATTGCTGATGAAATTTTATATATTGCTCAACAAATTGGTATTAATGAAATATTCCAAGTGGGTGGCGCACAGGCAATTGCAGCAATGGCATTCGGTACAGAGTCTATTCCTAAAGTAGATAAAATATTTGGCCCTGGTAATGCTTATGTTACCGAAGCCAAACGCCAAGTCAGCCAATCACTACAAGGTGCTGCTATTGATATGCCAGCAGGCCCTTCTGAAGTATTAGTCATTGCTGATGCCGATGCAAACCCTGCATTTATTGCCGCTGATTTATTGTCACAAGCAGAGCACGGTCCAGATTCACAAGTCGTGTTATTAACGCCAGATGAAGCATTAGCTAAATCGGTTATTGCCGAAACTGAAACACAACTGGCTCAGTTAAGCCGAGCTGAGATTGCTAAACAAGCCTTAGCTGAAAGCCGTGTCATTATTACTCGTGATCTCGATCAGTGTATTGAAATCAGTAACAATTACGGCCCTGAACACTTGATTATTCAAACCAATGACGCAGATATGCGTGTTGATAATATTACCAGTGCAGGTTCTGTCTTTCTTGGGGCTTGGTCTCCAGAATCTGCGGGAGATTATGCTTCTGGTACCAATCACGTTCTACCGACTTATGGCTATACTTCAACCTACTCAAGTTTAGGTTTAGCTGATTTTATGAAACGTATGACCGTGCAAAAACTCACAGCACAAGGTTTATCTGATTTAGCACAGACAATTGAAATACTAGCGCAAGCAGAACAATTAACGGCTCATAAAAATGCGGTCACACTTCGTGTTAACGCTTTGGCTCAGGGAAAAAAATAACGATGAACATTGAATTTGATATCACCACACTTGCCAGAAAAAATGTACGTGAATTAACCCCTTATCAGTCTGCAAGACGTTTAGGGGGAAATGGTTCAGTTTGGTTAAATGCAAATGAATACCCTGTTGCACCCGAATTTACTTTTAATGAAAAAAATTTAAACCGTTACCCTGAATGCCAGCCCGTTAATGTTATTAATCGTTATGCAACATACGCGGGTGTTAGTCCAAATCAAGTCTTAGTCAGCCGTGGTGCGGATGAAGCTATTGAACTGCTTATTCGCGCTTTTTGTGAACCCGGTAAAGATGCAGTACTTTATTGCCCCCCCACTTACGGCATGTATAGCGTTAGTGCAGAAACTTTTGGCATCGAACAACGAGTTGTACCGACATTAGCAGATTGGAGTCCAAATGTAGAAGCCATTGCATCTCAACTTGAGAATGTAAAACTACTCTATCTGTGTAGCCCCAATAACCCAACAGGGAACATTGTTAACCCATCCCTTATTCGTGATGTATTAGAACTCACTAAAGGCAAAGCTATCGTTGCAGTTGATGAAGCTTATATAGAATTCTGTCCACAAGCATCGATTGTTTCATGGCTTGAAGATTACCCGAATTTAGTCATTTTACGTACCTTATCGAAAGCCTTTGCATTAGCTGGGTTGCGCTGTGGGTTTACGCTTGCCAATCCACCCGTTATTGAATTATTACTAAAAGTGATTGCACCGTATCCCCTGTCAACACCTGTTGCCGACATTGCAGCACAAGCATTAACTAAGGCAGGTATTGACGTGATGAGAAACCGTGTTGCTGAAATATCGCGTAACAGAAAGATTTTATCTGATGCGTTAAAAAAATTACCGAATGTTGAGCAGGTTTATAATAGTGAAACCAACTATATTTTAGTGAAATTCACTGATGCTAATCTAGTTTTCCGTACTTTATGGGAGCTAGGGATCATTTTACGCGATCAACAACGTCAATATGGGCTTAATGGTTGTTTGCGTATTTCTATCGGTACAGCTGAAGAATGTGATAGCGTGATCAATGCCATAAAAAACATTCAAACTGCAAACGTATAAAAACATTAAAACGATAACAACAAAAATCGCAACTGAAGGAGCTTACCATGAGCCAAAAAATTCTTTTTATTGACCGTGATGGCACTTTAATCACCGAACCACCTACAGATTATCAAGTTGATAGACTCGATAAACTTGCCTTTGAAAATGGTGTGATCCCTGCGCTAATTACGCTACAAAAGGCGGGTTACAAACTTATTATGATCACGAATCAAGATGGATTAGGTACAGAAAGTTTTCCTCAGGCAGATTTCGATCCTCCACATAATTTGATGATGCAAATTTTGTCATCACAAGGAATAACCTTTGATGATGTTTTAATTTGTCCTCATAAACCTGAAGATAACTGCCCTTGTCGCAAACCTGAAACAGGGCTTGTGACACAATATTTAGTTGATGGTGCACTCGATAAAGATAACAGCTACGTTATTGGTGATAGACAAACAGATATTCAGTTAGCTGAAAATATGGGTATTAAAGGCTTACTTTATAATACCGATGATCTCGATTGGGCGGTTATCACAGAACAACTCACCCAAAAAGATCGCTATGCGCACGTTGAACGTAAAACAAAAGAAACACAAATTGCTATTGATATCTGGCTTGATCGTGAAGGTGACAGCCAAATCAGTACCGGTGTCGGTTTCTTTGATCATATGCTTGATCAAATTGCCACTCATGGCGGTTTTCGTATGAACATCGATGTACAAGGCGACTTAGTGATTGACGATCACCACACCGTTGAAGATACCGGCCTGGCTTTAGGTGAGGCCCTACGCGAAGCATTGGGTGATAAACGTGGTATTGCCCGCTTTGGTTTTACATTACCAATGGATGAATGCCTCGCAAGCTGTGCATTAGACATTTCTGGCCGTCCACACCTTGAATACAAAGCGGAATTTAAATATCAGCGTGTCGGTGATCTAAGTACAGAGATGATAGAACACTTTTTCCGTTCACTCTCTTACACCATGGGTTGCACATTACACCTGAAATCAAAAGGCAAAAACGATCACCACAAAGCTGAAAGCTTATTTAAAGTCTTTGGTCGTACATTACGCCAAGCTATTCGTGTTGAAGGTAATACTTTACCAAGCTCAAAAGGTGTTCTGTGATGAAAGTGGTTATTCTCGATACAGGTTGTGCCAATTTAGCCTCTGTCGCTTACGCCGTTAAGCGACTCGGTTATGACCCCATTATTTCCTATGAAAAAAACGTTGTGCTATCTGCGGATAAACTCTTTTTACCCGGAGTGGGAACGGCTCGCGCAGCAATGGAACAACTGGAAGCACGCGAATTAATTCCTTTAATTAAGGCGTTAACACAGCCTGTTTTAGGAATTTGTTTAGGCATGCAAATATTAGCCTCATTAAGTGAAGAAGGTAAAAGTATTCCGTTATTAGGACTAGTTGATGGCACAATTAATAAACTAGATACAGCGGGCTTACCGCTACCTCATATGGGTTGGAATCAAGTATTAGCCAAACCTGCTCATCCTCTTTTTCGTTCTCTTGATGACGATGCTTGGTTCTATTTTGTTCACAGTTATGGTTTAGCATTAAATGAATCAACCATTGCCGAAACCGAATATGGATCTCGCTTTAGTAGTGCAATTCAAAAAGATAATTTTTATGGTGTGCAATTTCACCCAGAGCGCTCAGGAAAAGCCGGCGCTCAACTTATCAAGAATTTTTTGGAGATGTAACGCGTTATGATCATTCCAGCATTAGATTTAATTGACGGGAAAGTCGTTCGTCTTCACCAAGGTGATTACACGAAACAACGTGATTACGATGATGATCCGCTGACACGCTATCAACAATATGAAAAAGACGGTGCAAAGCTCCTTCATTTGGTGGATCTAACCGGTGCAAAAGATCCTTCTGCTCGCCAGATTTCACTGTTAAAAGAGCTTGTTGCTTGTGTGAATGTACCAGTACAAGTGGGGGGTGGCATTCGCACTGAAGATGATGTGAAATCATTACTCGATGCAGGTGCAAGTAGAGTTGTTATTGGCTCTACCGCAGTCAGTCAGCCCGAAATGGTGAAAACTTGGTTTCAACGCTATGGTGCAGATGCCATTGTGTTAGCCCTTGATGTTCGTATCGATAAACAAGGTCAAAAATGGGTAGCCGTGAGTGGCTGGCAAGAGAACTCCCCCTATACCCTTGAAGAGATCATCGAACTTTATCAAAGTGTCGGATTAAAGCATGTGTTGTGTACCGATATTTCTCGTGACGGCACATTGACAGGCTCTAACGTTGAATTGTATACAGAAATTAGCCAACGTTTTCCTGACATTTTATTTCAAGCTTCTGGTGGTATTGGTAATTTACAAGATATCGCAGCGCTTCCAGCATCTGGCGTCGCTGGTATTATTGTTGGTAGAGCATTATTAGAAGGCAAATTTACATTAAAAGAGGCGATATCATGTTGGCAAAACGCATAATTCCTTGTCTTGATGTTCGTGATGGACAAGTCGTTAAAGGTGTTCAATTTCGAAATCATGAAATCATTGGTGATATTGTCCCTCTTGCAGAACGCTACGCCAAAGAAGGCGCTGACGAGCTTGTATTTTATGATATTACCGCCTCTTCTGATGGCCGAGTTGTTGATAAGAGCTGGGTATCGCGTGTTGCTGAAGTGATTGATATTCCATTTTGTGTTGCTGGTGGCATTCGTTCTGTTGAAGATGCAGGAAAAATTCTCTCTTTTGGGGCTGATAAAATTTCGATTAACTCCCCAGCACTATCCGATCCTTCACTGATATCTCGTTTGGCAGATCGCTACGGTGTGCAATGTGTTGTCGTCGGTATTGACACTTGGTTTGATGAAAAAACAGGTGAATACCTAGTTTATCAATTCACAGGTGATGAAAAACGGACACAACAAACACACTGGAAAACACTTGATTGGGTACGCGAAGTTCAGAAACTCGGTGCGGGTGAAATTGTTTTAAATATGATGAACCAAGATGGTGTAAGACAAGGCTATGACCTAAAACAACTCGCCTCAGTACGCCAAGTCGCTAATGTTCCTATTATCGCATCAGGAGGCGCTGGCGAAATGTCACACTTTCTTGATGCCTTTAAATTAGCCAATGTCGATGGCGCACTTGCAGCATCTGTTTTTCATAAACAAATCATTAATATTAACGAATTAAAACAATATCTTGCAGAAAATGACGTTAAGGTAAGAATATAATGAATAGTGAAGCATTAGCACAATTAGATTGGGAAAAAGTCGATAATCTCATGCCTGTGATTATCCAAAATGCCATTTCAGGCGATGTATTAATGCTCGGTTACATGGATAAAAAAGCGCTAGATGTAACGCTAGAAAGTGGAAATGTTACCTTCTATTCACGTACCAAACAGCGTTTATGGACAAAAGGCGAAACATCAGGCAATTTTCTCAAGTTAGTCAATATTTATCCTGACTGTGATAATGATACTTTACTTATTTTAGCTAACCCAATTGGACCTACCTGCCATAATGGCACTGAAAGTTGCTTTGCACCTGCACAAAGCCAATGGGGATTTCTCTATGAACTCGAGAATATATTACGTGAGCGTAAAAATGCCTCACCTGATAGCTCTTACACTGCCCGCCTTTATGCCAGCGGAACAAAACGTATAGCTCAAAAAGTAGGAGAAGAAGGCGTAGAAACGGCGTTAGCTGCCACGGTTAATGACAGAGAAGAGCTAAAAAATGAAGCCTCTGATTTGCTCTATCACTTAATGGTATTGTTACAAGACCAATCATTATCACTCTCTGATGTTATTGATTGCCTACAAGCGCGCCATAAAAAAGCAGAATAATTGATATAATGTAATACGACAAAGCCGATACAAACTTCAATGTATCGGCTTTCGCTTTTGAAAAAATAAAAGTCGTTACTTAATGACTTTTCTCTTCTTTAAACATTACATTGCTTGGCGGAATAACTCGATAACATCACTTTCAGAACCTTGAACAGGGTTAGTGATTGCACAAGCGTCTTTCAGCGCATTTTCAGCTAATGTTTTAAAATCTTCTTCTTTCACGCCTAATTCTTTCAGACCTGCTGGAATACCCACATCCTTAGCCATTTTGCGAATTTCTTCGATACATGCTTTAGCGCCTTGTTCATCGCTCATTGCAGAAACATCAACCCCCATCGCTTGTGCAATATCTTTTAAACGTCCCGCAGCAGCTTGGATGTTATAAGCTTGAACATGTGGCAATAAAACAGCATTACACACACCATGAGGTAAATTATAGAAACCACCTAATTGGTGAGCCATAGCGTGTACATAACCTAAAGAAGCATTATTGAATGCCATGCCAGCTAAGAATTGAGCATAAGCCATATTTTCACGTGCTTGCGCATCACCACCATTATCAACAACTTTACGTAAAGACTCGCTGATCATAGTGACTGCTTTTAATGCACACGCATCAGTGATTGGGTTTGCTGCGATTGAAACATACGCTTCAACCGCATGAGTTAATGCATCCATACCTGTTGCAGCAGTTAAACCTTTTGGCATACCAAGCATTAATTCTGAATCATTTACAGATAAAATTGGGGTAACGTTTTTATCAACAATAGCCATTTTGATATGACGCGCAGTATCGGTGATGATACAAAAACGAGTCATTTCTGATGCAGTACCTGCTGTGGTATTAATTGAAATCAGTGGTAATTGAGGTTTAGCTGAACGATCGACACCTTCGTAATCTGCAATTTTTCCACCATTAGAAGCGACTAATGCGATACCTTTAGCACAATCATGTGGAGAACCACCACCTAAAGAAATCACACAGTCACATTGATGTTCTTTCAGCAGAGCTAAACCCGCTTCTACGTTTTCAACTGTAGGGTTTGGTGCTGTACCATCATAAGTCACACTTGCAATACCTGATTCAGTCAATAATTTACTGACTTTATCCACAACACCCAGTTGATTTAAAACACTATCAGTAACGATTAGCGCTTTATGAAAACCGAAGTCTTTCATTGAGCTTACAGCTTCCGCAAGACAACCTGCACCAATTTTATTTACAGAAGGGATATAGAATGTTGAAACAGCCATTATTGACTTCCTTTTTAGTAATTAAATCTGCGTTTTAATATGTTCTATTCTTTTTGTTCTTAAATTGATCATCATCAAAATAATGAATAAATATCAATTTGTTTATCATGTTATTACAGGTAATTAAATTTAGAAGCCCAATTACCCTATTAATTCAATAGGATAATACTATTAACATATTATCATTTGTAACAAAATAATTTGAAAAGCTTATCAAAATAATCAAAACCAGCCATAAACATCACAGCAGAATATTTTTTTTAAAGTCGTATAATGGCTTTAAAAAAATCACTTATTAAATTCAGGAGTCATTGATGTCTTTGACTATTTTTGAGCAACTTACTACTTTATTAGATAACAACCACGCTACTTATCGTGTTATGGAACACTCTACCGCAGGTCGTTCTGAAGAGGTTGCAAAAATCAGAGGAACACAATTAGGACAAGGCGCAAAAGGGCTGGTTTGTCATATAAAAGGAAATGGAATTAAGCAACATGTGCTGGCAATATTACCCGCCGATAAACAAGCTGATCTCTCAAAACTTGCACATCAAATTGGAGGGACAAGAGCATCTCTAGCGAGCCCGAAAGAAGTGGATGATCTTACCCAATGTGTATTTGGTGCTATCCCTCCTTTTAGTTTTCACCCTTCATTAAAACTGGTAGCAGACCCTCTACTTTTTGAACGTTTTGATGCATTAGCATTTAATGCGGGCACATTAGAGCGCTCTATTATTCTCAATACGCAAGATTATAAACGTATTGCACAACCTGAATTGATTCACTTTATTCGAGAAGAAAATACCGAAGAATAAAACAATTCCATTTTAACAATTACCCTATAAATAAAACCTATAAAGGGTAATTGTTATCATAAGATTTATTTTTCATTATGATGTGTTTTTTTCATAATAATACTGAAGAGTAAAGAGAATCGCTTTACAAACTATTTAAACTGACTTTATTTTTCCTGTTTATATTTATTTACATTTTAATTTTTTCATTCACTTTTAACGCCATTAAAATACACATACCATTAAATAAACTCGAATAAAAAATACAAAAGATAATTTCATTAACTTAACATTTAAGTAAAATAAATTTTAATAAAACTGATTAAATAGAAATTAAATCTATTTTTTTAGATAAAGAGCACAGTATTTGATAAAATCAATTTTATTTTATTGACCTAATTTACTCATACCTTTAAGTTACCCATCACAACAAAACAAATGTAAATAATAATTTACATCGTAATACCTCTTTTATTTATTTAATATCTTTCAGTTACAGGGAATTTTTTATGCAGACTTCATCTCGCAAGCTCCCCTTTTATCGAGTTTTATATATTCAAGTTATTATCGCCATTCTTCTAGGCATTTTACTCGGTCATTTTTATCCTGATATTGGTGAATCCTTCAAACCTTTAGGGGATGGTTTTATCAAAATTGTAAAAATGATCATCGCACCTGTGATCTTCTTAACCGTCGTGACAGGCATTGCGGGAATGAACAATATGAATGCAGTAGGAAAAGTAGCAGGTAAATCAATGATTTACTTTCTCACATTTTCTACTATTGCACTTGTTATTGGATTAATCACTGCTAACATTATTCGTCCTGGAGATGGTTTAAATATCTCTCCTGGCTCATTAGATAGCAGTAGAGTTGAAATGTACGTCACACAGGCACATAGTTCTTCTCTTGTTAGCTTTCTGATGAATATCATTCCCGATACTATCGTTAGCCCATTAGTTAACGGTAATATCTTACAAGTACTGTTTGTGTCTGTCGTTTTTGGCTTAGCTCTAGCCTCAATAGGAACAAAAGGTAGGCCTGTACTTGAATTTTTACAACAGCTTTCTGAACCTGTTTTTAAAATGGTAGGAATGCTAATGAAGTTAGCACCTATTGGCGCCTTTGGCGCCATGGCTTTTACAATAGGTAAATATGGTATTTCTTCCATTGGTAATCTAATGTTATTGGTGATTACTTTTTATCTTACTGCCTTACTTTTTGTCTTAGTGGTATTAGGATCTGTCGCTAAATATAATGGTTTTTCTATTCTTGCTTTAATTAAATATATTAAAGATGAACTCTGGCTTGTATTAGGCACCTCTTCATCAGAAGCCGCATTACCGACATTAATGAGTAAAATGGAACAGTTAGGCTGTAAAAAATCGGTAGTCGGCTTAGTCATTCCGACTGGCTATTCTTTTAATTTAGATGGCACCAATATCTATATGACCATGGCTGCGTTATTTATCGCTCAAGCAACCGGCGTTGATCTGTCATTAACAGAACAAATCACGTTACTGTTTGTTGCCATGATCAGCTCAAAAGGTGCGGCGGGGGTGACAGGAGCCGGTTTTATTACTCTTGCAGCAACACTCTCTGTTGTACCTAGTGTTCCTGTTGCAGGTATGGCGCTTATCTTGGGTATAGATCGCTTTATGTCAGAATGCCGTGCATTGACCAATATTGTGGGTAATGCTTGCGCCTGTATTGTGGTCTCTCGCTGGGAAAATGCGTTGGATACAGAGAGAATGAATGCTGTTTTTAGTGGAAGGATATCAAGAGAAGACATACCTCATGATAATTTAGTCTCTAATAATGAAAGCAATGAACCTCATTATGTAAAAGTATCAGAATAATAAATTGGATCTATTCTTAAACAAATAATGATAAAAGAGAGTATTTATTTAAATACTCTCTTTTTTATTAATTTTTTCTTTTATATTTAATTCGTTATCGCCGTGGTAACGTTTCAATCACCATAAATAATCCATTGTATTCAAATGCTACTGACAATTATTGTTACTTTAATGAGCTAAAACAAGTGTGGTAGAAAGAATAGGACTTTTACTATGACACACTTCAACCATCAACAAGGTAAAACCTTGCTTATTAATAATGCAGATATTTATATTGAAACACTGGGTAACCCAAAAAATTACCCTATTATTTTACTGCATGGAGGAATGGGAAATTTAACCTCATTTAACCCTTTAGTTGATTACTTAAAAGATTATTACCTTATTGTAATATGTTGGTGCTATCGGATCAGCTTCATTACTAAATGTGCCTTTTATTTCACATAGCGTTCATGAAGAAAAACCTCAATGGATAGAGAACATCTTTAATGATGTTTTAAATGGTACTATCTCCGTTTAATACCGCAATATAAAATTTATAAAAAAGGTGCTCAATTTGAGCACCTTTTATTTGTTATATTTCGATTAAGATAACCGAATATTTAATTTTACTTATTCCATCCACTCTGTATGGAATACACCTTCTTTATCAGTACGCTTATAAGTATGCGCACCAAAATAATCGCGTTGAGCTTGGATTAAGTTTGCAGGTAACACTTCTGCACGATAGCTGTCGTAGTAAGAAATAGCCGCAGAGAAGGTTGGTGTAGGAATACCCGCTTGCACGCCATAACAAACAACATCACGTAGAGCTTGTTGGTAATCATCAGCAATTTGTTTGAAGTATGGTGCTAACAGCAGATTTGCGATGTTTGCATCTTCATTATAGGCATCAGTAATTTTTTGCAGGAATTGAGCACGAATAATACAACCCGCACGGAAAATCTTCGCGATTTCACCGTAGTTTAAATCCCAGCTATATTCATCTGATGCGGCTTTCAGTTGTTGGAAACCTTGCGCATAAGAGACAATTTTACCTAAATACAGTGCGCGACGAACATTTTCAATAAAGGCTTTTTTGTCACCAGAAAATGCTTTAGGTGTTGGGCCTGATAATACTTTTGATGCAGCAACACGTTGGTCTTTTAATGAAGAGATATACCGAGCAAATACAGATTCAGTGATAAGCGTGACAGGTACACCTAAATCTAAAGAACTTTGACTAGTCCATTTACCTGTACCTTTATTTGCCGCTTCATCAAGAATAACGTCAACAAGATATTTGCCTTCATCATCTTTTTTACGGAAAATATCTGCAGTGATTTCAATCAGATAGCTACTTAACTCACCTTGGTTCCACTCGGTAAAGGTTTCTGCCAATTCTTCGTTAGTTAGACCTAAAGAGTGTTTTAATACGGAATAGGCTTCTGCAATCAATTGCATATCACCGTATTCGATACCATTATGAACCATTTTCACATAGTGACCCGCACCATCAGCACCAATATAAGTTACACAAGGCTCGCCTTCAGCAACAGCTGCAATTTTCTCAAGGATTGGTGCGACTAATTCGTAAGCTTCTTTTTGTCCACCCGGCATGATTGAAGGGCCTTTTAATGCACCTTCTTCACCACCAGAAACACCTGTACCAATGAAATTAAAACCTTGTGCTGATAATTCACGGTTACGACGAATAGTATCTTTAAAGAATGTATTTCCGCCATCGATAAGGATATCGCCTTTATCTAAATGCGGTGTCAATGCAGCAATTGTTTTATCCGTTGCTTCACCCGCTTTTACCATTAATAAAATACGGCGCGGTTTTTCTAACGAATCAACAAACTCTTCAATAGAATAATTCGGAACCAGTTTTTTACCTGGATTTTCAGCGATAACTTCGTTGGTTTTATCGCTTGAGCGGTTGTAAATGGAGACAGTATAACCACGGCTTTCAATATTTAGCGCAAGATTACGTCCCATTACTGCCATACCAACCACGCCGATTTGCTGTTTTGACATGAAAATAACTCCCGTCTGAAAATAAACCTGCCAGTATCAATGTACTGACAATCTGTTAACCTGATCACATAGTAACGCACTCTCATCATTGGTGGTAGTTATTGATGCAATCGATATCGCACTCTTTCACATGAAATGAAATTATTACCTTTATATTAATAATAAATTATTGAAAAATTCCTGCAAATTGCTCATTATTCCCTTGTCGGCATATGCCGTCTTTATAGAAGGTAAAACAAACTGTATGGAATGGATCTTGGATCCGACGATTTGGGTAGGACTCTCCACCCTAATTGTTCTCGAAATCGTACTTGGTATTGATAACCTTGTTTTTATTGCTATTCTGGCAGATAAACTCCCAGCAAAACTAAGAGATAAAGCACGTATAACAGGCCTATTGTGTGCCTTACTTATGCGTATTGTGTTGTTATTTAGTCTCTCTTGGCTTATCACTCTGACAAAACCTCTTATCACACTGTTTGAGCATCCTTTCAGTGCAAGAGACTTAATTATGCTTCTCGGAGGGATATTCTTGCTGTTCAAAGCCACGATGGAGCTTAATGAACGGCTAGAAGGTAAAGACCACGGTGAGGGAAAACAACGCAAAACCACCAGCTTTTGGTCTGTTGTTGCCCAAATTATCGTACTGGATGCGGTATTCTCGCTTGACTCAGTAATAACCGCTGTGGGGATGGTTGATCATTTAGGCGTTATGATTGCGGCTGTTACTATCGCAATGATATTGATGATCCTGGCAAGTAAGCCTTTAACAAACTTCGTCAATAATCACCCAACCATTGTTATTTTGTGTTTAAGTTTCTTGCTGATGATCGGTTTCGCATTAGTTGCCGAAGGTTTTGGCTACGCCATTCCAAAAGGCTACTTATATGCAGCAATTGGCTTCTCTATCATGATAGAGGTCTTTAATCAGCTTGCACAATTTAATCGTCGCCGTTTCTTATCTGCCTCTCGTTCTTTACGTGAACGTACAGCAGAAGCGGTGTTACGCATTATTAATGGTAAACCTGAAACTTCAGAATTAGATCCTCACACCTCTGACCTAGTCTCTAGTTCAGAAGAAGTGTTTGATCCTCAAGAGCGCCAAATGATTGTGCGTGTGCTGGGTTTAAGTCAACGCAACGTTAACAGTATCATGACCTCTCGCCATGATGTTGAGTACGTCGATTTAAATGCAACGCAAGATGATATTCGCCAATTATTGGAAAAAGATCCGCACTCTCGCCTTGTGATCACCGATGAGCAATCTAGTGATGAACCTGTTGGTGTCGTTAATGTGATCCAGCTGTTGAACCAACAGCTACGTAATGAACCACTAGACTTACGTTTATTGGTCACACAACCGTTGATCTTCCCTGAAGGTCTATCACTGCTACAAGCATTAGAACAATTTCGAAGTGCGCATACTCACTTCGCGTTTGTCGTAGATGAATTCGGTTCAGTGGAAGGTATTGTTACATTAACTGACGTAATGGAAACCATTGCAGGTAACTTACCCGTCAGCTCTGAAGAAAACGACTCACGCCACGATTTTAGCTCAAAATGAAGACGGTTCATGGACTGTTAACGGTTTTACACCACTTGAAGACTTAGTACTTTATATTCCAATCAAATTGGATGAAAAACGTGAATATGAAACCTTAGCAGGCTTATTAATGGAGCATTTACAACGTGTACCAAAAGTAGGTGAAAAAATCCTAATTGATGGTATTGAATTTGAGCCATTAGAAGTCAACAATCATCGAATTAATAAAGTTCGAATTGTGGAGCCTACACCGGAAGACGAAGAAAACGTGGACGAAGCGTAATCCCTGTCAAATAGCAAAATATCCGCCTTTAAGGCGGATATTTTTTATCTGAAAATTGTGTTTAATCGTGAGTGATATGAAAACCCATGCCTGTGTCAAAATCCTTTGGTTAATACCTCTTGAGAGAGAAAGGCAATCCCCCCTTTAACGGGCTTTGTTATGACATAACAAAACCCGCCAATAAAGATAAAATTAATTTTATTTCAATACACTAACAATTAACCTAATGTACTTGGTACAAGAATTTCAGTCGCAACAATAACAATAACCAGCCCAACTAATACGGGTACAGAAACACGTTTCATCACTTCAAATGGTGAAATTTTTGCCATACCGGATACCGCAACTACGACACCAGAAACAGGTGATAATGTACGCCCTAAGTTTGAAGCTTGTAACATTGGAATAGTTAAATAAGCAGGGTTAACACCCATGTTGCTTGCTAAACGAGGAATTAATTCAACAAAGGCATAGAATGGTGCATTACCCGAGCCGGTTGTCATCGCGGCTAACATGGTAATTAATACCAGAGCGATCATCATCACAATCGCACCTGAGCCTAATGACTGGGCCCCTTCAATTAAGGCGTTAATAAAGCCAACTGTTGTTAAGCCTTGAGCAAATACCCCTGCTGCCACTAATAACATAACAACTTGAGCAAATGCATCTGCCATGCCACGGTAAGCAACCTCTAAACCTTCAAAAACTTGTTTGGCGCTAAAGCTACGAATAAATTCGATAATAGCCGCTAAAATCATACAGATGATAATAATGGCAACGATATGAAGTTCTGGTAACCATTTACCATCGAAAACTAAAACACCAATAATTGGTGTGAAAGGTAAAATCGCATAGAAACTTGGTGCGTGAGTTTTGATCTCATTCACGTCTAACATTTCTGTTTCGATATGCTCTTTACGGTCAAGATAACGCTGCCAAAAGAAGTGAGCGATACACATACCAATAATTGCAGCAATAGAGATAGGTAATGTGGTTTTAAAGGCGAATCTATCAGTGGCATTTGAGAGGCTTCAGCGGCTAAAATAACATCACCTGATGTTGGCGCTAAAATAATAGAGGCTGGAGACGCACAAATTGCAGCAGCAGCCCCGCGACTAATTCCCATATTTACCATAACAGGGAACAGTGTTGCCATTAACAACACACCTAAGCCCGTTGCTGATGAAACAGCCAGAGACATTAAACATGCAACAATATAAGCCGCGACCATCAGAAGATAAGGTGAGTTGATCATTTTCAGTGGGCGTGATGCTAATTTTACTACAACATCATTTGCACCGATGTGTGTCATATAAGAAGCAAAGCCACACAGTATCATGATCATCATACCTAAATCGCCACCACGGCTCATTAGAAGATTTTTCACATACTCAACAATGTCAATTAATCCGTAGCCTGTCGCAGTCGCACTCGCAGGTAAAACAGCTCTACCCATAATAACGCTGATGATCAGTAATAACAGACCACCCGTCATTAACACACCCGTTGGTGAATAGCCTTTTACAATATAACGTCCAACACCCACTGCAACGAGGGCGCCGATAAGAATTTCAATCATTGGTTTATCCTGTCTAAAATAGTCATTTATAAAATGAAGTTTTTTATTTTTATCATCATTTTTGCGTTTAGTGCGATTGACACACTCTGCCCAAAGGCAACGTTGCAGTGTATGACATATATCAAAAAAAACGACTATTTTTTTACATAGATATAGCACGAATGCTTACTTTTCATTCAAAATATAAATTAAATGATAGATATAAAGCAAAAAGCACACAATTATCAAAATAGTGTGCTTTTATTAAGCGGTGATGACGTTAAAAGTCGTGAAATTAAATTTTCTTCAATAACTGATTGAGTGCTTTGACTTCAGGGCTTTCAGCGTCTTGTTTATTCAGCCAATTATCGATGGCTTGTTTTGCTTTTTGCTGTAATTGGTCACGCAATAATTTTTCAACATTGAGCTCATATTGCACCGCATTCCAATCCCCATAAAGCCTTAATGGAATATCTATTTTAGTCAGTTGGCGAATAAATTCGTTTTCTTTACCCCACCCCTTTTTAATATTAACCAATAGCGTCACATCAAGATCATGACGTTGAAGGTTAACGTTACCCTGCCCTTTAATTTGATAAGTATTAGCTTGAGCATCAAGTGAATTAACCGTCAACTGTCCTTTTGGCGTTAATTTAAATTGGGCAATAACATTATCTGCTTGAGTGTAACTTTCGATATTTTCAGGGTAAATCACTTTATCCGTTGCTTGAGCAATAGATTGCTGAATAACCTGAGGTACATTTAAGCCCTGCATTTTAAATTGAGTTAATGAGGTATTCAGTGTGCCCTGCCAGTAATGATAAAAGGCTTTTCGATTATATCCCGCACCTTCAACATTTCCTTTAGCTGAAATTAACCCACTGAAATTTTCAGGCTGATTAAATGCACGCAATAAGGGTTGTAAGGGAATATTGTTCATAGTGATATCCATACTGATATGAGCGGGCACTATACTGGTAGAAATCACGGTAGGAAGTGAAAAATCACCCTGAAGAATTTTTCCTGTTAAGGTTTGAATATTCAGCGATTTGGGATTATTTAGCGCATCAAGTTTAAAATAATTAATCTCCAAATCTTTATAAAGAAGCTTATTCAGTGCTAATTTCAGCGTAAATTCAATATTGCCCCAATGCGTTAAATCATATTCTTTATTTTCAATCGTCACTGAAGTAATAACCGGCTTGGCTATAATCGTTGCATTTGGAGCTGGAGCTGCATGTGCTGTATTGAATAATGAAAATGATGACGGTGTCTTATTATCTTTAAGGGACAATAATGCGGTTTCAGCTGTTTTAGCCGTAGCTAACTCTGGTAGCAACGTATTTAAATTTAATTGATCACCTTTTAAATCGATCTGATAACGTGTTTTATCCGCAAATTCAGCACGAATATGGCCTTGTAGCTGACTGTCATTAGCGGTGAAATTTAAGTTATCAAATGAAATTTTTCTTATCCCCTCATTTTGGATCGTAAAATCTGAGGTTAAACTTCCTGTGATGCCATTTTCAGGGATTTCTACCCCGGATAAAACATAATCCAGCTGTGAGATATTACCGTTGATTTGGTAAGGATAGCTGCTCATATCCGCATTAGCGGCAACATTTAGCGTGATCTCACGACGATCACGATTCACTTTCGTGCTCATCTCAAGATTGACTTGTTTTTTATCGTCTGTTTTCAGCGATAAATTAATATCACGCAAATTAAGTTGCTCACCGTCTTTCATTTGCCAAATAATTAAGCTGTCTGAAATGTTTACTTTTGCGATATTCAACTGCCAGCTATTCGCCCTAGGCTCTATAACTGGATGAGAAGTATCTTTAGGTGTAGAGGGGGATGGTATTTTAGGAATGGCCTTACTTTCTGGTGTTTGACGAACGACAGCCCCTTTAAGCATAACTTCTTTTACTTCAAGTTGATGAGAGAGAAGCGGTAATAATTCAACATCCAGACGCATATTATCTGCTGTAATTAAAGGCATTTCAGCACCTGGTGCTGTTAATGACATTTTTCCACTGATAATACTCAGCTTTGGCCAAACATGCCAACGCATATCATCTTGCAATGTGAGTTTATAGCCACTTTGTTTTTCAACTCGTTCAACAAGATATCCACGGAAATCATTAGGGTTAATGAGTAAAACTAATGCTGTTAAGCCTGCCAAAATAACCACAAGCAAAATAGCCAGTGTTGTCAAAAACCTTTTCATATAATTACCCGCTTAGTGAACATGATAATGATGATCATAAAGATAGTTAATCTTCGCTAATCCGACTACCAACTGCACCTTGTTGATTTTTATATTTTGCATCTTGACGTCGATTATAAGGCCTATCAGCAGACCCCGACATAGGTTCAAAGCTTAATGCACCAATCACCATGCCCGGTCTTAATGCAAGGGGAAGTTTACCTGAATTAAAAAACTCTAATACGATTTGTCCATGCCAACCAGGATCAATACGATGTGCGGTAACATGTACCATCAAACCTAAACGTGCTAATGAGGAGCGTCCATCTAACCATCCCACTACATTGTCAGGCAAAGTGACCGATTCAAGTGTCACTGCCAACGCTAACTCACCAGGATGTAAATAAAAAGCTTCACCATCAGGTAACACAATTTCATCACTCATCACGCGTTCTAATGCGGCATTCACTTCAGCTTTTGGGCCACTCAGATCAATATAAGCAGCAGTATGTCCTTGGAAAACACGGAATTGATTTCCTAAGCGAACATCTGCTGTTGCGCCGTTAATTCGCTCGACAGGCGGGCGGGGTTCAATGACTAATTTACCTTCATCCAGCCACTGAATAATATCACGGTCGCATAATCGCATTTTATTTCCTTCCTCAAGTTAAATAGGCAGTTTCATCATGCATGAAAGCTGCCCCAAAATGAACCTATTATTCGCAAAACTGCCCAATTTTTGCTTTCAGAATATCAATCGCAACACGGTTTTTACCCCCTCTAGGTACAATAATATCGGCATATTGTTTAGAAGGTTCAATAAACTGGAAGAACATTGGACGAACTGTTTTATTATATTGTTCAATGACTGAGTCTAAGCTACGTCCACGTTCATTTACATCACGTTTAATTCTACGCATTAAGCAAATATCTAATGGGGTATCAACAAAGATAGAGAAATCCATCTCTTCGCGCAGGCGCTTATCGGTTAATAACAAAATACCTTCAATAATAATAACTTTTTTAGGTTTAAAAGGTATGGATTCTGTTTTGCGTGTGTGAGCAACGTAGTCATATTGAGGGAGTTCGATGGCATTTCCTGCTTTTAGTTCACACAAATGCTGGTATAAAAGTGCGTGATCCATCGAATTAGGGTGGTCATAATTGACCTTATATCGTTCTTCCATCGTCAAGTCACTTTGGTCACGATAATAACAATCTTCTGGTATCACACCGATATTATGATCACCTACTTGCGCTCTTAATTCACGGTAAAGTGTACTTGCAATAAGACTTTTACCCGAAGCAGAAGCTCCAGCGATACCTACAATTGTGCACTGATGTGCTGTGTCAGCCATAATCAAAAACCTGGTTTGAAATAAAAAGAGGGATAACGTAATAATATGTAAATATTACGCTAGCGCAGATTATAGTTTTGAAATCCTTCTGGTTCCAGAGTAAAAACCAGAAATCTCTTTGTTTTTTATCAAAAACAGTCGGAAATCATATGTAAAAAATGGAAAGCCAAATGGCTTTCCATTTAAATTAACAAATAACGTCATGCATTATTCTACTGCGATTACACTGCGCGGAAAGAAATTTCTGTTGGGATTGCATCACCATCCCAATACATTTGAGCAGAAACGGTTGATGCTATTTCGCGATAAATATCGGCAAATTCACCTTCAGGATCACGCATAACAGTTGGCTGTCCACGGTCTAAGTCTTCACGTAAAGAGATATGAAGAGGGACTTGACCTAATAATTGGCAATGATATTTCTCTGCCAATTTTGCCGCACCACCTGTACCAAAGATAGGTTCAAGGTGACCACAGTTACTACAAATATGTGCACTCATGTTTTCAATAATACCTAATACAGGCACATTGACTTTCTTAAACATGACAATCCCTTTCATCGCATCCACCAATGCAATATCTTGTGGTGTTGTTACCACAACGGCCGCAGTTACAGGGATGTTTTGGGATAAGGTTAATTGAATATCACCAGTTCCCGGTGGCATATCGATAACAAGATAATCTAAGTCGGGCCATAGCGTATCTTGGAGCATTTGCATTAACGCTTTGCTCGCCATAGGTCCACGCCATACCATCGCGTTATCGTCAGTGACTAAATAACCGATAGAGTTAGACGCTAATCCATAAGCCATAATTGGTGCCATATGTTGTCCATCAGGGGACGTAGGACGCTCCATTGTGGTACCTAACATATTAGGAATAGACGGACCATAAATATCTGCATCAAGAATACCCACTTTAGCACCTTCTTGTGCAAGGGCTAGTGCAAGGTTAACGGCTGTACTTGATTTACCTACACCACCTTTACCAGAGCTCACAGCAAGAATATTACGCACACCATTAACACCGGGCAGATCATTTGCACGACGTAAGGTTGAAATATTATGTTTGAGCTTCCATTCAATCGCTTTTGCGCCAGTGATATTACGAAGTTCAGCTGTTTTTTCTTCAATTAGCACTTGGAATGGTTTTTTCCAAACAAACGGCATCACTAACTCGATATGAAGAACATCGTCAATCATCGCACATTGATGTAATGCTTTTAGAGAAAGCAGATTACGTTTCAATGTCGAGTGTTCAAAAGTAGACAAGACACCTGAAACTTTTTCGTTCAGAATCTCAGGGGTGGTCTGCTCGGGGGATTTATCACTCATCCCGGCTCCTCTCGTTTTCATTATTTATTAAATATATGAGTGTATCTATCATATCAGATAGTAGATGACTACGATAATGCCTTACCTCAATTTGCCAACTGAAATTTCTCTTGCAAAAACTCCATTATTGCCCTAGCGACATCATGACGGATCGGTTAACATCAAAGCCCCTTTATTAATTTTATGGAAGTAAGATCCTTACTATGTCTCACGTCGCGAATAAATTATTGGTAACCTGCGCGTTACCTTATGCTAACGGTTCAATTCATCTCGGTCATATCCTTGAGCACATTCAGGCAGATATCTGGGTCCGTTATCAACGAATGCGCGGCAAAGAAGTTCATTTCATCTGCGCTGACGATGCTCACGGCACACCAATTATGCTAAAGGCACAACAACTGGGTATTACCCCAGAAGCCATGATTGAAGAAATGAGCAAAGAGCATCAACAGGATTTTGCTGGCTTCAATATCAGTTATGATAATTATCACTCTACTCACAGTGAAGAAAGTCGCCAATTATCGACTAAAATTTATCTGGCACTGAAAAAGAATGGCCACATCAAAAGCAAAACGATTTCTCAGCTTTATGATGAAGAAAAAGGCATGTTCTTACCTGACCGTTTTGTGAAAGGCACTTGTCCTAAATGTAAAGCACAAGATCAATACGGTGATAACTGTGAAGTGTGTGGCTCAACTTACAGCCCAACAGAATTAATTAATCCACGTTCTGTCGTTTCAGGATCAACTCCTGTCATGCGTGAAACAGAACACTATTTCTTTGACTTACCTGCATTTAGCAACATGTTACAAGATTGGATACGCTCTGGCGCACTGCAAGAGCAAGTTGCAAATAAAATGCAAGAGTGGTTCGACAGCGGTTTACAACAATGGGATATCACTCGTGATGCACCCTATTTCGGTTTCGAAATTCCAGATGCTCCGGGTAAATATTTCTATGTATGGCTAGATGCACCGATTGGCTACATGAGCTCATTTTTAAACTTATGTGAAAAACGGGGTGACTTAAGTTTCGATGAGTTTTGGAATAAAGACAGCAAAACTGACCTTTATCACTTTATTGGTAAAGATATTGTCTATTTCCACAGTTTATTCTGGCCTGCCATGTTAGAAGGTAGCGAATATCGTAAACCAACGAACCTGTTTGTTCATGGTTATGTCACTGTAAATGGCGCGAAGATGTCTAAATCTCGTGGCACCTTTATTACAGCGCGTGCTTACCTTGATCATTTTGATGCTGATTGCCTGCGTTACTACTATGCAGCCAAACTTTCATCACGCATTGACGATATTGATCTAAACTTAGAAGACTTTGTTCAACGCGTAAACAGCGACATTGTAAATAAAGTCGTTAATCTAGCATCGCGTACTGCGGGTTTTATCAGCAAACGTTTTGATGGCAAATTAGCAGATACTTTAGATGATGCTAAGCTTTATCAACACTTCGTTGATATGCAAGACACCATTGCTCAATCATTTGAAAACCGTGAATTTGGTAAAGCCATTCGTGAAATTATGGCATTAGCTGACGAAGCTAACCGTTATATCGACGAAAAAGCGCCGTGGGTCGTAGCAAAACAAGAAGGTCAAGATGCTCAGTTACAAGCAATCTGTACCATGGGGATTAACTTATTCCGAGTACTGATGACGTATCTGAAACCTGTATTACCTTCACTGACAGAACGTTCAGAAGCATTTTTACAAACCCAATTAACATGGAATGCTCTTGCACAACCGCTATTAGGCCAAGAAATTACAAAATTCAAAGCGCTGTTTAATCGTATTGAAATGGATAAAGCTAATGCGATGGTTGAAGCATCTAAAAGCACCATTGCGCCAGTAAAAGAAGTCACTGGCCCATTAGCAGATTCACCTATTCAAGAAACGATTAAGTTTGATGATTTTGCAAAAATCGATATGCGTATCGCTGAAATTAAACTAGCGGATTTTGTTGAAGGCTCAGACAAACTGCTGAAATTAGTTTTAGACTTAGGTGGCGAAACTCGCCAAGTATTTTCAGGTATTCGTACTGCATACCCAGATCCTAAAGTGTTAGAAGGTCGCTTGACGGTGATGGTGGCAAACTTAGCACCTCGTAAAATGCGTTTTGGTATTTCAGAAGGCATGGTCATGGCCGCAGGTCCAGGCGATAAAGATATCTTCTTACTTAGCCCAGACTCTGGTGCAAAACCAGGTCAACAAGTGAAATAACAACCAAGATTCATTTGCCAAACAAATAAATGGCGGGGTTCTATTAGAGCCCCGCTCTTTTTTTATTGTGATCCATAGCACACTTTCAAAATCGGTGTATGATAATTCTGTTAGTTGATTTGGGACACTTACTTATGAAATCTAAACGGGCACGATTGCAGATTACACTTTGGCATTATCTACGATCTTTTTTGGTTCTTTATCTTTGTCTTTTTGCAGGTAATCTTATTTCCGCCCTTCTACCCTTTGCGGTTCCTGGTAGTATTGTTGGCTTACTCATCCTTTTTGGTTTACTTGCTTTCCAACTTATTCCTTTACGTTGGGTCAAACCTGGCGCCAATATACTGTTAAAAAATATGTCATTGCTCTTTATCCCTATCGGGGTAGCCGTAATGAATTATTATGATTTATTAAGCCAGCAACTTTTCCCTATCGTTTTATCCTGTGTAGTCAGTACTTTTGGGGTTATGGCACTGGTTGCTTACTGTTCACATTATGTCCATCGTGAGCGTGTTATCGTGGGTTCAAAACCAGACTTAGTGGAAGATGTTATTGAAACAAAAGAAAAAGATGATGATAAAGCATTAAGTGAGAAGAAAAAATGTTAGTGTTAATGAATATTTGGTGGTCACTTCCTTTAACCATAATTATCTTTTATTTATCACGTAAGCTTGCTGCTCGTTATAAATTACCTATATTGAACCCTTTACTTATTGGTATTGCGGTTATTATTCCTATCTTGTTAATTACACATACGCCATACGAACACTATTTCGCGGGTAGTCGTATTTTAAATGATTTATTACAACCTGCCGTTGTGGCTTTAGCTATCCCGCTTTATCAGCAATTACACCAAATTCGCGCACAGTGGAAGTCACTGATAAGCATTTGCTTTATTGGTAGTGTTGCTGCAATGGTCAGTGGTACTGCGATTGCCTTATGGGCAGGAGCAACACCTGAAATTGCCGCATCAGTCTTACCTAAATCGGTCACAACCCCTATCGCAATGGCTGTCGCAGACTCTATAGGTGGTATTCCTGCAATCAGTGCTGCATGTGTTATTGCAGTAGGTATTTTAGGTGCCATTTTTGGTCACACTCTATTCAAGATATTGCGTATTCCCACTCACGCCTCTCGTGGTTTAGCAATGGGAACCGTTTCTCACGCAGTCGGAACAGCAAGAGCCGCAGAAGTGGATTATATCGAAGGTGCTTACAGTTCATTGGCATTAATGACCTGTGGGATTATTACATCCCTTACTGCGCCATTTATCTTCCCTATTATTTTGCATCTTTATAGTTGATATCTTTCTTACTCTCCATTCTTAAATCCCCGATTTAATTAAATTTATTTCGGGGATTTTTACTATAAATTTGAGATACATCTCTCAATTAATGAATTTGTTGCAATTGTTTCATTGAAAATATGATTTTCATCACATATAAGAATGGGTAAAGATGCCTAGAATCTTATAATACAGAAAGATTAATGGGAGACTCATGTATGCATACTCGTTTTCAGGCAGTTTGGTCAGATTTATCCCCTCAGTTACAACAAGCACTTGCTCCTTATCTTGAGCAGGATGAATTTCCTGCAATGTTTACGGCAGAGCAGGTCAACGCCATAAAAACACAGTTACAATGTAATGATGATGCCTTAGCCCTAGCACTTTTACCGGTTGCTGCTGCTTGTGCTGTTGCACCCATCTCTAATTTTAAAGTCGGTGCAGTTGCGCGTGGTGAAAGTGGTAATCTCTACTTCGGTGCCAATATGGAATTCGCTGGTGCACCACTACAACAAACCGTCCATGCTGAACAAAGTGCGGTAACTCACGCATGGTTACGTGGCGAATCTCGCTTAATCTCAATCACTGTTAACTATACACCTTGTGGTCATTGTCGCCAGTTTATGAATGAGC
Source organism: Proteus vulgaris (assembly GCA_901472505.1). Taxonomy (NCBI): domain Bacteria; kingdom Pseudomonadati; phylum Pseudomonadota; class Gammaproteobacteria; order Enterobacterales; family Morganellaceae; genus Proteus; species Proteus vulgaris. The sequence goes on from LR590468.1 coordinate 371,942, forward strand.
TCAACAGTGGCACTCACATTCAAATTCAATTACCAGGTAGAAAATTGGCAACATTGGGAGATTATTTACCCGATAGCTTTGGTCCAAAAGATCTCAATATTACTTCACTATTGATGGATAAAGTTAATCACGACTACAAAATTGATAATCCTAGTGAATTAGCGCAACAAGCGCTACAAGCCACTAATCGTAGCCATGCGCCTTATAGCGAGTCGCATAGTGGTATTGCCGTTCAAATGAAAAATGGCAAAATTTTCCAAGGTAGTTACGCAGAAAATGCTGCATTCAATCCAAGTTTACCGCCATTACAAGCAGCTTTAATTTTGTTAAATATGGCAGGTGAGAGTGTGATGGATATTGAATCGGCTGTCTTAATCGAAAAAGCAGAGACAATTTTAACGCAATGGGATGCAACACAAGCAACATTAACTGCTTTAGGTTGTCGCCAAATGCAACGCATCACTTTGTAAAAAGTTTTAACTTATTCCTCTAAAAATCTCTCTTAAAAAAGCATCAGCATGTAAATTTTGCTGATGCTTACCAGAAAAAGTTGTAACAACCGTATCTATCTCTCATTTCTAAGCATAAAAATCATAAAAAAATAACATAAGCTGTACATATTTTTATTATTTTGTAGGATCTACAATTGTCATGTGACTAACTGCCTTACAAGAGTATTTTTCATGGAACTGGAACACGAAAGTAAACGCCCTCTCTACATCCCGTATGCAGGCCCAATCCTGCTTGAATTTCCCCTGTTAAATAAAGGTAGTGCTTTCAGCGAAGAAGAACGCAGCACCTTTAACTTACATGGTTTACTGCCTGAAGCAGTTGAAACTATTGAAGAGCAGGTTGAACGCGCTTATCGCCAATATCTTGATTTCAAAAACGATAACGATAAACACATTTACCTAAGAAACATCCAAGATACCAATGAAACCCTGTTTTATCGTTTATTGGAATCTCACCTGACTGAAATGATGCCAATCATTTACACACCAACAGTGGGTGAAGCTTGTGAACATTTCTCTGATATTTATCGTCGTGCTCGTGGCTTGTTTATCTCTTATCCTAACCGTGCCAATATCGACGATATGCTACAAAACGCCACTAAACAAAATGTAAAAGTAATTGTTGTTACTGATGGCGAACGTATTCTTGGTTTAGGTGACCAAGGTATCGGCGGTATGGGAATTCCTATCGGTAAACTCTCTTTATATACCGCGTGTGGCGGTATCAGCCCCGCGTACACACTGCCTGTTGTACTTGATGTTGGTACTAATAACCCACAGCGTTTAAACGATCCACTGTATATGGGATGGCGCCATCCTCGTATTACTGGTGATGAATATAACGAGTTCGTTGATGAATTTATTCAAGCGGTTAAACGTCGCTGGCCAAATGTTTTACTGCAATTTGAAGACTTCGCGCAAAAAAATGCAATGCCTTTACTAAACCGTTATCGTGATGAGTTATGTTGTTTTAACGATGATATTCAAGGTACTGCGTCTGTTACCTTAGGGAGTCTGATTGCAGCTAGTCGTGCTGCAGGTCGTCAATTAAAAGACCAAACCGTCACTTTCTTAGGTGCAGGCTCCGCAGGTTGTGGTATTGCTGAGCAAATCATTGCCCAAATGAAATCTGAAGGCTTAAGCGATGAACAAGCGCGTAAGCGTATCTTCATGGTTGACCGTTTTGGCTTATTAACAGATAAACTGCCAAATTTACTTGATTTCCAAAGCAAACTTATCCAAAAAAGTGAAACTCTTGCTAATTGGGAAACTGAAAGCGATGCGATTTCACTGTTAGAAGTGGTTAAGAATGCAAAACCAACGATCCTAATTGGTGTATCAGGACAAGCAGGGTTATTCACTGAAGAAATTATTCGTGAAATGCACAAACACTGTGAACGCCCTATCGTGATGCCATTATCTAACCCAACTTCACGTGTTGAAGCGCGCCCTGAAGATATTATCAATTGGACGGATGGCCAAGCTTTAGTTGCAACGGGTAGCCCATTTGCACCTGTAAAATACAAAGATAAAGAGTATCCAATTGCACAATGTAATAACTCTTATATCTTCCCAGGCATTGGGTTAGGTGTTATTGCCTGTGGTGCTAAACGTGTGACTGATGCCATGTTAATGGTTGCAAGTCGTGCATTAGCTGATTGCTCACCAATGGCAAAAGACGGTAATGGCTCTCTATTACCTTTACTGGCAGATATTCAACAAGTTTCGCGTTATATTGCAAAACAAGTTGCAAAGGAAGCACAAGTCCAAGGTGTTGCTACTGTCACCTCAGATTCGGCTTTAGAAGAAGCGATTGAACGTAATTATTGGCAACCTGAATACCGCATTTATAAAAGAACGTCATTCTAAGTCAGTTTTTGTCACTAAGTACCATTCTGAAAAGCGCGTCATTACTTAATATGAGGCGCTTTTTTCTTGCTTCCCTATCTCCGCTCAAGTAGCCTTAAGCATTATTAAAGTCATGCGTCATTAAGGCAAGGACATGCTAAAACGCCTCATTTATCTCTTTCTTACACTGTTTATTCTACTTGCTGTCACGCTAATTGCCTGCGATCGCTGGATCGGGTGGAAAACAAGCCCTTATATCTTTGAAGATATTGATAAATTACCCGCTAAAAAAGTGGGAATGGTTTTGGGTACATCCAAATACTACACCAGTGGTTACATTAATCAATTTTATCAATATCGCATACAGGGTGCTGTTAATGCCTATAACAGTGGTAAAATTCAATATTTATTGTTAAGTGGAGATAATGCAAAGCATAGCTATAACGAGCCTAATACGATGCGTAAAGATCTCATTAAAGCAGGTATTCCAGCTTCTCGTATCGTAATGGATTTTGCAGGATTCAGAACACTAGATTCTGTTGTGCGGACAAAGGAAGTCTTTGGCACGGATGGCTTTACTATTATTACCCAACGTTTTCATTGCGAACGCGCCGTTTTTATTGCTCTTGAAAAAGGGATTGATGCACAATGTTTCGCTGTTGCATCCCCAAAAAGTATGTTTAAAGTACGTATACGTGAAGTATTTGCCAGAGCGGGTGCAATGATTGATGTGTATATTTTAAACCGTGAGCCACGCTTTTTAGGGCCACCAGAAACCATTCCTGCGATACAATCTATTCCTGATGGCATAAAAGGATATCCTGCAGTTTCACCAGAGGAAGTAGAATCACTTCCTCTGAGTGACAATAATCAGGAGAAAAACTAAAAGAATTGCGCTAATTTTGTAGCTGATTTGCGCCAAATCCACTCTATTGGACCTTGTGGAAAATAACGTAGCCAAATTATGGCAAAAGCAACATTGATTGCCCAAATAACCACAACAAAAGGCATCAGTTCAGGTAGGGTAAATTGGTTAAATAATCCCATGCGCTGAAACAAAATGATGCCAATAAGACTTTGCATTAAATAGGTCGTTAGCGCCATTTTTCCTACACAGCGTAAAGCATAAGCAAAATAGGAGTGCTGAATGATATCCCAGCTCCAATAAAAAAGCGCCACATACCCCAAACTTTGTATTACTTGGATCAACATAGTCAAAGGTTGCGCCCAAACCGCTGCCCAGAGATAATCCCAATCAAGAAAATAATCCACCAGTACAATAACCGTTTGTAAGCTTAAACTGATTGTGAGGAAAAAAAACGCTACATTCCCATAATGGGAACGACTAAATTTCTGCTGTAACCAGCCAGATGCCATTAATGCAGCACCCATCAGCATAGCACCAAACAAAAACCAGCTATATTGGCGTACTAAATTAAAGATAAAAAGGCTAAATTCACTCAAGCGATAATAGACACTATTTAAATAAGATCCTGTTTTCCAATCTGATTCAGCCAATTGAGAATAGGGTGTGCTATACCAAACAGTATCAATAAAATCGCGATAATAATAAAATAGAGCACCCAATATAAGAGCGCCACAAAAATAGAGTATTGCACCCAATATAAATTGGTGCTTTATTGTCATTGATTTGATAAAAGCAAAAACAAATAAACCACACACACTGTATGGGAATAAAATATCCCCTTCCCAAATAAATAATGTATGAATAACACCAATCAACGCTAACACAATTAAGCGTGATAAATTAAAGCGTGTGCCTTTGCGTAAAAGCAAATAAAGCGTACCACCAAATAGTAATGCAAAAATAAAGAGGAACTTGCCTTGAGCAAAGAGATTTAATGCCATCCATGTTATACGATCACCAAAAGAAGCTTCCCCCGAATGTAAAGGGTTAAAGGAAGCCACTCTTAATAATGCAAAACCTGAAATATTGAGCAATAAAATGCCAAGGATCGCCATTCCTCTCAACGCATCAAGCGATTCGATACGTTGATGAGACGATTCATTCATTTTTATTTAAAATCTCAAAGATGACGAACAGCGCGCAAAAATTCCTGACGCGTATTTTGACTCGATTTAAATAACCCACCTAATGAGGTTGTTGTCGTTGCACTCGTTGCATCGCGAATACCACGAGCTTTAACACAGTAGTGAACAGCATCTATCGAAACTGCCACATTTTTTGTGCCTAATAACGTTTGTAATGCAATCAGTATTTGTTGCGTTAAGCGTTCTTGAACTTGAGGACGTTGAGCAAAAAACTGCACAATACGGTTAATTTTAGATAAACCAATCACTTTATCTTTTGGGATATAAGCCACAATCGCTTTACCATCAATGGTGACAAAATGATGCTCACAAGTACTGGTTAATGTGATATCCCGTACCGTCACCATTTCATCCACTTGCATTTTATTTTCAATGAGCGTGATTTTTGGGAAATTGTGATAATCCAGTCCTGAGAAAATTTCATCAACATACATTTTAGCAATACGACGAGGCGTTTCAGCCAAACTATCGTCGCTTAAATCCAGGTTTAACAGCTTCATCACTTCTGTCATATGATGTTCAATTTGCTGTTTACTCTCACTTGGAGATAGCTTTGATTCACGAAGAGGCGTTTCCAAACCGCGTTCAACTAACGCAGCGTGCACCCATTGCGCCTCTTTACTTAATGATGACATTGGACTCTCCGATAAACACATTAATTAAGTCGCTGTTGTCACGCTCAGCGACAACAACCTACACTTTAGATGACCTGAATCACATTATCCAGCAATACCGCATTTTTCGTTATGAAATTATTGCATTTTTGTGTGAACTATTTTTAGCTTAAATCTAATTTTTTTCATTTAAACACACCAGAAAACCACCGATGATCAACACGATAAAGGCAACGTAAAGCGCGGGTTCTAATTTTCCTGTTAATGCTGTTGAAAGTGAAGATATAACAGGACCAACTAATTGCCCAATGGCATAAAAAGTCGTGAGTAAACCCGCCATATAGCGCCCATGATCAGGCGCTAATTCTCGACCTCGTAAAAAAGCAAGTTGTACTGCACACATCAAACCGCCACCAACTAAAAAAGCACCTATCGCAAGCCCTGTTATTGTTGGTATCCACTCTGCAATTAAAATGCCTAATGCTTGGAGCCAAAGTGTAATAGCTAATCGTAACTGTGTGTTTAATACATTACGCGTTAAAATGGCAATTCCAATACACAATGCAGCAGAAGCACCAAAAACAGGCCAAACAAATTGTGCAATTAAACTACCCGGAAAGCGCTCTGCCGCCATTTGAGAAAGAAATGTGGCCGGTAAAATATAACCAAAACCTGCAAAGGTATAACCCCAAATCAACTTTTTCATTGCTGGGGTCAGTGTTAAAGGTGCAACTTTTACGTTTTCTCGGCTCATCGCCCAAGGTTTAGGAAGGTGATAGCTCACATATATTGCACAAATAAAAGCAAGTGAACCATAAATAATCCAGCCAGCCATCGCCGTCATTTGCCATTTCATAATTAATACAGCAAGCATACCGCTAATGAATATACCCGCTCCTGTACCAGCATAAACAGCAACACTTAAAGCAGGACGATTTAACCGAGCCAGTAACTCATTGGCCCATGAGGCTACCAACACAAGTGTCCAGCCACTTGCCCAACCAATAAAAAAACGGGCAATACTGTGTGTAAAGGCATCATTTAAAAAGGCAGACAACAAGGTAATAACAACGGATCCCCAAAGTCCAGCCCACAAGCGATATCCCACACCGTTAATAGCTCTCATGGCATCATAAGAGCCTGCGAGATAACCAAGGTAATTAAATGCCGCGACAATACCTGCGCTCGTGAGTGTCAATTGAGATCCCGCAATCATCAGTGGCACCTGTGGTGTAAAGGTAAAACGCCCTATTCCCATCGCTACGACCAAAGCAAGAAAACCACTAAACGCGATATGAAAAGCTTGCGCTGAATGACTTTGGTGATTTGAAGTATTCATTGATATCCATTATTTTGTTTTATTGTTTTATACATTTTAAATGTGCTGTTTATTAATAATAGAACAAGCAACATATTAACCCCAGACAGTTAACATTTTTTGCAACAAGATGTTTCATTTCTTTCTAGTCACAAGATGATCTCTGACATGATGATGTTCATCGTGATAGATTAGTATCATGAAATAAAACAGAACATTTCGATAGATCTTGGAGTATATAATGAGTCAATGTCACGTTAGCGGTTTATTATCTCTTGATGAAGCGCTAGAAAAACTACTTGAAAAACCGCTGGCAATTACCGATACCCTTAACATCCCATTAAATAATGCAGCCAATTATATTCTAAGTGCAGATATTACATCTCCACTCAATGTTCCGCCTTTTGATAATTCTGCAATGGATGGTTACGGACTTCGTTACGCTGACTTAGACGCTCAAACTCCTCTTCCTGTGGCAGGAAAATCATTCGCTGGTATTCCTTTTGAGGGAGAACTTCCTGCTGGTCAATGTGTACGCATTATGACAGGGGCAATGGTTCCTACTGGTGTTGATACTGTCATTATGCAAGAAGAAGCAGAGATAAGCGAAAGTGGTATTCGTTTTCCTCATCCAGCGAAAAAAGGCCAAAATATTCGCCATATTGGTGAAGATATTAAGGAAAATGAGGTTGTATTACCGGCGGGCACTAAGCTTTCAACAGCACAATTACCCTTAATCGCCTCTTTAGGGATCGCCACTGTACACGTTTATCGACGTTTAAAAGTTGCCGTTTTCTCAACGGGTGATGAGTTACAAACTATCGGTCAGCCATTAAAAGCGGGGCAAATTTATGATACCAATCGTTTTGCTGTCCGCCTAATGCTTGAAAAATTGGGTTGTGAAGTTTTAGATTTAGGCGTTATTCCTGACTCACCGGAAAAACTCCGTGAAACCTTTAAAAAAGCAGATCAAGAAGCCGATTTAGTGATCAGCAGTGGTGGCGTTTCTGTCGGTGAGGCTGATTATACCAAACAAATTCTTGATGAAATTGGCGAAATTGGTTTTTGGAAATTAGCCATTAAACCAGGAAAACCTTTTGCCTTTGGTCGATTACATCATGCATGGTTCTGTGGCTTACCGGGTAATCCTGTTTCAGCAACGGTCACATTCTACCAATTGGTTCAGCCTTTAATCGCGCGCTTGTCAGGCTTTAGTCATTGGAAAGCACCACAACGTTTCCAAGCCATAGCTCAATCATCATTGAAAAAATCAGTAGGCCGTCTTGATTTTCAACGTGGTATTGCAAGTATTAATGCTGAGGGTGTTTGGCAAGTGGATACTTCAGGCCACCAAGGCTCTCACGTTTATAGCTCTTTTAGTGTTGCTAACTGCTTTATCGTTTTAGAGCGTGAACGAGGCAAAATCGCAGCGGGCGAAACCGTTACTATCGAGCTATTTAATTCCCTGTTAAAAAGCGAATAGCCTTTATGAGTATAGAATTAACCGATGAAGAAACACTACGCTATAATCGCCAGATTGTATTGCGAGGCTTTGATTTTGATGGTCAAGAAGCGTTGAAAAGCGCTTCTGTACTAATTGTTGGCGCAGGTGGCTTAGGATGTAGCGCTTCGCAATATCTAACGGCCGCTGGCGTAGGGAAACTTACATTATTAGATTTTGATACCGTTTCTCTTTCTAATCTTCAGCGCCAAATTCTTCATCGCGATGCCACGATTGGTCAACCCAAAGTACTCTCTGCAAAAGCCACATTAGAAGCTATTAATCCTCATGTCACAATAGAAACCGTTGATGCATTACTTGAAGATGAGGCTTTAGCACAGCTTATTAGCCAACATGATATTGTTATGGATTGTACGGATAATGTGACTGTGCGCGAACAACTTAATCGTCTCTGCTTTCATCAGAAGAAACCGCTAGTATCTGGTGCTGCTATTCGTATGGAAGGTCAAATCAGTGTATTCACCTACCAAAATGGCGAACCTTGCTATCGTTGTCTGAGCCACCTTTTTGGCGATAACGCCTTGAGTTGTGTTGAAGCGGGCATAATGGCGCCTGTTGTGGGTACTATCGGTACATTACAAGCCGTTGAAGCAATAAAGTTACTCACTGACTACGGTGAAAATTTGCATGGCAAAGTATTAATGTTTGACGCAATGCGAATGCAATTTCGTGAGTTTAAGCTCCCTAAAAACCCACATTGCGAAGTGTGCTCCGCCAATTTACCTGACAACTAACCACTCTGATACTTTTCGATAAGGTAAGCCTAACGTCTTCAACCTTACCTTATCGACCCTCAAATATAAGGGTGTTCACCTGTTTTATCATCATTTTAATCGCGTTTTAAGTCATATTCCTCGTTAAATCAATGTAACACACTTGTAGTATTCAACTTGATTTAATTCTACTATAACCGCCCGCGTCAAAACGCAACAGGATGCCCGATAAGCACAGATACTCATCTAAGCACAAGTTTAACGTGCTAAAAAGCAATACAAGGTAGAAGAATGACATTTCAAATTGCAGACACTCTTTATTACAACGGGTTTATTTATACCGCGGATCATCATGATAATATTGTTGATGCTATCGCGATAAACCAGGGTGTAATTATAGCTACAGGTAAAAAAGAGTGTTTACTTTCTTACTGTAATGACAAAACTGAACTGATTGATTTACAGGGAAAAATGGCTATGCCTGGCATTATTGATGCACATATGCACCCATTTTGGGGTGGTGCAACATTAGCGGGTTGCCATCTTGATTATCAATCACTCTCTATCGATGATATTTTATCGCGCATTCAAAAATACCTTGATGAAAATTTTATTAATAGTGATAACGAATGGTTAAAGGTCTCTGCATGGTATCGTGAAGGAATGCAACCAGAAGGTGTACAAATGACACGTTATCACCTTGATACCCTAAATACGACTCGCCCTATTTTACTTTTTTCTAGTGATTGTCATAGCGTTCTTGCTAATTCTCGAGCTTTAGAACTGTTAAATATCACTGCTGAAACACCCGATCCTCCTGATGGAAATATCGAGCGTGATGGCGATAGAACTCCCATTGGCATTCTTGAAGATGCCCCCGCAATGCAAGCCATTGATAGCTTGCCTCCACTCACTGAAGCACAAAACCTACACATAGCCCGTCATGTTCAAAAATTATTAAATGAACAAGGCGTAACCACCATTATGGATGCGCGTGCGGGTGAACCTCAATTACGCGCCTTTAATACATTAAGAAAAGCCGGTGAACTGACCCTTCGTGTTGAAAATGCCGTTGAAATCACACCCGATGATGTGCCATCTATTGATGATATTCCAAACGCGGTACGCCATGCTACAACTCGTTTTTCACAATGGCATCAAATCAGCGAAAATGCTCAACCCAGCGTTGCTATCCGTCATATTAAACTTTTTCTTGATGGTGTATTACAAGCGCCGATTATGACAGCTCGTTTACACGCACCATATCGCATCAATGTGGGCACAGATGACACACCACATTGGCAACCATCTGAACATGTTGGTGACCTCTATTTTTCACCTGAAATCTTAACGCCATTAATCATAGAAATTGCTCGTGAGGGTTATCATCCTCATATTCATACCGTTGCTGAAGGTGCAATCAGCACAGCACTGGATGCTATCAGTGAAATGCGTAAAGTCTTACCTAAAAAAGACATTAGACCGGGGCTTGCGCATAATGAATTGATGTGTGAAAAAGATTATGCTCGTTTTACACAACTAAAAACCACCCCTTTTCTCTCCTTCCAATGGGCTGCTGTAGAGCAGAGCAATATCGAAAAAGATATTGAAATGCTAGGTAAATCTCGCTGTGACTATTTGGAAACGGCAGGAAAATTTATTGATGCAGGCGTCACCGTGGCTTTTGGTAGCGACTGGCCGATAGATCCACTTAATGAATGGTACAATTTTAAAGTTGCAATGACGCGCCAAAAAAATGTCACAAGCCCACGCCTTGATAACGATCGCAATCTTACATTAATTGAAGTCTTACGAGCTGCTACCATTAATGCCGCTCAGGCATTGGATATGGAGAGACAAATTGGATCATTAGAAGTCGGAAAATTTGCTGATTTTATTGTATTAGATAGAAACCTGTTTGAAATATCGGCAGAAGATGTTGAAAATGTCAGGGTATTGTGTACGATCATAGCGGGGAAACCCACAATTTAGCTGAATAATATAATTAATAAACCCGTGTAAAGCGGGTTTATTTTTATCTATGCACTTAATCCCATGAGAATTAAGATAAATTTAATCTGCTACAAAGTAATCCCCATTACAGTGCTTACTTCTTTTAATCCTTCTCGCTCGTAAAAACGCTTAGCTGCACTATTTTCAGCTAATACCGATAACTCAAGATGCGTCATTTTCTCTGATTTCGCCCACTCTTTCATGGCGTTAAGCAATAAGCTCCCAGTGCCTTGACTACGAATAGTAGGATCAACAACGATATCATAAATATAGGCGTATTTACGTTGCACTAAGCAGTTAAACATTGGCGTTTCTTGTATTTGCGCCATACTAAATCCAACAATTTTACCGTCTAAATCGGCCACTAACAGATGAAACTTATTATTTTTTATTCCATTAATAATAAAAGCTTCATCTTGCTTACCTGGTTTTAATCGATCGGGTTGTAATTTTGCCATTTCATTAAATAAAACCGAGTAAAGTGCATTAATTTCTTCCACATCAGAAAAAATTGCTTTTCTTATTATTATCATTTTTTACCTTTATTTGTTGTAGGTTTTTACCGGAGGTGCAATATATGTTTCAAACTTATCTAATAATTGAATAGGACATTGTTCTACAATTGCCATATTGCGATATTTTTCATGTAGGAATTGTTCGTCCGCCATTTTATCAATCATCATTAATAATGGTGAATAAAACTGATTAATATTAAGTATGCCCAAGGGTTTTTTATGCAACCCAATTTGGCTCCATGTAAAGACTTCACTAAACTCCTCTAATGTACCAAAACCACCAGGTAAAGCGACAAAACCTTCTGCTAGTTCTATCATTTTGCTTTTACGCTGATGCATGGTCTCAACAACGTGCAGTTCAGTCAGATTTTTATGAGAAATTTCACGCCCTTCTAATAGCGTAGGAATAACCCCAATTACTTTTCCGCCTTCAGCTAATACTGTATCTGCAAGTGTACCCATAATTCCCACACTTGCTCCTCCATAAATTAAGGTAATATTACGTTTAACCAGCTCTTCGGCAAAAATAATGGCTTGTTCTTTATAAATAGGTGAGGCCCCTAAACTAGAACCACAATACACAGCGATAGATTTTATTTTATTCATTTTTTATTCTCATTTTGCTAGTTAAAACGAATGTCGAATTATACTTAAGCCTACTTTGATAAAAAAGGTTAAAAAAAGTGTTTTTGCACTTTTATCATGCATATATCTTTAATTATTATTAAATCTTATATTTAAATTATCCTATTCTTTATTTTATTCAATATTAATTGACTTGTATTTTAACTAAATTTATTCAACTAAATTTAAATAAAAATATTTATTAATAAATAACTATATTAAAGCACGTAATTTTATTTTATATTATGCGATCCTTTGTTATTTCGCTAACAGAGCACACATACGATTGATTATTGACGAGGTTTTATAGGATGTTGTCAGCCAGACACTCAGCTAAATTACAGGTATTTTATCCTGTGCTTCTTTTGCTTCTTTCTATGCTTTCGATACAAAGTGGCGCATCCCTTGCTAAAAGCCTATTTCCTGTTATCGGTGCCCCTGCGGTAACGGCGTTACGTCTATTATTAGGCACATTGATCCTCTTTTTTATCTTTAAACCATGGCGGCTCAAATTTAACCGCGAGTCAATTATGCCACTGTTTTTATATGGTTTATCGTTAGGGGCAATGAATTACCTTTTCTACCTCGCCCTTGAAACCATTCCTTTAGGTATTGCGGTTGCCCTTGAATTTACAGGCCCTTTAGCTGTTGCTATGTTTTCATCGCGCAGAGCCATCGACTTTTTATGGATAATTTTAGTCATTGCAGGTTTAGGATTATTGCTGCCTATTGGCGATAATATTCATGGATTAGATCCTCTAGGTATCCTTTATGCACTGGGTGCCGGTGTAGGTTGGGCGTTATATATTGTATTCGGACAACGTGCAGGTAAAGGTTACGGCGCGGCAACGGTTTCTATTGGCTCGTTAGTTGCGGCTTTTATTTTTGTTCCTATTGGTATGTTACAAAGCAGTCCTGACATTATGTTTAGTTGGTCTATTTTACCTATTGCTTTGGCGATTGCGATTTTATCAACCGCATTCCCTTATACCTTAGAAATGATCGCACTTACGCGTCTACCAGCTAAAACATTTGGTACTTTAATGAGCTTAGAGCCTTGTATGGGAGCTTTTATTGGTATTATTTTCTTACATGAACATTTGACGTTAATACAATGGGTTGCCTTAGCCTTTATTGTTTTAGCCTCTATTGGTTCAACAACGACCATGAAAAGCAAAACCAAAATTGAGGAAATAAAATAGATATTTAACTCATTTTACTCAGTAAGAAATTAATATTAGTTTTAAAAGGATCTTATGATCCTTTTTACTTATTAAATAATAACTTTACTGACCTATCATTGCTATTTTTCGCTCATTGTCTTACCCTAAATAGACTATTTCGATAGATTAGATTTTTTTAATAGATGACCTATCAATTTAATAGTATCAATCGATAAGACTAACCATTAATAATTCACTATCATAATTAACAGAAATTAAGATAATGATTTATTAATTATTTAGGGAGAACGATTATGAGTACTGCTAAATTAGTCAAATCCACACCTTCAACTCTGCTTTATACCCGTAATAATCTCGATGATAGTGTAAAACTGCATGCTATCGAATTACTACAACAGATGGTGACGCAGTTTATCGACCTATCTCTCATTACAAAACAAGCGCACTGGAATATGCGTGGCAGAAACTTTATTTCTGTTCATGAGATGGTAGACGGCTTCCGCGATACCATTAATGAACACACTGATGAATTTGCAGAGCGTGTTGTTCAATTAGGTGGCACTGTATTAGGCACAGCACAGGTTGTCAGTAAGAAAACCCCATTGAAAGCTTATCCTCTGGATATTCACGATGTGCAAGATCACTTAAAAGCACTGGCCGATCGTTATGCTATCGTTGCAAATGATATTCGTAAAGCCATTGATGAAGTTGAAGACGAAGATACCGCGGATATGTTTACAGCCGCATCACGTGATCTTGATAAATTCTTATGGTTTATTGAAGCTAATATTGAGAATTAATTGATAATATAATACGTTATAATTATAACTTAAAAAGGCTACCTTTCTTTAGGTAGTCTTTTTTTATTTATTTTAGGCATATCAGGTTGATAAATAGGAAAAACAGGTAACGCCGTTAATAAACGTCCCCCGTAATTTTTAGTTAGCAAACGCCTATCATAAATGACAATTTCACCGTGACAATGATGACTACGAATAAGACGACCGACTTGCTGAATTAAATTAAATGATGCACTTGGTAAGCTTTGCACTTCAAATGGATAACGTTTCAGTGATTTGAGCCACTCACCTTCTGTCACAATGACAGGATCAGTCACAGGAGGGAAAGCAATTTTATGAATATGCACCTGTGTTAAATAATCTCCTTTTAAGTCAAGCCCTTCAGCAAATGATTGCAAACCAATCAATACACTATTATCACCCGCATCAATACGCTTACAATGTATTTCTACCAATCGATAACGAGGCTGATCCCCTTGTACTAATAAGCATAAACGTAAATCTTTCACTTCTTCCAAAAAGCCGTCCATTGCCCGTTGGCTACTAAATAAAACCAATTGTCCTCGATGATTATTTTCTTCCATTCCTTGTCGAAAATATTGAGCCATCTCTTTTAAATGTTCACGCTCATAGCTCATCGTAGGTTCATAGTGCATTTTGGGAATAACTAATCTACCTTGCTCTTTATGTTCAAAAGGTGAAGATAACGTAATAAAGCGATCATCAAAATGCTCACTTAGGCCTGTTAATTCTTGAATACGAGAATAGCTATTTAATGAGCGTAATGTCGCAGAAGTAATAACCACATGTGGGATATTTTTCCATAACAATTGTGTCAGTTGTTCGCTAACACGAATGCCAGCACAATGAAAATAGAGATGAGACTGCTTTTTATCGTAACGACGAGTCAGCCATTTTGATACGGGAGCTTTTGACGTCTGTTCTAATGTTGCTAAGCGCCACAGTTTGGCCATATTTTCTAAATAGCCCACCATTCTACTGGTAGTTAAAATAGCACGATGTAAACGCACAACATCTTCTTTGCCTGTACGCTCTGTTAAATCGTTTAAAATCGCCTCACCTAACATTTTTAATCCATCCGTTAACTTAAATAAGGTTTGGCAACTTAGCAAAAGTTGTTCAGGTAATTGGCCTAATGGAAAGAGATATTCATCTTGTTCACTACGCTCTGGTAATAACACGCGCGTAAATGTATCAACCTCTTGATAAGCTTCACGTAACTTAGCGATATGGGCATCAAAACGAATAGGATCAGCCAATTTAGGTGGCCTTGCTGGAATAAATTGCGCTAAATACTGACTAACATGGCGAGTGATATTATCGAGCTGATTATTAAGGGCAACTAAGGTAATTTCCCCTTCCACTTCAAGTGCATCTCGCGCAACATCAGGAATATGATGCCCTTCATCTAGCACCAATAGCATATTTTTAGCATCCGGTAACACAGATTCGCTTTCCATTGCCGCCATCACTAAAGCATGATTGGTGATCACTACATCAACTTCATCAATTTCACGGCGAGCAATAAAAAAAGGGCAACGATGATAATATTGACAATTGCGTCCTAAGCAGTTCATTTTATCTGTGCTAATTTTGCGCCATAAACTATCTGTTAATGCCCGTTTATGATGATCGCGCAAACCATCCCAGCCAAAACTCGTAAAATCATTTTTTAATTCTTGGCAAATTTCTCTTTCTGCACTGGTTGCCACATCCACTTTGTCTTCAAGTAAAAACATTAAGTCGATTTGCTCGCCTTCAGTCGCACAGATAGCATCTAAATTACGAGGACATAAATAACGCCCACGGCCAAAAGCACCTGTAAACGTAAGGTCAGGAATGATTTTTTTTAATAAGGGGAGATCTTTGCTAAAAATTTGATCTTGCAGTGCCACATTTGCCGTACTGATTATCAGTGGTTTTTTCTCATCACGACTAATTGCAATACCAGGAATAAGATAAGAGAGTGTTTTTCCTACACCTGTTGGCGCTTCAATTACTAAATGACGTCCCATCTCATCAGAAAAAGTCTTGGCTACTTCAGCGATCATTTCACGCTGTGGCGCACGGGGAATAAACCCATCAATATATTCGGGGAGAGCTTTATACCACTGACTTATTTGAGTTTTAACTGATTGAGAAAGGGACATAACCACTCTGTAGCTGATTTTAAGAAAGGTGCTATTGTCTCATAATACTGTATAAAAATCAGTAGTTACCTTTAATTACTCTCTTTTTTCATCAAAGAATGGATAACATCTCGAAATTATTGAGCTTTGTTATAGATTATTAATTCAACTCTTCATAGTATGAGTATTCGTTACGTCACATTAAAAATAGCTTTATAAAAATATGATTTATTGGTTTTATTAAAACACAACACCAGTTAAGAGATACCTATAATGACCTCTGCAAAGCGCCCTATTTTTAACTTAGAACTTGATTTACTCCGAACCTTTGTTGCCGTTGTCGATGGAAATACCTTTGCCGCAGCCGCAGAATCTGTTTGTCGTACTCAATCTGCGGTTAGCCAGCAAATGCAGCGACTTGAATCCCTTATAGGTAAAGAACTTTTTGCTCGCCAAGGCAGAAATAAAACACTGACAGAAGCAGGCACGCAACTCCTCAATTATGCTCGCCGTATTTTACGTCTGAACGATGAAGCTTGTCTTTCATTAATGCATGAAGAAATCGATGGGATCTTAAAAATTGGTTCCCCTGATGATACGGCAAACACGATTTTACCAGACCTTCTCGCACGTTTTTCAGGTGCATATCCACGCCTTATTATGGAAATCATTGTTAAACGTAGTCCGTTTTTAATGTCGATGCTAGAAAATAACGAGCTTGATTTAGCTATTTCCACCGAAGAACATGTGGGGTATCCCAAAATTGTCCTGCGTGTCTCCCCTTCCTTATGGTATTGCGGAAAACATTTCAGATTTGATCTTGATGAACCATTGCCATTAGTTGTACTAGATGAACCCAGCACATACCGCGATATGATGATAAATCACCTTGATCAACAAGGCATTCGTTGGCGAATTGCTTATATGGCTACAACGCTTTCAGGAGCTAGAGCTGCGGTACGTGCAGGTTTAGGTATTATGGCGCGGTCAATTGAGCTTTCAGGTGATGATTTGCGTATTTTAGGCGAAAAAGAAGGATTACCCGCTTTACCCGCAATTCGTTATAACCTGTATCTCAATGCCAATAGCCCAGGAAAAGCAGCACAAATACTGTTTGATTCATTAAAAAATGAACAAAATGAAGTTATTAATCATGCCGATATAACTCTTCAACAAGAATAAAATATCTGAATGAAATAATATCGTTAATAACCAAAGTAATAAAATATTAACACCATAGAACAGGACACCGATTATGACCCAATTTCATGGTATTTTTCCTTACCTTGTTTCCCCTGTTGATCAAACAAAAGGCACGATCCTCGAAGTCTCATTACGCCACTTGATTGAGCATTTGATCTCGTGTGGTGTTCATGGACTAAGTCCATTAGGTAGCACTGGTGAATATGCTTATCTCTCTCAAGCGCAACGTAATGAAATTGTGCGTATTACGGTTGATCAAACTGCGGGGCGGGTTCCTGTTATTGCAGGTGTCGCAAGTTTTTCAACCGCAGATGCCTGTCATCAGGCTGAACAATACGCCCAATTAGGTGTAGATGGCATGGTGCTGATATCACAAAAAATGTACCCATTAAGCGAAACAGCGCAAGCGGGTTATTTCAGAACTATCGCTGAAGCCTTTCCTGAAAAATCCATGACAATTTACACAAATCCTGGGCTTTTAGGTGATGTTCTCCCTATCTCTTTATTCAATGAACTTAGCTATATCCCGAATATTGAATATATTAAAGATGCGTCAAGCAATACAGGTCGTTTACTCACCATGATCAACACCTTTGGTGAACGCGCCAAAATTTTCAGCGCCTCTGCTCATATTCCATTGCTTGTATTAAAGCTGGGTGGTGTTGGTTGGATGGCAGGCCCTGCTTGCGTCTTACCAAAACAATGTGTTGAACTGTATGAACTCGCAACAAAAGGCAATTTTGATACCGCATTGGCAAAACAAAAAGAAATGTGGCAACTCAATGAAGCCTTTACTAAATATTCACTGGCATCATGCATTAAAGCCTCTCTCAATATTCAAGGTTTTAACGTAGGTGATCCCATTTTACCGCAAGCGCCTTTAAATGATGCTGCAATAGCGGATCTACGCCAAATTATTGCTCAACTTGATTAATAAACTATTCTTATTTAGAAATAACAAAGGCTAAATTTTTTACAATTTTAGTCTTTGTTATCGCTTTCGCATACCATTCAGTTCAATATGCTGTACGATATTGAATAAGAATGAAATAATAGCCACTATTGTTGCAGGATCCGATTTGTTCTATCACCATAACGAGGAGAAAATATATGCCCATTTCAGTCAGTGAAATAATGGAAATATTACCTCATCGTTATCCATTCTTATTAATTGATGGCGTTATTTCTGAGCCAGCCGAACTTGCCTGTGGCAAATTAATCGCAATAAAAAATGTCACTACCAATGATACGGTTGTTTTTGGTGAGTTTTACCCACCTTTATTACTCCTTGAAAGTCTGGCTCAAGCGGCAGGGATCCTTGCACATTACTACCTTTCTCCTATGGAAGAAGGCCAGCAATGTTATTTTGCCAGTATAAAAAATGCACTGTTTTATGATGCGGTAAAAGCGGGTGATCAGCTACATCTGGATATTCAGTTTCGCCGACAACGACGCACTATTGTTAGCTTTTTTGGTATTGTTCGTATTGGTGAAAAAATTGTATGTACATCTGAATTTATGTGTGCAAGGCAATAAAAAAAGGATTGGATAGACCAAACCAATCCTTCACTTCATCATCTTATTGACGTTATTTTTAACTTAATTAGTGTTTTCTTCAATACGCAATAATTGTGTAATCTCAGAAAGAGTGACATTCTCAAAATCCAACGTTTTTTCAACGAGTTGAGTCAATTGTTTATCTTGCATCACTAATGAAGCATTATCGTAAAATTTACTGATCACATCCTTATCAGTCATTGGATTTTGTGGATTACCATATTGAATATCTAATCTCTCGGTGATCTTTTCACCATTTTTTAATGTCACAAAAATTAATCCTGGAAAATATGTTGGGAATGGTATTTCAGCTTTTTCAGGATAACGATAACTTACACGCTTCGCTAACGATTGAATATCTTCACGTTGTAAGTTTTCGGGTAATAATGAAGATAACGTTAATGCATTATCTAAAAAGCCCACAGCAAATAGCCACGGCAAACTAAATTTTGCTCCATAAGCTGTTTGAGGTGCCCATTTTGTTTCAAGTGGTTCACAAATTAAAGCGGCTGCGACAGGATCAACCACGCACTCCACGCTCTCAATATCATCAGCCGTGACCCCTTTTTTCAGTAGATTACGTCCACAGTCAACAGTCGCATGAGCAAAGTGGCACACCGGATAAGGCTTAATAGAAACATTTAAAAATTCCCATCGTTTACCTAATCCCAATGCCACTTGTTCGGGTTGTGCTTGTTCTCGAATACCGTGAGTTTGGTAGAGACTATAGCGACCTTCGAATATCGTTTCAGGGCCTGTCATTCCACCTTTTGCTAGTGATGCGGCAATAATACCTGATTGTGCAGCCCATCCCCGCATGAAAGCATTTAGAAGATGAACTATTAGTAAGATATTCTGCCACACCTCCTGCTTGGCTTCCTGTTAGGCCTATTGCATTCACAGTTTGTTCTGGCGTTAACTTTAATAGTGAAGCGGCACAAGCTGTTGCGCCAAAAATTCCTGCAATTGCTGTGGCGTGAAAACCTCGCTGATGAAATCCACTATGGCTTGCTAAGCCTACTCTTGCTGCCACTTCCCAGCCAATCACCCATGCCGTTAAAATATCTTTTGATGAAGCACCAATAGACTCACCCAATGCAAAAGCAATCCGGCGTTAATACCGCGCTACCATGTGCAATCGAATCAGTGTGTGTATCATCAAAATCTAAGGCATGTGATGCAATACCATTTGTTAGTGCCGCCACCGTAGTGCTTGCTGTTAGCGAACTTCCCCAAATCGGAATGTTACCTTGGCTATCAGGTAAAAAAGCCACACCTTGACGACTTTGAATAGCACTTTGTTGCACACTTCCAGCAAGTGCGACACCTAATGTATCTAATAAATGAATTTTGGCTTGACTAACAACTTGAACAGGTAAATCAGAGAAAGTGGTTGTAGTAATAAATTGGGCTAACTGCTGACTCAATGTCATAAACACCTCAGGATAGATAAGAAAAAGCCAGCAATATCACCGGCTTTTAGATAATAAGAAGATTGGATGTAATTAAGTCACTTAGTCATTTAACCAGCCAGAAGCTTTGGTTTGTGCGACAACACGATCAACTTGGGCCGGCGCATTTCCTACATACGTTGTTGGATCTAAAAGAGCATCAAGCTCTTCTTGAGTGATGTGATCACGGATACGCGTATCGCGATTAATCGCTTCGACGAAGGTTATGCCTTCTTCTTGTCCTGACATGGATGCTTCATACACAATTTCATGTGCGGTTTGTTTACCTGCTTTATCAGATAATGCAAACATCACACGCTCTGCCAACATAAAACCGCCTAATATGTCCATATTTTCGCGCATTTTTTCTACATGCACATTTAATCCACCTAATACTGTTTTCATATTATCGAAGATAACAGATAACATCAGGCACATTTCTGGCATGATTTTCCATTCCATTTTCCAAATAGCACCATCACGCTCATGTTGATGTTTCATCATGTCTGTTAGTACAGAAAGATTTGCTTTTAAGGTATTACTAACACAGGCCGCATTTTCTACAATCGCTGGATTACGTTTATGTGGCATAGTCGAAGAACCCACTTGTCCTTTACTAAACGGTTCAGATAACTCATCAATTTCGTTATGTGCTAATAGTAGGATTTCATTGGCAATTTTACCTAAAGTTCCGCTAATTAAGCCAATCAACATACCATATTCACTGAATCTATCACGTGCAGGTTGCCATGAAATTTCAGGTACGCCTAAGCCTAAGCGTTTTAATACGCGAGCTTCTAATTCATCAGCTTTATCACTTAAAGAGGCTTTTGTCCCCACCGCACCGACAACACTGCCAACAAATAAACGAGGCTCAATTTCTTTAAGGCGTTGGTAATGACGTGCTAATTCAGTTAACCAAATCGCCGTTTTATGACCGAAAGTAATAGGTAGAGCTTGTAAAGCTAATGTACGTCCAACCATTGGCGTATTGCGATGTCGTTCACTTAGTGAAAGTAATGCACGACCTAATACTTTGATATCACGTAAAAAAGTGTGATGCGCTTCTTTGAGTTGAAGCACAAGGCCGGTATCAATTACATCTTGAGTGGTTGGCCCAAAATGAACATATTCCCCATAGTGTTCTGGGCAAGCATGTTCTAAACCACGAATTGTTGGCACTAATGGATGGCGAGTAAGGCGCACTTGTTCTAATACATAATCCATATCGAGCTTTTCAAGTTTCGCGGTATCTGCAATAACTTTAGCTGCTTCTTTTGGGATCAAACCTAATTCAGCTTGTTCAATGGCTAATGCCGCTTCATAATCAAGCCAATTTTGCATTCTTGTTTTATCAGAAAAAATAGTTCTCATCTCTTCTGTTGACCATAAATTCTTTAATAAAACCGAATCGAAAACGCTGGTTCCCATAATTATTTCCCTGTTAAAAGAATAATAAAAAAAATCGTTTTTTTAATCAAACGACTTGTTAGATTGTTATTTTATTTATGCAATATAATCTCTAAAAAAACACTTTGATAATTTTAATCTAATTTCAAATATTTCTTATCAATTAAAAAGTAACATTAATTCAATATGTTATAAATAATCTTTTATTTATGAATTATAACTTTTGAATCTTAAATAACATTTAAGATTCAATTAGAATAATTAATGCTAAAAAGTTAGAGGGAGATCATCATTTTTAGAAAATAGCTATTTTAAAAATAAATAAGTTTGTTATAAATAATAGAAACAAAATAAGTACAAACAGTAATTAATCATTTTATTTAATTACCGGGGAACTCTATTTCTATATTTGGAGATATTAATAATGAAACAAAATAAACAAACAAAATTGATCCACAGTGGACGTCAAGAAATTAAGACTTCTGGTCCCATTAATCCACCTGTTATGAGAGCCAGTACTATTGTTTTTGACTCAATTAAAAGCTGGCGTGATGTACGTGATCGTCGTGCGACAGAGCGTGTATTGAGTTATGGCGCTCGTGGTACCGAAACCGCTTTTGCTTTAGAAGCTTTAGTGACAGAACTAGAAGGTGGTCATCGTGCTCAATTGTTCCCTACCGGTTTGGCGGCTATCGCAGTGACCATTATGGGATATGCACGCAGTGGCGGGCATGTTTTATTTGCCGATTCCGTTTATGAACCTGTGCGTAAAATCGCTTCTGCTTTCCTTGAACCCAATAATATTGCTTATAGCTTCTTTAAAACCGACGGTTCAGATTTTGAACAGAAAATTCAGCAAAATACACAGCTTATTTTTGTCGAATCTCCAGGCTCACTCCTTTATGAAATGCTCGACTTACCTGAAATCTGCCGTATTGCTCATGAAAGAAATATTCCTGTCGGTGTTGATAATACATGGGGCTCTGCATGGCTTTATAACCCACTGGAATTAGGCGCTGATGTCTCAGTTATTGCAGCAACTAAATATTTATGCGGTCACTCTGATGTCATGATGGGCATTATGGTCGCCAATGAAAAAGCATGGGAAAAAAATTGGTGCATTACCCGAAGCATTAGGTCAAGCCAGTAGTCCTGATGATGCAGCACTAGTACTTCGCGGAATGAGGACATTAGGCCAACGTATTGCCGCTCATGGTAAATCGGCTCTGACTATCGCCCAGTGGTTAGAGACTCGTCCAGAAGTTGAAAAAGTATGGTTCCCTGAATTACCTAATCACCCTCGTCATGATTTATGGAAACGTGACTGCAAAGGCAGTAACGGCCTATTAACTATTGAGTTCAAACAAGAATTTACCACAAAACAATCAGAGCAATTTATTGATGCGCTTGAGCTATTTGGGATTGGTGCATCTTGGGGGGGATTCGAAAGCCTTGCATTACCGGCCAATGTTGTTGGTGCAAGAACAGCATCTGATTGGCGTGAAGGTCATGGTCCTTTTGTCCGTTTACATATTGGTCTTGAGGCAACTGACGATCTTATTGCAGATATTACACAAGCTTTTTCAGCATTAAACCAATAACAAAAAATATTGCGTCATTACCGGGGAATTCACTATGACAGGTTTAATCATTGCCGCGCTGGTAACAGCGTTGGTGGTTTATTTACTGGCGCGAGGTTATAAGCCTCAACCAGTATTATTACTCGGCGGGTTGTTGCTATTACTCTTAACGGCATCTCTCGACCTTAATCCGTTATTGCCAGAAAATAAATCCACTCAATTTAAATATTTTGATATTTTCCAAATCTTTACGAATATTATGAGTTCTCGCCTAGCGGGTCTTGGTTTAACATTAATGGCCATTGCGGGTTTCTCTCGTTATATGGAACACGTTGGCGCAAGCCGTGCTTTATTCGCGATTTTTGAGAAACCATTAAAAGCGATAAAATCGCCTTACTTATTATTAGTGATTTCATTTCTAGTCACCCAAATCTTGGTTATCTTTATTCCTAGCCATGCGGGTTTAGGTATGCTGTTGATGGTCACTATGTACCCGATATTAATTCGTTCTGGTATTAGTCCACTTTCCGCTTTAGGTGTTATTGGATGTTGCCAGTTTATCGACCATGGTCCCGGTTCTGGTAACGTGATTATGGCTGCGAAAACAGCGGATATTGAACCTGCCGTCTATTTTGTTCAACATCAGTTACCGATCACTATTCCTATTATTATTGCTGTTGCCATCACTCACTTCTTTATTCAGCGCTGGTGGGATAAACGTGAAGGATTTGTTTTTGACCCAACAACGATTGATTCTGTAAAAGAAGAAGATAATAAAATTCCGTTATCTTATGCCTTATTACCCGTGATCCCTTTAATTCTGATTATTGGCTTCAGTCCTTTGCTACACCCTTATATTAAATTAGAAGTCACCACAGCGATGATTATTAGTACTGTGATTGCACTTCTTTTTGAATATGTTCGCTTACGCGATGCAAAAGCGGTAATGAATAGCTTTATGCTGTTCTTTGAAGGAATGGGTAAGCAATTTGTCTTAGTAGTATCGTTAATTGTCTCCGGTGAGTTCTTTGCGAATGGTTTACTAAAAAGTGGTGCCGTCGATACACTAATTAGTTCTGCTCAAGATGCAGGTTTCGGAATTGCAGCCATGATTATTGTAATGAGTGCCATTCTTGCATTAGCCGCCTTTTTAATGGGTTCGGGCAATGCCGCATTTTTCTCATTTGCAGCCTTAACACCTAAAATTGCCGCCTTCTTAAAAGTCGATGTGATTACCTTAATTTTACCCATGCAAATAATGACAAGTTTCGGCCGTACTGTTTCACCCATTACCGCCGCCATTGTCGCCATTGCAGGTATTGCGAATGTCTCACCGTTCCAAATAGTTAAACGCACTGCTATTCCTATGGCTGTCGCGGCTATTGTGAACTTAGCGATGACATTCTGGTTTTTATATTCCTAATTAAGTTGCGTTACCCTTCCCCTTAAACTCATTTACTCCTGAGTTTAAGGGATTTTTTCTTATCATTGACTGTAACCTTTGATTGAAATAATTAACGCCAACGTTAACCCTACTCAGACTATTTATAAAAATAAATAGTCTGTTTATTTATCTACTCTCCCTTGCTTTTCCCCAAAAAATAAACTTTCTAACCACCATCATTTGTCGATTAAGCCCACTTAATACTTGTTTCAACTTCATATCTCGATATACTTTTGCGCAACATTCATCTGCAAATGAACATTATGAAAAAAATAATTATTGTCATTATCGCACTCCTTGCTTTTGGTTCTATCGGTGGTGTTTTTCTTGCGGGTTTAAATATCTATACTCGCTCCACTACACCAATAGAAACAGAAAAAGCGCAACATGAAACGTCACCTGCACAACAATTTCCAG
Organism: Proteus vulgaris; assembly: GCA_901472505.1. Taxonomy (NCBI): domain Bacteria; kingdom Pseudomonadati; phylum Pseudomonadota; class Gammaproteobacteria; order Enterobacterales; family Morganellaceae; genus Proteus; species Proteus vulgaris. Next base: position 396,890 of record LR590468.1, read on the forward strand.
CTATCCCAGACAGCTCATCTTCTGCTAAATAAATGAGGTCGCACCGTGGAATACGATTACTTTGTTACTCCCCAATGGCTATTTGAACATCAAAATAACTCTGATCTTGTGATCCTAGATGTCAGTGCACCAATGCCAACACAACAGATTGACTATCAAGCGCTTTATCTTGAGCGCCATATTCCACATGCTCATTTTTTTGATCTTGATGAAATCGCAGATAAAACGACAACATTGCCACATATGTTGCCGTCTGACACACTATTTTCAGAAACGCTGACGCAATTAGGTATCTCTAATACCACGACGGTTATTCTTTACGATCAAGGCAACTTATTTTCTGTTCCTAGAGGTTGGTGGACATTCACAACACTAGGTTGTCGTAATGTGCGCATTCTTGCTGGCGGTCTACAAGTATGGATTGATGCTGGATTTGCTATAGAACAAGGTGAAACTATCAAGACACCAGCAACATCTCCATTTGTAGTTGAACGTCACGCCCAACATTATGCTAATAAACAGCAACTTATTGATAATCTAGCGACAAAGCAAAAACAGATGATTGATGCGCGTTCTGCTGATCGCTTTTATGGTAGAGCACCAGAACCCCGCCCAGGCTTGCGTAGTGGACATATTCCTGGTAGTAAAAATGTGCCTTGGAATGAGTTAGTTGTTGATGGGCAATTAAAAGGTAAAACTGAATTAAAGCAAATATTTGAGCAGGCTGGTGTCGATTTATCACAACCCGTCATTGTTACCTGTGGTTCAGGTATGACTGCCGCAGTGTTATTTTTAGCGTTAACAATATTAGGTTGTCAGTCTATCGCACTTTATGACGGTTCTTGGGCGCAATGGGGCGCAGAGAGTGCTCTTCCTTGCGAATGCTAACTTAATCAGTCTTTGCCTTAAAAAGTAAACCCGCATATTAAGCGGGTTTATTATCATGATTGAGTATAAATGCATTAACTGGCGAATATCTTGGCAAGATAGAGTACAACAATGGCACCAATAACGGCAACAACAAAGCTACCAAAGTTAAAACCATCCACTTTACCTTTACCAAAGAAGCTACTGATTGCGCCACCAACAACCGCACCCACAATACCCAGAATACAAGTCCATATCAGACCAATATCATAAGAGCCTGGCATTAAGAATTTCGCCAAAATACCCGCGATCAAACCAAAGATAATCCAAGCAAGAATTCCCATATTTCCCCCTAAAATAGTCATGATATAAACAACATACCTAAAAATGCCACTTATTGAGTGTAAGTCGAAATAGTTATTTTTTCCAATTATTAGAGATAAGTAACACTATATTTAAGATAAATAGAAATATCATTGCTTAATGAACAAAAAAATAGTGCTGATTAATAAGCACTATTTTTATCAAATAAAATGGTTGTTTAAACTACAGAGCCTCTATTGCGACTGCAATTTCTGGCGACGTTTTTAATGTTCGGATTTGCCTAAACAACGCATCCGCCTCTGGATATTCTTTTCTTAAATAGCTAAACCACTGTTTAATGCGTGATGCATGATAGATCGTCGTATCACCACGTTTTTCTAAACGAATATAACGCTTTAATAATTGAATAACCTCCTGCCATGACATTTTAGCTTCTATGCCTTTTACAACACGACTTAAGTTAGGTGTATTCATTGCACCACGCCCAATCATTATCGCATCACACCCTGTTGTAGCTAAACAAGCTAATGCATCTTCACGGTTCCAGATTTCACCATTGGCAATCACAGGTATTGAGAGTCTTTGGCGAATATCACCAATAGCCTGCCAATTAATTTTGTCTGCACTATAGCCATCTTCTTTTGTTCTGCCATGTACCGTGATTTCTGTAGCACCACCTTGCGCCACCGCATCTGCAATCTCATGACTATACGAGGAAGAATCCCAACCGAGTCTCACTTTAACCGATACAGGTAATTCTAAAGGTACTGCATGACGCATCGCTTTAGTGGCTTGATAAATCGTTTCTGGCTGTTTTAAAAGTGAAGCTCCCCCCCCACTACCATTGACTGTTTTTGAAGGGCAACCACAATTTAAATCAACTCCCCAAGAGCCTAATGACACCGCTCTAAACGCATTTTCAGCCAACCATTGTGGGTGTTGCCCTAATAATTGCACTCGCACAAGTGTGCCACTTTTTGTGCGACTTTCAGTCTGCAATTCAGGACATAAGCGATAAAAAGCTTTTGTTGGCAGTAATGAATCAACAACACGCACAAACTCTGTAATACAGAGATCGTAATCATTAATCGAAGTGAGCAACTCTCTCACAAGGGGGTCTAAAACCCCCTCCATTGGCGCTAATAGAACTCGCACGGTTTAACCTCAAAACTCTTTTTTAGCTTTTGACCAAGGGCTTTGATTATCACTACCTTCATCACTTTTACGTGAACGACGAGGCCCTAATTTACCGGTACGAGAGCCATCTTTATTACGGTAGTTTTCTTTGTTTTTTTTACGATCACCTTCTTTACCGCCTTCACTCCCCGCCTCTTTACGGGGATTATTGCGATTATCTTTGCCACGAATATCTGCACGGCCATGGCCACCACCACTTCTACGTGGTGCATTGTTTTTTGGCTTTTTATGTAATGGGGCGGCTTTAATTGAAGGATCAGGATCATAACCTTCTAACGCTAAACGTGGAATTTCACGTTTTAATAAACGCTCAATATCGGCTAATAATCCATGTTCATCAACACAAACCAGTGAAATAGCTTTACCTGTTGCCGCCGCTCGTCCTGTTCTACCAATACGGTGAACATAATCTTCAGCCACTTGCGGTAATTCAAAATTGACAACATAAGGCAGTTGGTCGATATCGAGGCCACGTGCTGCAATATCTGTTGCCACCAGCGCTTTTAATTTACCGTCTTTAAAGTCAGCTAAAGCACGGGTTCTTGCACCTTGGCTTTTATTACCATGAATAGCAGCTGATTTAATACCATCGGCATTTAAATGTTCAGCAAGCTTATTAGCACCGTGCTTAGTACGTGTAAAAATAAGCACTTGTGACCAATTTTCTAAGCCAATTAAGTGTGATAACAACTCTGTTTTACGTTTTTTATCCACTAAATGAACATATTGATCAACAGATTCAGCAGCCGAATTTTTTGGCGCAACTGAAATACTCACAGGATGATTTAATAAAGAATTGGCCAGTCCTGTGATCTCTTTAGAGAATGTCGCGGAGAATAATAAATTTTGACGCTTTTTAGGTAATTTATTGATCACTCGGCGAATATCATGAATAAAGCCCATATCTAACATACGATCAGCTTCATCAAGTACTAAAACTTCAACACGAGAAAGATCGACCGCATTTTGATGTTCAAGGTCGAGTAAACGCCCAGGGGTTGCTATCAATACATCAACGCCACCACGCAATTTCATCATTTGCGGGTTAATACTCACACCGCCAAAAACAACAAGTGAACGGATCGGTAAATAACGGCTATACGCTTTCACATTCTCAGCAATCTGTGCTGCGAGTTCACGTGTTGGCGTTAAAATGAGTGCTTTAACAGGTTGGCGACCTTTGGTTTTTTCTGCCGATTGAGCTAACTTTTCCAAGATAGGCAATGTAAAAGCGGCTGTTTTACCCGTTCCTGTTTGCGCACTGGCTAATACGTCTTTACCTGCCAAAATCGGCTCAATCGCCTGCTGTTGAATAGGGGTTGGGGTTTTATACCCTTGTTCATCAATAGCGCGGAGAAGCGCCTCACTTAAGCCAAGCGATGTAAAATCGGTCAAAACAGTAGTCTCCTACAACCAGAACGTATAACACGGTGATTGAAAATTAAAAATGACGGGCTTTCATACTGTCAATCTATAGATATTATTGCTCTATAGGTACTACCATTTATAGGTATAGACAGTGATAAAAGAGAATGAACCTTGCTAGGTTAACCTAATAACCCTTATTTTAACAGTTTTTGCTATGTTCAGAATACAAAAATAATTTTCAATAATAGATAGCGTTGTTTTTATTATTACAAATCACCTTTATTTGATTATTTATTACAAAATTTCCCTATTGTTCAATATCATCTAATATAATACTCCTTGTTATCTCTGTTTTTAATATCATTGGTTTTGTTACATTTTACTTAAGTAAGGTATCTTCTATTATGTCAGAAACCCATCAGAAGACGACACGTGGTGAACTAGCAAAACGACAACTATTGGAAGCAGCATGTGAGATCTTTGGTAAGAATGGCCCCGATGCAGCCACAACACGCCAGATTGCACAAGCCGCTCAACAAAATATTGCCGCTATCGCTTATTATTTTGGCTCCAAAGACGGGTTGTATCTCGCCGTTGCACAACATATCGCTGATCTTATCCGTCTTGATTTTGAACCTACTGTTGCCATCCTCGACGAATTTCTTGAGCGGCCAAACCCAACCGAACATCTGCCATTGCTACAAACACTGATCACGGATAGCTTTTTACAATATGCTCAACTGGTACTTGATAAAGCCAATATTCATCTTAGTCGTATTATGGCGAGAGAACAGCTTGTCCCCACAGAAGCATATTCGCTTATTCATCAACAAGCGTTATCGCCACTTTTAACACGCGTAAATAAATTATTAGCTCTCTATATTGGTTTAGATCCCACACTTCCGACGACAATGTTACACACTCACGCTATTTTAGGAGAAGTGCTATCATTTCGTTTAGTGAGAGAAACCATTCTAAGACAAACAGGATGGGATAGAATTGGTAAGAATGAATATCAAATTATCTCCAATACTTTAAAAACACATATTACGTTATTACTCAATGGATTAAGAGAGATTTACACTCACCCACATCATGCATAAATAGAGTTATTATGAAAACTAAAAAAATCAGCTTCTTTATCATCTTAATGATTATTATCGGTGTTGTTGCAGGTATCTATTATTACGAAGAAAACAAAGAGTCTGAATTAGTACTCTATGGCAATGTCGATATACGTACTGTTAATCTAAGTTTTCGTGTTGCAGGAAAATTAGATTCATTGCTTGTTGATGAAGGTGCTTCTGTCGAAAAAGGGCAACTGCTAGGAAATCTCGATGATGCCCCTTATCGTAATGCACTCGATAAAGCTTATGGTGAGCGCGATAGTGCTATTGCTGCGTTAGCCTTAATGGAAGCGGGTTATCGCAGTGAGGAAATTGCACAAGCTCAATCTGATGTGTCATTAAAACAAGCCGCTTGGCAATATGCCGACAACTTTTATAAACGCCAACAAGATTTAGCTAATCGTAACGTGATTTCGGCCAATGACTTAGACAGCGCAAGAAATAATCGTAATCAAGCAGCAGCTGCCTTAAAGGCAGCCCAAGATAAATTAAATCAATATAAAAATGGTTACCGAAAAGAAGATATTGATGCAGCTAGAGGCCAAGTTATGCAGGCAAAAGCCGCCGTTGCTCAAGCTGAGTTAAACCTTCAAGACACGCAGTTAATCTCACCATCACAAGGTACAATATTAACAAGAGCCGTTGAACCTGGCACTATTTTATCCGCAGGTAATCCCGTATTTACAGTGTCTTTAACCAACCCGGTTTGGGTTAGAGCGTATATTAGTGAAACCCACTTAAGCGAAGCTATCCCTAATCGAGACGTTTATCTCTACACCGATGGACGTAAAGATAAACCTTATCATGGCACAATCGGTTTTGTTTCACCGACAGCAGAATTTACGCCGAAAAGTGTCGAAACACCGGAATTAAGAACTGACTTAGTTTATCGACTTCGAGTCGTTGTGACGGATGCTGATGATGCATTACGCCAAGGGATGCCCGTGACTTTAAAATTTGCACCCACTCATTAAGTGGGAGGCAAAATGGAACACACTGATTACACTATCGAACTACAAGGTGTTGAAAAACGCTTTACTGGACTAGAAAGCCCAGCGGTTTCTGCATTAACCGCCACCATTACTGGTGGCTCTGTCACGGGTTTAGTCGGCCCAGATGGTGCGGGTAAAACGACACTCATTCGTATGCTTGCAGGGCTATTAAAACCTGATGCAGGTGATATTCGTATTTTGGGCATGGATCCACAACGCCAAAGCGTGGATGTCCGAGCCATTCTTGGTTATATGCCTCAGAAATTTGGCCTCTATGAAGATTTAACGGTATTAGAAAATCTCAATCTTTATGCTGATTTAAAAAATGTCATCGGTGAAGAGCGCAAAAAAGTTTACCAGCAGTTGCTCTCTTTTACCGATCTCACTCGCTTTACCTCTCGCCTTGCGGGCAATCTTTCAGGAGGAATGAAACAAAAATTGGGGTTGGCTTGTACTTTATTAGGTAGCCCTAAAGTCTTGTTACTTGATGAGCCTGGTGTTGGCGTTGATCCCATTGCACGGCGTGAGCTTTGGCAAATGGTACATGCCTTAGCCAGTGATGGTATGTTGATACTGTGGAGTACTTCTTATCTTGATGAAGCAGAGCAATGTAAAAATATTCTCTTACTTAACAAAGGGGAGTTGCTTTATAGTGGTATTCCGCAAGATTTAACAGCAAAAATGGCTGGTCGCTCTTTTCTGCTTGATGTTGAAGGGCATCAGCGAAGAAAAGTATTACAACAAGCCATTATTCAACCTCAAGTAACAGATGGTGTTATTCAAGGACAATCTGTCCGTTTGATCTTGAAAAAACAAAGCAATCAATCCGAATTACTCAATGCCTTAGGTAAACCTGACGCTAAACTTATTCCAGCCACTCCACGCTTTGAAGATGCTTTTATTGATTTATTAGGGGGAGGCCCTTCTCATAAATCTGAATTAGCTGAAATCATGCCTCAAATCCCACCTGTGCCCAATGAGACCGTCATTGAAGCACAACAACTCACCAAAATGTTTGGTCAATTTGCAGCAACTGATCATGTTGATTTTCAAGTTAAACGTGGTGAAATTTTTGGCTTATTGGGGCCTAACGGTGCGGGTAAATCGACAACATTTAAAATGATGTGTGGCTTATTGGTGCCCTCCAGCGGTAAAGCACTGGTATTAGGTATGGACTTAAAAGAGAGTTCAGGTAAAGCACGCCAACATTTAGGTTATATGGCACAAAAATTCTCACTTTATGGCAATCTTAAAGTGGGACAAAACTTAAAATTCTTCTCTGGTGTTTATGGCTTACATGGTAAGCAACAGCGCGATAAAATCAACGATATGATAACCGCTTTTGGTTTACAACCAATGGTGAATCAAATCACGGAAACTTTACCTTTAGGTTATAAACAACGCCTTGCTCTTGCATGTTCACTCATGCACGAGCCCGATATTCTCTTTTTAGATGAACCCACATCGGGTGTTGATCCCTTAACACGGCGAGAGTTTTGGCTACACATTAATGGTATGGTTGATAAAGGGGTGACTGTGATGGTGACGACCCACTTTATGGATGAAGCCGAGTATTGTGATCGCATTGGTTTGGTTTATCGCGGAAAAATCATTGCTGCTGGCGAACCTGATTCGCTCAAGAAAATGGTTGCCAGTGATGATAATCCAACGCCTTCAATGGAAGATGCCTTTATTGGCTTGGTGCTAGATTACGATAAAAAACTTGAACGTGAAAATGATAAAGGGAGCGAAACACATGCCTAATTCAGCTCAATCCTCTCATGCCCGCTTTTCTTGGCGACGTTTATACGCACTGTGTTTAAAAGAAACAAAACAAATTACTCGCGATCCCAGTAGTGCCTTAATTGCCATTGTTATTCCGCTTACTTTGCTGTTTATATTTGGTTATGGCATTAATTTAGACTCAAGTAAATTAAATATCGGTATTTTAACCAATCAACAAAGCCAACCTTCGCAAGCGCTCGTTTATACCTTTACAAACTCACCTTATATCAATGCAACCATTAGCGATAATCGACAATTATTAATCGATAAAATGCAGGCGGGGCAAATTAGAGGTATTGTGGTTATCCCTGTTAATTTTGCTGAATTACTGGCTCGCCAGGGCACGAAAGCGCCCATTCAAGTGATCACCGATGGTAGCGAACCCAATACCGCAAACTTTGTACAAGCTTATACCAAAGGGGTTTGGCAAATCTGGTTACAACAACAAGCTATCAGCAAAGGTATTGATACTCCCCCCTTAATCGAAATAGAACCTCGTTATTGGTTTAACCCTGCGGCAATAAGTCAGCACTATATTATTCCGGGTGCCGTTACTATTATTATTACCGTCGTAGGCGCTATCCTTACCTCGCTAGTGATTGCGCGTGAATGGGAACGAGGTACGATGGAAGCGCTACTTTCTACCCAAATAACACGCACAGAACTCTTACTTTCAAAGCTTATTCCTTACCAAGTGTTAGGCAGTTTTGTCATGGTGTTATGTATGGTAGTCACCGTGTTTGTGCTTGGCGTACCTTATAGAGGATCGTTGTGGATTTTAGGCGGGATCACCTCGCTCTTTTTAGCTACCGCTTTAGGCATGGGATTGCTTATTTCCACGCTAACGCGTAATCAATTTAATGCCGCGATGATTTCGCTAAATGCCGCATTTTTACCCGCAATTATGTTATCAGGCTTTGTTTTTGAAATTGATAGTATGCCCATATTTATTCAAGTGGTGACTTATTTTATTCCCGCGCGTTATTTTGTCAGTAGTTTACAAACACTCTTTTTGGCTGGTGATATTCCGTTGATATTAATGCTAGATATGTGGTTATTAATTGTATCGGCGATATTTTTTATTGGATTAACGGCGTTAGCAACACGTCGTCGATTAGATTAAAGGGAGAGCTTTTATGTTTTATCGCCTTCTCACCCTGATAATGAAAGAGTTACAGTCATTATTACAAGAGCCTCAAACGCGTATTATTTTAATAATGCCAGTTATCTTTCAGATGATTTTATTTCCTTTTGCAGCAACGTTAGATGTTACTAATGCCTCTATTGCCATTTTTGATGAGGACAATGGTAAACAATCTATCGAGTTAACCCAACGTATCGCCAAAGCGAGTGCATTCTCTCAAACTCTTTTGCTTAAAAATGAACATGAAATAAAAGAGACTATTGATAATCGTAAAGCGCTTTTATTAGTTCGTTTTCCGCAGAATTTTAGTGCTGATCTAGAAAGCCATGTTCCTGTTAAATTGCAATTAATCTTAGATGGCCGAAATTCAAATAGTGCACAAATTGCTGCAAATTATGTACAACAAATCGTACAAAATTATCAAACTGAATTAGCAGGTAATACACCTTCTTTACTAAATAAAACAGAACTGGTTGTTCGCAATTGGTATAACCCGAATTTAAATTATAAATGGTTTATTGTCCCCTCTTTAGTAGCACTGATTATTACTATTGGGGTTATGATAGTCACTTCACTTTCTGTTGCGAGAGAGCGTGAACAAGGCACATTAGACCAATTATTAGTTTCACCATTATCAACATGGCAAATCTTTGTAGGTAAAGCGGTGCCAGCAATGGTAGTGGCGGCCATTCAAGGCACTATTGTATTGATTATAGGGATATTTGGTTACCAAATACCTTTTTCAGGTTCACTATTGCTGTTTTACTTTACCATGCTAATTTATGGTTTATCGCTGGTGGGTTTTGGCTTATTAATATCAGCATTAAGTTCAACACAACAACAGGCTTTTATTGGTGTGTTTGTATTTATGATGCCAGCCGTTTTACTATCAGGTTATATTTCCCCCGTAGAAAACATGCCCGTTTGGCTACAACATGCCACATGGATAAACCCTATTCGTCATTTTACCGATATCACAAAACAGATTTACCTTAAAAATGCCGATATTACCGTAATATGGCACAGTTTATGGCCTTTATTGGTGATTGCAGCAGGTACTGGCTCTTTTGCATATTATCTTTTCCAAAGAAAAATAGCTTAAAACGATAGCCATTAATTTATTAAATAAAAAAATCCCACAACTTATTAAGTTATGGGATTTATTGTTTATGCTGTTGTTAAACTACGTTTGCACGTAAATATCGTTAAAATTAACGACGGTCGCCTAAAATACGCAGTAACATTAAGAACAGGTTGATGAAATCTAAATAAAGCGTTAATGCACCCATAATGGAGTAACGGCGCATATTTTCTTTATCTTCTTGATTAATCTCATTACCCATGTCTTTTAATTTTTGTGTGTCGTAAGCAGTTAAGCCAGCGAAAATTAACACACCCGCGTAAGAGATAACCATGCTCATCATTGAGCTTTGCATAAAGATATTAACGATAGAAGCAATAATGATACCGATAAGCCCCATAAACAGGAAGCTACCCATACCCGTTAAGCTACGCTTAGTGGTGTAACCATAAACACTTAATGCACCGAACATTGCCGCACAAATAAAGAATGTACTCGCAACTGATGATGCAGTGTAAATAATTAATACACTAGAGATAGTTACCCCTGTTAATGCGGAATATAGCATAAATAATGAGGTTGCAACTGCACCACTCATTTTATGAACCATACCTGATAACACGAAAACTAACCCTAACTGAGCAATGATCAGACCAAAGAAGACGACCTTGCTAGAAAAAATCATTGATAATAATGCTTCGCTTGATGCAACGTAGAGTGCTACGAACGCAGTTAATAACAGACCAACAGTCATCCAACCATAAACCTGAGCCATAAAGGTTTGTAGGCCAGAACCTGTGCGCTGTACGATTGAATCATTAGAACGTGAAAATCGATCCATGATGATTACCCTTTAATCATAGTGATAACGTTAGGTTTAACGATAACGTTTATTTCAGTAAAGAGCCCATTATGGGCTCATTAGGATTTAATTTTATCACACTGATTTTACATTTCCATGAAATAAACTGTATGAAATGTCATCGTAAAATAAATTGAGGTAAAGTTTTGTAGCATTAAATTGAGTGTGGTGATTTATTCCCAGCGCTCGGCTGAGTCATAATCACTTTGACGCGCATCAACCCATCTGTTTTTATTTTCAGAGAGCCCTTCTTTCTTCCAAAATGGCGCACGTGTTTTTAAGAAATCCATAATAAATTCCGCAGATTCAAACGCACTATTACGATGAGAGCTGGTCACACCGACAAACACTATCTCTTCACCGATATGCAATGTTCCTACTCTGTGAATAACACTGACACGTTGCAAAGGCCAACGTCCTCGAGCTTCATTGACAATGTCATTAAGCGCTTTTTCTGTCATGCCAGGGTAATGTTCAAGTGTGAGCGTACTCACTTCATCACCTAAATTGTGATTGCGAACTTTCCCCGTAAAGGTCACAACAGCACCATCACTGTCGCACTCTGAAAGCCATTGGTATTCATCACCAACGCTAAAATTGTCGGTTTGTACTGATATGCGTGTTGATGCGTTCATTCTAACCCCCTGTAACAGGTGGGAAAAAGGCGATTTCATCTCCATCATTAATTATATGAGCGCCTTTAACAAAAGATTGATTAACCGCAGAAAGTAATTTGCCATCTTCAAGTGCCAATGACCAACGTTCGCCTTTGGTAATTAATGCATTACGTAAATCATCTACCGTGTGATATTTACATTCTAATTCAAGCGAGTCTACACCAACTAACTCACGCACTTGTGCGAAAAAGAGAACTTTGATCATGCTTCCACCTTAAAGTGACCTGATTTACCGCCTGTTTTTTCTAATAAACGCACAGGACCTATCACCATATCCTTTTGAACCGCTTTACACATATCATAAATCGTTAATGCTGCGACCGATGCGGCAGTTAATGCTTCCATCTCAACGCCTGTTTTACCGGTTAAACGACAAACAGATTCAATGCGTACACGATTAGATCCAGTGAGTGCTTCTAAACGCACTTCGACTTTAGTTAATAATAACGGATGGCATAATGGGATTAACTCCCATGTTCTTTTTGCCGCTTGGATACCTGCAATTCTTGCAGTCGCAAATACATCACCTTTATGGTGCTTACCTTCCGTGATCATATTTAATGTTTCTGCTGACATTTCAACAAAGGCTTCAGCTCGCGCTTCTCGCACTGTTTCATCTTTAGCGCTAACATCCACCATGTGAGCTTCACCGGCAGCATTAATATGAGTTAGTTGAGACATGCACAACTCCTGAAATTAACGAAATAACAGAGCGAAAAACTATCCACCAATAACAGATAAATTCGGTGTAATACCGCTATCGCCTTGATGAAGAAAATGCGTTTCTCGTTTATGAAGAAGACCACCCTGAATACGTTGTTGTAATGCCTCTTGTTGACTATCGTCAGCAAGTAGATCACGTAACGGAATGCCATGTTCACCAAATAGGCAAAGATGAAGATTACCAATAGCTGAAACACGTAAACGGTTACAAGTTAGGCAAAAATCTTTTTCATAAGGCATGATCAGACCGATTTCGCCTTGATAATCAGGATGGGTAAATACTTGAGCTGGCCCGTCACTACGGGCGCGAGGGATCTGCGACCAACCTTCATTAAATAAGCGTTGGCGAATAACTTCACCAGACAAATGAAAGCGGTTGAAAATATCACTACCGTCACCGGTTTCCATTAATTCAATAAAGCGCAATTGAATAGGTCTGTCTTTGATCCAATGAAGAAAATCAGGGAGATTTTTGTCATTGACATTGCGCATCAACACAACGTTAACTTTGACTTTTTCGAACCCTGCGGTAAATGCGGCATCAATACCTTCCATCACTTGGCTAAATTTATCTTGTCCAGTAATAGCGTGGAATTGACGGGGATCGAGACTATCAACACTCACATTAATCGCACTTAATCCCGCATCACGCCATTGTGCAACATCGCGTGATAGACGATAGCCATTTGTTGTCACTGCGATTTTTTTAATCGCAGCATTATCTTTAATTGTCGCGATAATATCAGTAAAATCGCGACGCATTGTGGGTTCACCACCTGTTAAGCGGATTTTTTCTGTCCCTAATGCGGCAAAAGATTGTGTAAGTCTGCTGATTTCATCTAATGAAAGAAATGATTTGTGGCCATTAGGCTTATAACCATTGGGTAGGCAATAAGTACAACGGAAATTGCACACGTCTGTAATTGAAAGACGTAAATAGAAAAACTTGCGGGAAAACGCATCAACGAGTTGTTGCATAATAACACCTTTCCAAATCGGGGAGATGCAGACATTTCTACCTTGCACCCTGGTGACTTATTGTCACGGCCAGAACATCATATCTTGTCAATACTCGACTTAGACGTTAAGGCTAGGAGTTTATCTTTACCTGTTTTGCACAGGTTTCTAATACCTATATATTTATTGTGGATTCTACCTGCTAATGATATAAAAAGCGAATAATGTTTTCGCTATATAATTTACAATACAACGACTTACAACACTTTAGTTGCGTTAATAACATAAATAAAAACACTTTCATTGGTTAAATATTTGGCTATCAAAAGTAAAATTAAACTAGGAATGTGATGAAATCACGTCGTGATCATAGGCTTAAAATTTAATTGTGATAAATTAGCGACAAATTTTTAAAGATGAGTAGAACAAATATGCGAAATCGCACGCTAAGTGATTTAGATCGTGTTGTTGCCCTTGGTGGTGGTCATGGCCTTGGACGTGTGCTTTCAGCACTCTCCTACTTAGGCACTCGCCTTACTGGTATTGTTACAACAACAGACAATGGCGGTTCTACTGGCCGTATTCGTCAAGAAGAAGGTGGCATTGCGTGGGGTGATATGCGCAATTGTATTAACCAGTTAATTACTGAGCCTTCAGTGGCTTCTGCAATGTTTGAATACCGTTTTTCAGGGACAGGGGAACTTGCTGGTCATAATTTAGGGAATTTAATGCTAAAAGCATTGGATAACCTAAGTGTTCGCCCCTTAGAAGCGATTAATCTTATTCGGGGATTATTAAGAGTCAATGCGCACCTTATTCCTATGTCTGAACAAGCCGTTGACCTGATGGCAATAGATGACCAAGGTAATGAGATTTATGGGGAGGTCAATGTTGATAATTTGCCTAAGATCCCACAAAAACTTGATCTTTATCCTAAAGTACCAACGACAAGAGAAGCCATTGAAGCCATTGAGCAAGCTGATCTTATCTTAATTGGCCCCGGTAGTTTTTTTACCAGTTTAATGCCTTTGTTATTATTGCCAGAGCTTGCACAAGCATTACGCCGTAGTAGTGCAACAACCATTTATATTGGTAATTTAGGCAAAGAGCTAAGCCCTGCGGCTGCCAGTATGACGATGTCTGATAAAATCGCCATGATGGAAAACTATATTGGCCTACAAACGATAGACGCTGTCATTATTAGCCCTGAAACACAATATGAGTCGATGAAAGGCCGGCTAATTGTGCAGGCTCAATTGGAAGCCAAAGATATTCCTTATCGCCACGACCGTCATCTATTAGGCAAAGCGATTGAGTTAACGTTGCAACAATTAGGACAACGTAACGCTTCATCTCAAGCCATTAAATAGAATTTAATCACGTAATTTCATTAAAAAAACCGCATCTGCAATAAACAGCAAGTGCGGTTTTTGTCGATAAAAACACAATATCGCTATTGGTTTTTAACTCATTTTAACTATTAAGGTGTTTTAACGTAATACGTTGACTGATGGTTTCTTCAATTTCAGATAATGTCATTGGCACATCATTTTTCATTAAACCCAGACCTGCCACAGTACGAGAAAACGATGTTAAATCCAGTGGCGGTAAATCCATTATCCAATTTTCTTCTGTTGCCAACGTATCTTCTGCATTAAGAATAGTTTGTATAACATCCGTAAAAGCTTGATGAGAAGATACCCAATCTTGATCGCCACTCGCCCAAAACCAACGCGCAGCAATAAAGTTTTTCCACATATCTTCCCAGCCATCGTAAATTCGACGTAACATTGAGGCACTCATTAATGACCATGTTTGTGCTTCTTGCTGGGTTATATAACCTTGCTGACAACCTTCTAAGCAAAGCTTGTTAAAACGACAGAGATCCCAAATAAGGTATTTCACATTTTGGATATTCATACGATTAGTGCTCATCATATCGATTTGCCATAAACGCTCGTTTTTATCATGTTCCGTCAACTCTGAAAGCAAAATATCATTTTTTAATGACTGAATATCCTCTTCTTTGCTCTCTAAAATTTGGTCGCGTAACTGATAAAAATCATTAGTATGACCCTGAGTCAGCAACCAAAACAGTTGATACACTAAATCCCAACGGTCATTAATTCCCCAACCAGCTGACAACCCACCATCATCTTTTCCTGGATTATATTCATTATATGCCCACTCATTCATTACGGCATAAGGCGCTGCTACATACAATCCCCATTCATGAGGCAATAACTGATCTGATGGCGTATTTTTTGCTTCAGATAAAATGGGCTCCTGCCCTGCTGTTAATGGTTTTGATAATTCACTATCTTGTACAGCAAATTTGCGTAACCATTTAAAAAGCAAAATAAGAAGAATAACACCAATAATGACCCCTGCAGAGCTAGGAAACCCTGCATAAACATAACCACTCATTCACTGTCCTTAATGTCTTTTTTATCTTTGTAAATAATTGACGCTTTGTTTGTGGTGATATTTAAACAGTTGAACGCCATTAAGGGAATATAAAACTAGGGAAAAAGTGAAAGATAAAAAGGGAAAAGGGATAATCCGAGGTAAATATGCAGTTATCCCTTCATTGTTCTGATTTAAATTTAGTGATTAAGAGTTCGCAATAAATTGAGCGCGCAACGCTTGCAACTTATCACGAGTGCTTGCTGCTTGTTCAAATTCAAGATCTTTGGCATGTTGATACATTTCGGCTTCTAAACGTTGGATCTCTTTTTCTAGTTCAGCAGTCGATAACAACGGGTAATTATCATGAATATCTGTTGCTTTATGCCCTTTTTTATTTTTATTACGTCCTTGGGTAGGCTGACCAATCTTAAGAATATCGCCCACTTTTTTATTTAATCCTTTAGGCACAATACCGTGTTCAAGGTTAAATTGTTGCTGTTTCTCTCGACGACGTTCGGTTTCACCAATTGCTTTCGCCATGGAGTCCGTAATTCTATCGCCATATAAAATCGCTTTACCTTCAAGGTTACGAGCCGCACGACCGATAGTCTGAATTAATGAACGTTCTGAACGTAAGAAGCCCTCTTTATCAGCATCTAAAATCGCCACCAAAGAGACCTCTGGCATATCCAAGCCTTCTCGAAGTAAGTTGATACCCACTAATACATCAAACTCACCTAGGCGTAAATCACGAATAATTTCGACACGTTCAACAGTATCAATATCAGAGTGTAAATAACGAACTCGCTCACCATGCTCTTCTAGATATTCTGTTAGATCTTCCGCCATCCGTTTTGTTAATGTGGTAACCAATACACGTTCATTTTTTGCAGCACGAATACGAATTTCAGAGAGTAAATCATCAACTTGTGTAGCAACCGGTCGCACTTCAACAATCGGATCAAGTAAGCCTGTTGGTCTTACAACTTGTTCAACAATTTCATCACCTGATTTTTCAAGCTCATATTTACCCGGTGTTGCTGAAACATAAATTGTTTGTGGTGCTAATGCTTCAAATTCTTCAAAACGTAATGGACGGTTATCAAGCGCTGAAGGCAAACGGAAACCATATTCAACCAAGGTTTCTTTACGAGAACGGTCACCTTTGTACATTCCACCAATTTGTGGAATAGTAACGTGTGATTCATCAATTACTAACAAACCGTCAGCAGGGAGGTAATCAAACAGGGTTGGTGGTGGCTCGCCCGGGCCTCTACCTGATAGATAACGCGAATAGTTTTCGATACCAGAGCAATATCCCAGCTCATTCATCATTTCGAGATCAAACTGGGTACGCTGTGTCACACGTTGTTCTTCAACGAGTTTATCATTCGCTAAAAGTACTTTGCGTCTCTCTGCAAGTTCTTTTTTAATTTCTTCCATCGCTTCAAGAATGCGCTCACGTGGTGTGACATAGTGTGTTTTGGGATAAACCGTAAAACGAGGCACATTATAATGGATTTGCCCTGTTAAAGGGTCAAATAAAGACAGGCGCTCGACTTCTTCATCAAATAATTCAACACGTAAAGCGTAATCATCAGATTCAGCAGGGAAGATATCAATAACCTCACCACGGACACGAAATGTCCCGCGCTGAAAGGCTTGATCATTACGGGTATATTGTAGATCAGCAAGACGGCGCAAAATTGCACGTTGATCGATTATCATGCCATTTGTTAGGTGAAGCATCATTTTTAAATAGCTATCAGGATCACCCAAACCATAAATCGCAGAAACAGACGACACGACAATGACATCTTTACGTTCTAATAAAGCTTTTGTCGCAGACAGACGCATTTGTTCGATATGTTCGTTAACTGAAGCATCTTTCTCAATAAAAGTATCAGAACTTGGCACATACGCTTCAGGCTGATAATAATCGTAATAAGAAACAAAGTATTCCACTGCATTTTCAGGAAAAAATTCTTTCATTTCACTGTAAAGCTGTGCTGCTAAGGTTTTATTTGGAGCAAGCACCATCGTGGGTCGATTTAAATTGGCAATTACATTAGCAATAGTAAAAGTTTTACCTGAACCTGTTACCCCTAAAAGAGTTTGATGCGCAAGCCCATCGTCTAATCCTTCACAAAGTGAAGCAATAGCTGTAGGTTGATCGCCTCCAGGCTTAAATTCAGAATGCAGTTTAAAAACTTTGCTCATATTTTCTTCTCCTCGCTGACACTCCTTATGATACTGGATAAAAATCCAGCTTCAATCTCTATCTACTAAAAATTGTATGAATAATTAGCATCAGTTATCCCCAGTTTTGAAACTGGAAAAAATTTAAAAAGCAACCCCCTATTTTGTGAATTATTCAAAGAGACGCGCAGACATCACCCGCTCTATTGATTTTATTTAATTAATTGATATATAAGAATTAAAAATAAAAGTTGAGAATAACACCAATCTTTAGCAATGCCTTGTATTCTCTCTATTCAGAGTATTTTTATAATGGTAATACACAAGGTTATCCACAGGAATAGTGGATAACTACACAAAATTGTTATCTCTCGGTAAGTTACGTCTTTTTTTTTGCCTTAAAATATTCCTTAAAAAGGACAAAATTTATTTTTTTTATTTTTTTATTGGCTTAAAAAATAGACTTTTATTATTTACCAGAGAGAAGTTTATCAACCTAGTTTTAAACAAGAAAGATCAAGATAAGGCCTAAAATTATGCTCTTTTGTTTCATTTAAATAGGGTATCTTGCCTAAGAACGGAGCTTTAATATGTTTTTTTAATGTTGCCAGATATTCCTTCTGATATCGCCCTGCTGGCTCAACTTCATTAGCAATCCAACCCGCAAATGTTAAACCAGACTGAATAATTGCTTGTTGCGTTAATAACGCATGATTAATACAACCCAATTTAATCCCTACCGTTAAAATAACGGGAAGCTGTTCACTAATAACCCAATCAGAGAAAAATTGGTTTTCCGACAATGGCGTAAACCATCCACCAGCCCCTTCGACTAAAACCCAATCTGCTTGCTGTTTTAAGTAAGATAAACCTTCTGACATTACATTAAAATCAATAGGCTGATTCATTTCGCCGCTGACAATATGAGGCGATGTAGGTATTTCAAAACAGTAAGGATTAACACGGTGATAATCCAATTTTACTGTACTGAATTTTTGCAGTGTTAATGCATCCGAATTACGCAAACCTTCCTTTAGCCACTCACTTCCTGAAGCAACAGGTTTATAGCCTACGGTTTGATATCCTTGCTCTGTAGCACATTGCAATAGTGCACTACTCACAACGGTTTTACCCACTTCTGTATCTGTACCTGTTAAGAACACTATTTTAGCCATGTGATATTTTTCCTATAACAATTTGATAGGTAAGTAAATATTTACCTGAATCTGTTTTCCACACCTTTTCTAGTGCACGAAATTTTTGTCGAGTCATTAACCCTTTTTGTCTATCACCTTGCACAAAATTGGCACCAACGCCCTTTAAAGAAGCAAACAACGCATGTAATGAATCATAGTGTTCGGTGATTGTTTCAGTAGAAAATTGACAATGAAAACCACAACACGCTTTCTCAATATCTTGAAGAGATAAAAAAGGATTAACATGCGGATGGTTATCAAGAGATTGCCAAGCATTTCTGACTTCTTGCAAAGTCAATGTAGCGAGTGTTGAAAAATAAAGCGCGCCTTTTTTATTTACCACTTTCATGAGTGAGTTAATTGCAACGGATAAATCATCACACCATTGCATCGCTAAATTACTAAATACGATATCCATACTTTGTGGCACAATCGCACAGTGTTCTATATCACTTTGTAGATAACCATCTGCCCGTCGTTGTTGTTTTGCTACTTGTAGCATCGTATGTGATAAATCGAGTGCAATAACAAAGCGCCCGCGTTGTTTCCATTTTTGGCTAAAATACCCGGTTCCGCATCCTGCATCTAAGACAATATTGCCACTATCATAACGTGCTAAATCCATTAATTTATTGCCACTGTAGCGCTGAATATTAGCGTGATTATCATAATGAATCGCCGCTTTACCAAATGTTTGAGCTATACGTTGTTTATCTGTTTTGACTAAAGAATGCATGAAGCGTCTCGATTAACAGCTTAATATCTGAAAGGTGATGGCGAGTGGTTAACGTTATTCGTAAACGTGCACTATGAGGTGGAACTGTAGGTGGAAAGATGGCTTTTACCCAAAGCCCTTTAGATTGCAGATAATCTGAAAGTGTTTGGCATAATTGCTCATCACCAATAATTACTGGCTGAATAGCCGTTTGTGAAGGTAATAATTTAATAGGAAGCGAAACAACACCTTGGCGAAAGGTATTAATTAATTGCTGTAGATATTCTCGCTCATTATCCGCTCGCTTAATGACATTTAGAGTAGTATTTAAAGCGATAGCTTGTGCTGGTGGCATTGAGGTACTGTAAATAAGATGACGAGCATATTGTTCAAAAAATTCCGCTGTCGACTGGTTACAAAGCACTGCCGCCCCACTGACACCAAAAGCCTTACCAAAAGTCACCACTAATAGCTCAGGTTTGATACCCGCTTCATCACAACTACCTCGACCTTCTTTACCTAAAACACCAATACCGTGCGCATCATCGACCATTAGCCATGCATCATGTTGTCGGCTTATTGTTGCCATTTCTGTTAATGGCGCTTGATCTCCATCCATGCTAAATACCCCTTCGGTAACCACTAAGGTTTTACTAGCCAACGTTTTATTAAGTCGTTGAGATAAAGAGTCAGGAGAATTGTGTAAAAAACGCCATAATGTGGCTGGTGATAATACGGCGGCTTCCATTAACGAAGCATGGCAAAGTTTATCTGCAATAATGGCATCGCCTTTTTCAAGTAATGCCGAAATCACGCCTTGGTTAGCACTATAACCGGATGAAAATAGCAGTGCATTATCGTAACCCAGCCAACCTGCGAGATGTTGCTCTAATTGCGCATGAGCTTGTGTAAATCCGGTGATATGACCTGATCCACCGCTACCTACACCGTACTTATCAGCACCTTGTTGCCATGCTTTAATGACATCCGTATGTTGACTGATACCTAAATAATCATTGCCTGAAAAATTAAGGTACTTTTCACCTGATATTGTGATCAAAAAGCGCCCCGTAGCCTGTTTGATCACTTTGCGTTTTCGCCATAATGGCGTATTTCTACGCCCATTAAGTTGTTTATCTAAATAGGTTTGCCAACTCATTACAGTGCCGCGTTATAAAATTGTTCAGTGTCTTTATTGGCAACAGCTTGCATCAAAGCATCTTCTTGCTGATTGTCGCCCATAGATACTGCTAATCGTTCAGGATTTAAACCTAATTTACGGAATAATTGGTGATCTTTATCTTCGGTCGGATTGGTTGTTGTTAATAATTTGCAACCATAGAAAATAGAGTTCGCCCCAGCCATAAAGCAGAATGCTTGTGTTTGTTCACTCATTTGCTCACGACCGGCAGAAAGGCGTACATAAGAGCGTGGCATCATGATACGAGCAACGGCGATTGTACGAATAAAATCAAAAGGATCGACATCTTCATTATCAGCTAATGGCGTACCTTTGATTTTGGCTAACATATTAATCGGCACACTTTCTGGAGGTTGTGGCAAATTGGCTAATTGCACCAACATTGCCGCGCGATCTTTCACTTCCTCACCTAACCCTAAAATTCCACCAGAGCATACCTTAATGCCTGCATTGCGAACTTTATCAAGTGTATCTAAACGATCTTGATACGTTCGCGTTGTCACGATACTTCCGTAAAATTCAGGGGAGGTATCAAGGTTATGGTTATAAAAATCCAGCCCCGCATCGGCTAATCGATTAGCTTGTGAATCATCTAATTTACCCAGAGTCATGCAGGTTTCCATACCCAGTGCTTTCACTTCTTTTACCATTTGCTCAAGGTAAGGCATATCACGTTCATGCGGATTTTTCCAAGCGGCCCCCATACAAAAACGGGTTGAACCCGCCGCTTTTGCTTTTTTTGCCGATTCAATCACTTGTTGCACTTCCATTAGGCGCTCTTTTTCTAATCCTGTTTTATAGCGCGCACTTTGAGCACAGTATTTACAATCTTCAGGGCAAGCCCCTGTTTTGATAGAAAGCAACGTACTGACTTGAATTTGTGAAGGGTCAAAATGTTGACGATGCACTTGTTGTGCTTGAAAAACCAAATCTAAAAATGGCATATCAAACAATGCTCTGGCTTCTTTTAATGTCCAGCGTTTTAGTGTGCTCACAATACAATCTCCTGTTTAAAAGTGATTGCCAGTTTAAATAATAGGGTTATCATGTCAACTAAAATTGATCACCCTTGGTTTACATGGTTGAGTGAAAAATAAAATGACACCTGAAGATATCGCTTTCGATTTACGCCACATTTGGCACCCATACACCTCGATGAGTCATCCGTTACCTGCTTATCCTATTGTTAGTGCTAAAGGCGTTGAATTAGTCTTAGCTAATGGCAGAACATTGATAGATGGAATGTCTTCATGGTGGGCCACAATTCATGGATATAATCATCCAGAGCTTAATCATGCGGTTACCACGCAACTAAACAATATGTCTCATGTTATGTTTGGTGGCATTACTCATCCCCCAGCAGTATCACTTTGTCGTAAATTATTGGCGATAACACCAGAGCCTCTTGAATGCATATTCTTAGCGGATTCAGGTTCGGTGTCCGTTGAAGTCGCACTGAAAATGGCCTTGCAATATTGGCAAGCTAAAGGTGAAAAACGTCAACGTATTGTGGCGTTAAAACAGGGATATCATGGTGATACCTTTGGTGCGATGTCAGTATGTGATCCGGATAACTCCATGCACAGTCTTTACAAAGGTTACTTGCCTAATCATCTCTTTGTAGATGCACCCAAAACAGGCTTTTATGAAGAGTGGGATCCAGCTGATATCAACTCATTACGCTCAACACTAGAGCAACATCATCAAGAAATTGCCGCCGTTATGCTTGAACCCATTGTTCAAGGCGCGGGGGGTATGCGGATTTACCATCCTGAATATTTAAAATGCGCAAGAGCCCTGTGTGACGAATTTGATGTATTACTCATTGCCGATGAAATAGCTACGGGTTTTGGCCGAACAGGTAAACTTTTTGCCTGTGAACACGCTGGAATTTCTCCTAATATTATGTGTGTAGGTAAAGCATTAACGGGGGGTTACATGACCTTATCAGCAACTTTAACCACGCGTCATATTGCCGAAACCATCAGTCAAGGTGATGCGGGTTGCTTTATGCATGGCCCTACTTATATGGGAAATCCTTTGGCTTGTGCTGTTGCTGATGTCAGTTTATCTCTATTAGCAAATGGCGATTGGATAAACCAAGTTGCAGAAATTGAAAAACAACTAAAACGCGAGCTATTACCGTTAAAACAGGCTAAATGTGTCAAAGATGTGCGGGTTTTAGGTGCGATTGGCGTGGTCGAAATGAACGAGCCCGTTAATATGGCAAAATTACAAAAAATCTTTGTAGAGGAAGGGGTTTGGATCAGGCCTTTTGGCAAGCTTATTTATATTATGCCACCATTTATTATACCACCAGCAAGCCTAACTAAACTCACTCAAGCTATTGAGAAAGTGGTTAATATCTCATAAATCTTTCATCAAAATAAACCTCTAGCAAGGTAATGTTTTGCTAGAGGTTTTCAGTGATTTTTATTTCGTCACAACGGTAACCCACATTGCACCTTTACCTACTGGGTAACACGCTAATTCAGTTAATGCACCCGTGTGTTTATCAATACGAGAAACAGAAGCAAAATCTGATTTTTGACCACAAGAAATCAGGTAATTGCCTGTATTATCAAGATTAAAGCCACGAGGCTGTGCCTGTGTTGGGTAATGTCCTACAGGTTGTAGATAATCACCAGCCTCAGAGATTGCCATCGCACAGATAAAGCTTTCAGAGCGTTCGCTGGCATAAAGAAAACGACCATCAGGTGTGATATGAATATCTGATGCCCAACGAGTACTGTTAAAGGTTTCAGGCACAATATCAACCGTTTGCATTAAACGATATAAATCCCCCATACGACAATAAACATTGATTGTCGCATCTAATTCATTAAGGCAATAAAATACATTACCATTAGGGTGGAATGCCATATGGCGAGGCCCTGCATTTTGTGCTGTTGTCAGCTCTTCAGTACCCACTTCTGTTAAATGCCCATCTTCTAATAAATTAAATAAACGAATATGATCTTCACCTAAGCAAGGTACAATCAGTTGTTTATTATTCCAATCAATATTCGACGAGTGAGGTTTATCTAATCCTTCAATCAGTTGAATAGGTGATTGCGGGATCCCCTTCTCATTAATAGGTAAAACAGCCAAATTGCCTTGATGATAAGAAGGAACAAACAAGAAGCGCTCTGTTTTATCTAGGCATAAGTGGACAGGTGTGCTTGGAATGGAAGTCATCGCCTTTTGTTCTAACTGACCATCGGCCGTAATCGCAAATGTCACTACACTAAAATGAGGACGGATCCCAACATAAAGGTATTTTCCATCCGCACTTGCAATCATCGGTTGTACTTGCCCTGCAACCTCAACAATCTGCAATAAATCCATTTCACCTTCAGCATTTAATGCATAAACATGGATTTGCTGACTCTCTGGACATGCTATGTAGACTACCTGTTTCATCCCTTCTCCTTAAAACCGATTACCCATTGATTTGTAAAGAATAATAGAATAACTAACGTTTACTTGTCACGATTAAGCTAGTTTATCTTTTATTGGTTAACGTGTACCATCAGCAACATTGCATCTTAATACTATCAAGGGGCTTATTTATGTCATATCGCGTTATTGCTTTGGATCTTGATGGCACACTGCTTGATGACCAAAAACGTATCCTGCCAGAATCTTTAGAAGCACTCAATCTTGCAAGAAAAGCAGGTGTTAAAGTTTTAATTGTAACAGGTCGTCATCATGTTGCTATTCATCCATTCTATCAAGCACTCGATCTTGATACCCCTGCGATCTGCTGTAATGGGACTTACCTTTATGATTATATTGGTAAAAAGGTACTGGAATCCGATCCATTAACGACTCAAGAAACCAGCGCAGTATTAGATCTTGTTAAACAAACAGATGTACATCACTTAGTTTATGCTGATGATGCAATGATGTATGACCAACTATCAGCCCCAGTGCAACGCACTTTAAAATGGTCAGAAACATTACCTACTGCACAGCGTCCAAATTTAATCAAAGTCGATGATTTCTATCAAGCCATGCATGATGTTAATGCCATTTGGAAAATTGCAACAACAACGCCTGATCACGATGAATTACGCACTTTAGTTGAAAAAATTGAGCAACAAGTCGGTTTAGAGTGTGAATGGTCTTGGGTTGATCAAGTTGATATCGCCAAAAAAGGCAACAGTAAAGGTCGTCGTTTACAACGCTGGGTTGAAGCGAATGGTATGAATATGAGTGACGTTATTGCCTTTGGTGATAATTTTAATGATCTTAGCATGCTAGAGCATGTTGGCTTAGGTGTTGCAATGGGTAATGCTTCAGATGAAGTAAAAGCACGCGCAAGAATGGTCACTAAAGTGAATTCACAACCAGGTATTGCTGAAACTATTCATAAATATATTTTGTCTTAGCCTTATTTTTACCTCAGCTAAAAGAAAAAGACCTCGTTTTTAATGAGGTCTTTTTATCGACACATATAACGGATAAATCAAAGATGGCGGCTTAGTGAAATACTCTTAATTTGCGCATAAAGCCATTGCCCTTCTTGAATATTCAATTCATCTTTTGCCCAAGGCGTGATCCTTGCCCATAAATAATTACCATCATTGACAAGTTTCACATCAACTTGGCCATCATTTTTAATGGTTTCAACCACTTTCATATGCAAAATATTACGAATACTACTATTTGATGGGCGAGTGGTAGTCAGTGACACATCAGAAGCATCAATACGAACACGAACATCACGACCAATTTTAGTCTCGATTTGAGGCAACCACAGCACTTGATTACCGAAAGCCGTTGCTGTCATATCGTAATGGCTATGGTGTTCTACTACCATCACATTCGCGATACTGCTGAGTGTCTCTTTTTGTAACCAAGGACGTAATGCACTGCTTGCCCATACATCTTCCAGCTTACCTGTCGCCTTAATTTTTCCTGCATCCATCACAATGACGTTATCTGCAAGTCGAATAATTTCATCAAGGCTATGACTCACATACAAAATAGGAATTTGTACATCTTGTGAGAGCTTTTCTAAATATGGCAGTAACTCTCGTTTACGCGGTAAATCAAGTGAAGCCAAAGGCTCATCCATCAACATAATATCAGGCGCTGTTAATAACGCTCGTCCTATGGCAACACGCTGTTTTTCACCGCCTGATAAAGTGATAGGAAAACGAGTGAGTAAATGACCAATCCCTAATAAATGAATAATGCGATCAAACTGCACTTTCATTGTCGGCGACATACCGTAAAGCAGATTTCCTTTTACAGTGTAATGAGGAAACAGTCTGGCATCTTGGAATACATAACCCACTTTACGTTTTTCAGGTGGCAGATAAATTTTCTTTTCTGTATCAACCAGTGTGTGATTATTTAATATAATCCGTCCTGAATCTGGCTTGGTTAAACCGCCAATCACATTAATCAATGAGGTTTTACCGGCTCCAGATAAACCAAAAACAGCGGTAATACTTTCTGTTGGTAGTTCAGTATTGACTTCCAGACGCAGTGATCCTAGCGTCTGTTTAAAATTCATCTCTAGCATACGCCCCCCAATCTTTTACGACCCCAACGAGTTAGCCACTCTGAAGCCATTAAAGAGACGAGCGCCAAAATAATTGCAATAACACACAAACGAGCCGCATCCATTTCCGCACCCGGTGTTTCAATCAAGGTATACATTGCTAGAGGAATAGTTCTTGTTTCCCCCGGAATATTGGAGACGAAAGTGATTGTTGCGCCAAATTCTCCCAATGAGCGCGCAAATGCCAACACAATTCCTGCGATGATCCCTGGCATAGACAAAGGTAACGTTATGGTAAAAAAGACGCGTATCGGTGAGGCCCCTAAGGTTCTCGCTGCTTGTTCCATACGTTGATCGACAGCTTCTAATGCTAATCTGATCGCTCTTACCATCAATGGAAATGCAACGACTGCGGATGCAAGTGCTGCGCCTCGCCAACTAAAGGTAAAGCTAAAACCAAACCAGTCATACAGCCATTCACCAATAAATCCACGTCTCCCCATACTGATCAGTAAAAGATAACCAACCACAACAGGAGGTAGAACTAAAGGTAAATGGATAATGCTATCAAGCAATGATTTACCGGGAAAACGTACCCTAACTAAAAGCCAAGCCATAAAAATACCAAAAGGTAGACTAATAATAACTGCAACAGTCGATACCTTAAGGCTTAGTATGATGGCTTGCCATTCGTATTCACTTAACATCTCCAAAAGTATAATTCCTACAGTGGGCTAAAGCCGTATTTCTTAAAGATTTCTGCGGCTTGAGGTGTTTTCAGATAGTCATAAAAATCACGAGCTGCTTTATTGTCCTGACCTTTTACAACTGCCATTGGATACTCAACAGGTTTGTGGCTATCAGCTGGGAATACGCCGACCACTTTCACTTTATCACTCGCAACCGCGTCAGAACCGTATACGATACCTAATGGTGCTTCATCGCGTTCAACCAGCGCCATACCGCTACGCACGTTATTAGTACGAGCCATATCTGGGCTTACTGTATCCCATGCGCCTAAATATTCTAATGATTCTTTCGCATAGATACCAACAGGCACATGGTCAGGATCGCCAACGGCTAGTTTTCCGCCATTAAGTAAGGATTTCCATTTAGTTTCCTTATTAATAACAACGTCATTTAATTGACTATCTTTAGGGGCAATGAGTACTAAATCATTACCTAATAGTGTATGACGTGAATCTGCAACCATTAAATTTTTATCGATAACGAAATCCATCCACTGCTGATCTGCTGAAATAAACAGATTTGCAGGTGCACCCTGCTCAATTTGACGAGCCAGTGTTGAAGAAGAGGCATAAGATGCAACAACTTCAGTTTTATTTTCTTGCTTATATTGTGCCGAAATTTCATTAAGAGCATTGGTCAGAGAAGCGGCAGCAAATACCGTTACTTTTTCCGATGCAAAACTTTGGCTTACTAAAGCAAAAGAGATAACTGCGCCAGCAAGTAGCTTGCCTGATAATTTTTTCATGTTCTAATTCCACTTAAATTAAAGGATGACACGCTGTATATACCAAGATACAGCGTAAAATGAAAGAATTAGATGTTAGAAACTGGTTATATATCAATAAATATAACCATAAAAATAGAGGTAAAAAATAGAAATAGAAGCGTACTCAACAACACGACAATTTAAAATGTGTGAATAGATACTCTAAATAATTCAAGTCACAGCTAGGCGACAAGTGAATGAGTCGCTAGGAGCATACATAAGTATGTGACTAGTGCGAATGAACGCAGTCAACAACGCTGTGGCTTGAAGTATGACGAGTATCATGAGTATGTGGCTAGTGCGAATGAACACAGTCAACAACGCTGTGGCTTGAAGTATGACGAGTATCATGAATATGTGGCTAGTGCGAATGGAACACAGTCAACAACGCTGTGGCTTGAAGTATGACGAGTATCATGAGTATAAAAAAACAGCCCTCTACAAAATAAAGGGCTGTTCTAAATCAGGAAGGGAGAAATTATGATTTTTTGTCTGCTTTTGGCTGACTTGGTGAAATCAAGTTAAACACTTCACCTAAACCATAAATGATGCCCATAATCAGTACCATTACAACAGGTACCATCAAGAGAGCAAACCCTAAACTTTTCAATAATTCAAGCATGATAACCTCTTTATCATGGTATATTCGGAAAGCCAGAGTTGGCATTTCTTCACGAATGACGAATAATAACGCTATAGATGTATATATTCTAGAGAATTATCGCTTTGTGTCGGCACAAAAAATGCGATAAACACACAAAAAAAGAAGAAGCCTATCATTATGCAAGCAGAAATATTATTTAACTCTTAAACTTCAAGATAAGCTCTTTGCCGATCCTCGTCGTGTTGCATTGTTAAAACAGATCAAGGCGACAGGTTCAATTAGCCAAGGGGCAAAAATGGCGGGCATTAGTTATAAAAGTGCTTGGGATGCCATTAATGAAATGAATCAACTCGCGGACGAACTTCTTGTTGATAGAGCAACAGGCGGTAAAGGTGGCGGTGGTGCAACTCTCACACCATTATTGTGAGCGCTTACTTCAACTTTACGATCTGCTCGGTCAAATTCAGCAAAAAGCCTTTGATGTATTGAAAGATGATTCACTCCCTCTGGATAGTCTTTTAGCGGCTATTTCTCGTTTTTCATTACAAACCAGCGCTAGAAACCAATTTTTTGGTACGATTATTGAGCGTGATAACCTGCAAGTTCAACAGCATGTTAATGTGCAACTTGCAGATAAAAAAACAACTATTCGTGCAGCTTTAACAGAGAAAAGCGCTGATCGCCTAGGGCTTAAAAAAGGTAAAGAAGTACTGATTTTAATTAAGGCACCTTGGATCAATATTGAAAAAGAAACTTCTTTAACACAGCAATATGACAATGCGCTTTCAGGCACACTCACTCAAATTGAGACAGGTAGTGAAAACAGCGAATTAGTGGTGACATTAGAAGGTGGACAAGAAGTTTGTGCCACATGTTCTAATCAGCATGTTAAAGAGCAAAAACTACATATTAATGACAGCGTAACGGCTTTATTTAATGCTGATCAGGTGATTGTTGCAACACTGTGTTAATCATTAATATGATTACTTTTAAATAAAAGATAAAACCATCACTTAGTTATTATTTTAACAATAATATTAAGTGATGGTTTTTAATTGATTAAATTATATAAAATTACCTTACACTTGATTGATATAAGGTAAATTTAATATCCATTTAAACTTTTCGACTAATACAACGCGTAAATGCTTCTTTTATTGAGGCACCTAAAACCTCGTCACTACAATTGCTTTTTAACGTAATAATTGCGCTATCAGGTATTCCCTCGCCGACCCAATGATCCATACGTAAATGGTTTTGAGGCTTAATAATAATTTCATTACCTATAAAGCTTAAACCACATAAGTTCATATTTTCAAATAGAGCTGTTTTATTTTTATAACTATATTCTTTAATTATTTTTTTCACCCACTCTGAATAAGATTTTTTATTATTATATATCTCATTAAATTCTTGTGAGTTACTTTCTATTTTTCTACTATTATTTAAAGAAATTTTTGAATAATGACCTAACTTATCATTAGTGATATTCTTAGATAAAACGTTATATCCATTTTTTAAATCCATAAAGTGGATATAGCATCCCGAGATAGTTACTATAATATAGTAATCATAATTAAAGTAAATATCCGCATATAAATTATAGCCCTTCGATATAATCATTAACTACTCCTCAATTACAGTAATATTAAACCTAATATTCTTTGAAGATGCATTTTTAATTGAATAGCTAATTATTTTCCATTGATTAATTCCTGTCATTCAGTAGTTTATAATCATCTTTACTTCCCTTTTTATAAACAACTTAGATAATTATCGTTAAATAAAAAACCATCACCTAATTGTCATATTAAGCAATAGTTTTTGGATTAAATAATTTTCTCATTAAAATTTAGTAACTAAAATTATTTTGAGTACATACGAGTAAAATAATCATTAATCTTATTATTATCGAGTAATCTATCTTTAGTAAAATCAATATTATCAGAGACTACAACATATTTTCTTAAATCTTCAGGAATATCTTCAATCGAAGCATAAATACTAGGGACAATAAAACGAAAATAATCACCAATTTTATTTTCTCCTTCATACCTACTGGGCGGTACTCATATAATTCATTAAAAACTCAAAAAAGAAAAATCCCTATCAATTCAATTAAAAATCAAATTAAAAACATTTAATTATTTATTGCCTAATAATTCACATATATATTATATTTCAATTATACAAAAATACTCACTTTCATTAAGTTAAAATCTCTTCGTAGTACACCGACTAAATGCAAGCCGAATACCCAAACCTATCTCATCAGATGAGCTATCTAGCGATAAAATAACCTTATGGGATGCCCCTATTCCTTCCCATCCTTCAAGACTTGAATGGTGAGAAGGTGAAATTAATATTTTGTTATTAGAAAGATAAACAGAACAATTTAGCATATTAGCTAAAAGTTGACGTTTTGAGCGATAGTTATATTTATACTGTAATAATTCTAGCCATGAATCCCAGTTTTTTTTATATTTTCCTTTTTAAAGAGTTTGTCATATTCCTCATCTTTGAGCTGAGTTCGACTATTCTCTAAAACTTTAATTAAACTTTCGCCAAGCTCCTTATTTGAACATGTTAAAGAAAGTATAATTGATGAAAAATTAGGATCGAGTGTCATTAGCCCATAGCCAGATTCCGTATTTAAGCAAAAAAATTTATCTGTCATTACTATCAAAGCACAATACTCATTATCGTTAATAAACGTCATCATTTTACCTGCGTTATTTTTACTTCAATATTCATACTTTCTCCATAAGCTACCGCACGATTAATTTCAATCCATTGGGCCTTTGTTGTCGATTGTGGTACAGCAAGCCAAATTTCTCGTTTTGCTATCATTTCTGAATGTAAATTAACTCCTGACAATCTATAACCTTCAAATTTTGCAGCATCATCTATATTACCTTTAATTGTATTATAAATTTGTTTTGGTCGATTAAGTTTACTCATCGTTTGAGTATCTAGGCTTTTTGCACTTATTGCTACTTTATCTTTAGCAATATAAAAATCAAATGTTTTAAAATTTTTTGGCAATCTAGTGTGAACAGGTAAGCTTTTCGCAATAGAGTTTTCCCATGACATTCCTTGTGTATTTATATTTCCTCCCCCAGAAGACCATTTCATACCAATTTCAGAAGCAGAAATTGTTTTACTTGCTGAATTTCTACCAAAATATCTAATAGCAAAATCGCTTAATTCTTTAACTAAAAAACCAGCACTAACAAGAAAAAACTGGTTATCTGGCTCTGAGATCCACGATGAAAACTTTAACCAAGAAGGAGTGTTTACATCTATTTTATCTAAATCTTGCGAATTCCAATATTGAACATATTGTTTAGCTATCTCAGTTTGCATTGTATCAGCACCAAGATAGCTAGCCCAATATGGTCTTTTAGTTAATTCAAGTGCATTTTCAATTCTTTTTTTCTTGATCTCTATAACTGCTAACGGATTAGTATTTAATTCAACATCTAGTTTTAAACTATTTTCATTGCTAAAAACTGTATATTTGTCGATTATCTTTGATAGGCATTCAGCATTAGACCCACATTTATGTATTTCTCGATCGAAATCCATCGAAATATCATGAAATAAATGGTTGAAACGGAATATATTCTCAGCTGAACTAGCACCACTATATACACCACCTGGCTCACCAGTAAAAACACCACCGGCAATACCACCAAATAATCTAACAAATTGCGCTTGTGATTCTGATTTTCTCTGCCATTCCTCAGCCTTAATAGTGTTATCACCCAATGAAATAGCAGCAATTTCAGCAGCTAAGCTACCTATAACTGCACCATTAATATTTCCTCCACTAATTTGGGCAGATAAACCAGATAATGTTGCATGACTTAAAACCTTTCCTGCATGCCCTAATACCGCGCCATTATCACCAATTAAATTGGCGCCTTCGGCATGAAGCTGACTACCGATATTGCTTAATAGCGCGGTTTTAAAATTATCAATAAAACTGCCACCTTGTATGGTAGTGCCCAATGTTGAACTGACGACTGAATGAGAGGCAACGCGTTGTGCAACTTGATTCCATGTTGCGCTATCGGTCGCAAGTAACTTACCTGTTGAAGGTAATGTTCCACCTTGGATTGCTTGATCCCACCCCATAAATTGGTCAAGGCCCTGAAGTGCCCCCGCAACAACCATACTCGTCACCACAGACTTGACCGTGTCGCTACGCCCCAGTGATTCAAGTGTTTTAGAGATGTTGCCTTGGTTTTCAGCTAAAGAGACCGCCGCTTGCGAAACTAAAGAGGCAAAACCTGCTTGTGCTGCAACCGATGCCGTTGAAGCCACGCTTGCTGAAGCGCCCGCCACAATGGTTGCCTTACTTGCCATTCCACCAATAGTTGCCGCGGTTGCTGTACCGTAAGTGGCAACTCCCACTGCAATAGCGATAACCGCACCAACAACAGGATTTAATTGTTTTGTTTTATCATCCCAATCAGAATAGGTATCCTTAACTAAATTCCAATTGACGTTTTGATGATGTTGAAGATCTTTAAGCCATGCATATTCTGGAGTGTTACTTAAAACTGTTAATGCTTGTTCTAGTGATTGTCCTTTTTGAGCTTTAATATCAGCAGATATTCCTTTAGGAGCATCAATAGTCAGTTTTCCACCAATATAAAGTGTCGGTAATGCCCAACTCTCTTTTATATATCCCTGATCGCGCTGAGTAATATAAATATCTTTTGAATTAGTAATAACTTGCTTAAATGCTGTATTTTTAACTGCTTTAAAATTAACTTTTCCTGTTTTACTGGTTAATTTTGCATTCTTCGCTGTTTCTAGTTTGCTCGCTTCTAAGGTAATATCATCTTTAGCAAATAAATTAATATCGCCATTAGCGATGAAATCGGTAACTTTATTATTTGTATTATGACGTTTTTTCGTATATTTCTTTTTGGTAGTACATAAAGTCCATCGATTACATTTTTTCTTCTCTTCTTCGTAATAACTCGATTCTTCCATCGCTTGTGCGTAAAGAAATCCACCTTTAGCAGCAATATCTATCTCTTTATTGGCAATCAATTTTGATGCCTGAAATAAAATACTGCCTTCAGATAATAGAGTTAAATTATTACCACTATTAATTTCAGTACTGACTTGTTTGCGAAGTTCTTCTAACTTAGAACCCGACTCTTTACGAAAATGTGTTTTTACCGATCCTAATTGAATATTACCACCACTGGATATCGTAATGTTATCGTCTGATTTGAGTGAACTACCTTCTGTTATTAACGCACCTGATGACGCAATCGAAATACCTTTATTTCCTATAATGGCCGCTGTGCTATACTGGATATCTTGAGAATCTTCGTGGGGATCTTTGATGGCAGAATAAGCATTTGTACCCAGCTTTATATTCCTACCTGCTAATACAATGACTTTATCTTTTGGATTTAATACT
Organism: Proteus vulgaris; assembly: GCA_901472505.1. Taxonomy (NCBI): domain Bacteria; kingdom Pseudomonadati; phylum Pseudomonadota; class Gammaproteobacteria; order Enterobacterales; family Morganellaceae; genus Proteus; species Proteus vulgaris. The sequence continues at coordinate 430,795 of LR590468.1, forward strand.
GTTGAACTTAAATCAATATCACGCGCTGCATTTAAGATAAGGTTATTGTCTGAAAATAACTTAGATTGTAATTGAGGATAATGAATATCACTAAAAAAAGGATCGGCTTCTTTTATTGATTTTGAGGCAAGGAAAATATCCTGTCCTGCATTAAAGGTTATAGCTTTATCGCTGTGATATTTTATTCCTTGACTAATAATATCTTTACCAGCCGTAAATATAATATCACCTCGCGTTTTCCAGCTTTCCGTTTTTGATAATGCAGGCTCTTTATTATACAAATGAAAATATGGTAATATCTTAAAAAGTTCCGATTCATTTCTCTGAATTTTTATATCACCTTGTGAAATTAAGCTTAAGAAGTTAGCATTATTAATTTCAATATTATTAAAAGTTATATCTTTTCCAGATTGAAATAAAATAGAATCAGAGACATTAATAGCCGGTGGAGTTAAAACATCATTTTCATTAAATGCAGAAATGGGATTTAATGTATAATCAATGTTTCCATTCTTAGCAAGAACAACACCGTCTTTTGCTGTTAGATCTACTTGGTTAAGCTCTATATTTTTATTTGAAATTAAGCTTAATGATTTTTTAGATGAGAGGTGTGAATCTTTTACAATAATATCTCCACTAGAGATAACAGATAATTCATTATTTGAATTTATATTTGACGATATATTAATAGAATTAGAATTAATCAATATGTTATTAGCTAAAACATTATAACCTGAGTGTAACTTGTTTATTGATTTTTTTATTGATGAATACTTAGATGGGGGATTAGTTTCTATATTAATGCTATTCTTAAAATCTAAAATTAAATTCTCTTCTGCTCTGATATGTTCATTGTTTTTTCCAAATTTAAAATGGTAACTATAAATATCAGTGGAAATATATGGTATATATAAATATACTTTTTTATACTTTGATTTTTCAACTAAATTATTTGGTATCTCAAATAGTGAATTTATTTCTGGGAAAGGACTTCTATTTTCATATATCACCCACTTATCTAACTGACCTATTGAGTAATTTAAAAAAAAAGCACTCTCTCCAGTTAAAATAGAATTATTATTTGCTAAAATATATGATTGACTATTTAAAATCCTATTGGATTGAATGTATAAATTATTACCAGAAATAATTTTAGAACCGATATAACTTGAAATTAAATCTACTTTTTCTCTCTCAGTATTTATACCATAATCATCATTTAAATTTGCCACACCAAACCATTTTTTATTTTTCTCATCGATTAATTCAGGTATGTAAGAAATAATATATGCTTCATAATTACCCTGAGAAAAACTACTACTTGGATAAGATGGAATAAATTGATTTCTAACACTGTAAAATTCTTTAGAATTAGGCTCTTGTTTTATCTCTTTAAATAAAGGTGTTATAGATTCATTAACCAATTTCTTAGTTCTAATAATCAAATCACCCTTTTCTGTTTTTATCGTGGCTGATTGATTTTCAATTAAAGTGCTTGGTTCACCCTGCGCATTTCTCTGTATCCATAAATTATCTTTCGCTTGAATAAGTGCCTTTTCATTTTTATTAGTGAGTTTATCTGCAAATAAACGCATATCTTTCTCTGAGATAACTTTACTATGATTAATCAGCGTATTAGTTGCTAAAGTAATATCTCTTTTTGCTTTTAACTTTGTATTACTATTAATTTGTAGTTCTTTACTACTAACATTAATATCTTGATCAGATTGAATATTGCCATTAAAGGTAATTTTTCCATCAACGGTTAAATTCACACTGTTTTGGTTCGTTTTAATATCACTTAAATTAACACCGACACCTTTTTCTGTACTAACTAGACGTATTTGATTGGCATACATTCCACCTAGCGCTTTCGTATCAATAGACAGCGTAGGTTTAACGCCTTCACCATTAATGCTATTTACTGTACCTTTATCAAAATCGATACGGTTATTTCCTTGCATTAAAGAAAGGGTTTTAGCGTTAATTTTTCCATTTAACTCAATACTGCGGCTGATAATGTCGGCATAATCCTGAGTTCGGAGATCTATGCCTTGCTTGCCAATAACAACACCACCTTTTTTCACTTCTATTGCCGAATAAGCACCTTGAGGGTTAAAAAGAGGTTTTCCTGTTGTTAGCGTAATTGTAGGAGTATTAATAAATGAACAGCCATCACACGTAATGCCATTTGGATTAGCAATAACAACTTTCGCTTGTTCTCCCGCGACTTCAAATTTTCCTTGTAATTGTGAGCGCCCATTTCCCACCACTTCATTAATAATTAAATGAGCAGCACTTCCTTTTAAATTAGTATTGGCATTTACTTGTTTGGCTAATTGTGTATTAACAGAAGTTGTCGCATTATTAATTACAACACCTTGCTTGCTAACATTGAACGAATGAAACTTATTATGAGAAATACCAAGATCATTAGGTGCTACAATATTAATAATAGGAACAGTATTGTGCTGATTGACTTTAATCGTTTTATCGGAGGGCGTAATTGCTAAACTCCAAGCTGGATGTAATGGATAAATAGCAATTACATAAGCTATGCTATAACTTATTAAACGTTGTTTCCAAGAAATATCCTTTTCACACATAAAAACTCCTAACATTTAAATAGCAAGAGAAATGGACCAATAAAAAGACCAGCAATCTGGCTTTAATGATTTGGGATAAAACACAGGTTTATTAATTAAAATTTGAGAAGAAAAAGTGGAATGATAAAAAGAAGCACCTATTGAACTTCCAATTATTTTATTCTTTTCTGTTTCATATTGTTCTGAATGGGCGACACCATAATCAAGTGCAAAAATAAAATTCCATTTACTTAAAAACGAAGTTATTGGTGATATATTTATTTCATTGCGCCAATAAAACCCATTATTAGCATTAAAATTTGTTTCTTTATATCCACGAACAGCCTTTATTCCATCTATTGCTATTTTTTCCGAACCATAAAGGTTATCAGGCGTATATTGACTATGAAATGAAGTGAGATAGGAAAACTGATCAGTCAATAAATATTGATAGCTTAAATTTAAACTCAATTTTCGATAATGACTTCGAGGTGAATTATCAGCAATATAATCAGGTGTCGCGCCAAAAAGAGAGATCCCAAACTCAGCAGTTGGATTAATAATTAAATATCCATTATGTAACCTTAAAGTATATTCAGGGCTAAATGATAAAGAAGTTAATGTGGGGCTATTTATTAATAATTTTTGTTGTGCTAATTGTGTTTTTGCTTTCTTATGCTTTAACATTCCCTTTAGTGTTATTCGTTGTTTATTATCTCGATAGACTAGACGATTAATATCAAATTGCTGATCTCTATTTTTGTTTTTATAAATATATTTTTGATTATCATGGAAGGAATAAGATGAACTACTATGAGATAACTGGTATTGATAAAACCAATAACCATAAGGGATATTCACACTTGCAGTATAAGCACGAGAATAGTGAGTATGAAGGAAATCTGTATTTGTTTTTAGTGAAAAAATCCACTGCTCACCCAAGCCAAACAAAGAATCTATTGTTGTTGTATTAGTAAGTAAGATCTTTCCTGTTGTTTCTGTTCCCGAATTATCAATTGTTAATCGATTCTTTAAAGGAAGTTTTTTAGCTTTTCGATTAATGGTTACAGATGAATATCCCACACTATCACTTGGTTGAATATCCAATGTATATTGCGTTGTTGTTAATCGATTAAGCTGTTCTAATCCATGTTCTAAATCTCGTAGGTTTAAAATTTTCTCTTTGAAGGAAGGAAAAATAATATCAATTAATCTAGATGAAACACCATTGATAGAAATATCTTTTATTCTACCTTCAATAATCTTTATTACTAACTTATGATTAGAAAGATCCTGCTCTGGAATAATAGCTTGTGAGGTTACATAACCTTTTTCAATATAATTATTAGTAATTGATTTAGCGATCTCATGCATATCATTTAATGTTAGACATTTTTTGTAGATACGGTGAAATTAATTTAGATTTCTGTCTATAATCTAATAGAGTATTTTCTGTAAGATCAACTTTATCAATAAGAAAGCAATTACTATTTACATTTTTATTATTCGAAGAAAAACTATTTTTGCTAATGAGTAAAAATATAAAAAAGAATAAGTTTATTTTTTTAAATTTATGCATATATAAGTCATCCTTAAAGAGATGTTTATATATTTACATAGGAAACGCATTTTAAAGGTTATCATTAAATAGTAGATGTATAAGGCTTTTGGAAAAAGTTCTTTCAGCAAATATTGACAAGTTTCTATTAACCCTATATTGCTAGATACTTAACTTGCACTTAGCTTACATTAAAAAAATAAGGCTAATAATAATGAAACACTTACAACTCAACAAAACACAATTTCGCTTAAGCGATAAACTCTGTTTACAAATTGACAATTTAGCCATAAATGAAGGTGAAAGTTGGGCATTTGTAGGCAGTAATGGAAGTGGCAAAACCGCCTTAGCAAACGCATTATGCCAAGAAGGTATTTTGCTCTCTGGTGAATTTATCAGCACATTTTCTCGTCCAATTAGCCTCTCTTTTGAAAAACAGCAAAAAATGATTGAAGAAGAGTGGCGTCGTAATAACACAGATTTATTAAGTGAAGGTGAAGAAGATACTGGCTTAACCGTTGCTCAAGTTATTCAAATGCAGGTTAAAGATGATGACAGATGCTTTTTACTAGCAAAGCAATTTGGTGTTGAATACCTTTTATCAAGACGTTTTAAATATCTATCTACTGGTGAATCTCGAAAAATATTGCTTATTCAACTTTTAATGAATAAACCTGATTTAATTATTTTAGATGAGCCTTTTGATGGATTAGATGTTGATTCTCGCCGTGCTTTAAATGAATTGCTAACACTATTACATCAACAAAATCTGACTATCGTACTCATTCTAAATCGTTTTAATGATATTCCTGATTTTATTCAGTATGCAGGTCTACTCATTAATTGCGAATTAGTCGCCAACGGTGAGAAAGAGCAGGTTTTATCTGACTCTGTAATAGGGCAATTATCTCACAGCGAAACGCTGGAAAATCTCACATTACCTGAACAAGATCTACCTGATGCCATTCCTCAATTATCACCGACTCTTTCTCCTATCGTGTTAAAAGATGGCGTAGTGAGCTATAACGATAAACCTGTTCTTCACCATTTAAGCTGGGAAGTAAAACCTCAGCAACATTGGCAGATTTTAGGCCCTAATGGTGCAGGGAAATCGACGTTATTAAGTTTAATTACGGGCGATCACCCTCAAGGCTACAGCAATGACTTGACGCTATTTGGTCGTAAAAGAGGAAGTGGTGAAACAGTTTGGGAAATTAAACGTCATATTGGTTATGTCAGTAATGCCTTGCATCAAAGTTATCGTGTTTCTTCAACGGTAAAAAATGTCATTATTTCAGGCTTTCATGACTCTATTGGCATTTATCAAGCCATTACAGATAAGCAGCTTAAACTTGCTGATGAATGGTTAGCGTTAATTGGTTTAACCTCACATGCTAATCATCCATTCCATTCTTTATCGTGGGGTCAACAACGCTTAGTGTTAATTGTTAGAGCCTTAGTTAAACACCCTACCTTGCTTATTCTTGATGAACCACTACAAGGATTAGACACAACGAACCGGCTCTTAGTACAACGTTTTATCGATATCATGATAAGCCACAGTAATACGCAACTTTTGTTTGTAAGCCACCATCAAGAAGATGCGCCATCGTGTATTACTCATCGATTGACTTTTATTAAAGAAGGCGAAATTTATCGCTACCAGCAAGAAATTTGTTAAATGATGATTTTTACTGTCATAATCAGGGCAATGATTTTAGAAATTAACGCTAAACTTAGGTCTGAATTTTTATTTAAATCGACATTTTTTGCTTGTTATTTAAACAATAATAAATAAAAGATCTGTCGTTTTTATGGACGTCATTTTCGTCTATTTTTTATACAAAACGGATATTTTGTTTTTTTACGCCGATCCCGCTAGATTAATAGCTTGAACGATTAAGCAAAAGGTGTGACAACTGTGCAATAATTCATCGAACAAACGACATTTTTGACTTAATCCCCCTTGTTTTGTCACTTATGTTTGGCGTTCTTGTCGATGATCCATATAATGATTGAAGTGCTAATTTTAAACTTATATTAAGAAAGTAATTATAGGAGTCTAAACTATGGCAGTAACTAAGCTTGTGCTAGTTCGACACGGTGAAAGTGTATGGAACAAAGAAAACCGTTTTACAGGCTGGACTGACGTTGAGCTGTCCGAAAAAGGCCGTAATGAAGCGCAAGAAGCAGGTAAACTGCTGAAAGCTGAAGGTTTCGTATTTGACTATGCATATACTTCTGTTCTGAAACGCGCAATTCACACCCTGTGGAACATTCTTGATCAAGTTGATCAACAATGGCTGCCAGTTGAAAAATGCTGGAAATTAAACGAACGTCATTACGGTGCTCTGCAAGGCTTAAACAAAGCTGAAACTGCTGAAAAATATGGTGATGAGCAAGTTAAACAATGGCGTCGTGGTTTTGCTATCACTCCACCAGAATTAACTAAAGACGATGAACGTTTCCCAGGTAAAGATCCTCGTTATGCATCTTTAACTGCGGCAGAACTGCCATTAACAGAAAGCCTAGCATTAACTATCGACCGTGTAACACCATACTGGGAAGAAGTTATCAAACCACGTGTTGCTTCTGGTGAGAAAGTGATTATTGCAGCTCACGGTAACTCACTGCGTGCTCTGGTTAAATACCTAGACAACATGAGCGAAGATGAAATTCTTGAGCTGAATATCCCAACAGCTGTACCTTTAGTTTACGAATTTGATGAAAACATGAAACCAATCAAACGTTACTACTTAGGTAATGCTGACGAAATCGCAGCAAAAGCAGCCGCTGTTGCTAACCAAGGTAAAGCGAAATAATTTTGCTTTAAATCTATTTATTTAGGTTTATATTATAAATACCGCTAGAAATAGCGGTATTTTTTTATATTAAATTTCTAGATTTCAATTTTTTCACATTGTTGTTTATTTTACATTAAAAATATAATATTTAACTCGATAGTATTAATTAAAAAATATTAAATTATCACTTGCAGTTATTAAGTATTTAATATTAGATTTTAAGTAATTTAATTATTTATAAATATAAAACGCTTATAACAAACGCATATTAAAATAGGGATATTTTATGTCTGAGTGTAATTATAACTCTTATGGATCTTGGTGATATTGTTCTCCAGAAGGGTGAATTTTAGAACTTCATGAACAACCTTTTTATACAGAAAGACAAGCACTATCTCGCTCACTCAGAAAAGGGTATGAAAATCTAAAAAATAAATCATTAGAAGAAATGGCCGAGGCTATTTCAGATCAAGCCGTATCAGGTACTCTCGGCCTCATTGAAACAACAGCACTGGGTCTAGATAGATTATCTGATGTTTATCTTTATCACCATTTATTACGAGCACCTCCCTCAAAAAATCCCGTTTTTGATAGAGATGTCGAAGCGATACATCTTTTAGTTTATGCTAAAAATCCTTCTGAAGTTGTAAATATTGCAGGAACTATTATTGGTGAGTATATTTATGAAAATTTAGATGAACAACAAAAAAATGAATTGAATAAAATACTAAATACAAGAGAATTATCCATTGATACAGATGCAACCAAATATAAAGTTAATGAACTTGCATACTATAATGGATTTAATGAAGTACCATCCTTTATAGAAAATACCGTAGTAAGAAAATTACTATTATCCATAATTATTTACCTAATTACCAGAAGTGCAATTTTAAGATTAAACATATTTAAATCAAAAGCAAGTTTAAAAAACAAAAAAAAATTATCAAAAGGATGGATAGATATTACAATTGTTTTAGTGAGCTCTTATGGTTTTATAGAAAAATTAGATAGAGCATCTAGACGATTACGAGCTCTTAGTCCGGAGTTATATTATAGATTAGATAATAAGCAACTATCTTTAACTTATCTTTTTTTTGAAGAAGATATTAGCCCTATTCTAAATATAATAGAGAATAAAAACTCGCATGATACATACGAGCTTTTACAAGCTTATGTTGCTTTATTAAATTCAAAAAATAATTAATCTGCGATACTACATCCTGATGTTCCTGCAATATGGTGGCTACAAGTTATGTCTCTATATTGCACAAGAACAGACTCTTCCGGTTGGGAACTATTACTATTTATACTATGTGGATAACGAGTAGAATAATCGACAATAGAAGCTTGATTTAATACAATAGTATAATATTTTTCATTTTTACCGTGCTGTGAAGTTCTATAAAAATCAAATGTTAATTTAAGAACTTCATTATTAGAAATAGCAACTAATCACAAAGGTGATGATTTATCAATATTTTTAATAAACTCTATTGGATGATGAGATACATTTTAATTTCTTGTTATCGTGCTACTATATTCAATAATAATAATTTCATCTTCCTTTCCTTCTTGGCATTTATTTCCAATAGAGTCAACTGTTCCACATCCTCTTGAAATCAAACCTTGTTGTTTTCCTTCGATTATTAAATAAATTAAGTTTCCCATTTTATTTTTTTAATCCTTTAATTATAATAATCTCAAATATACTACTATAATAAAACATTAAAAATAAAATAAAGAATAGGGACATTAATATGAAATTAAAAATAGCTACCATTCTATTTATCATTATTATGATTATAATAATGTTTGTTTTATTTCCATTTAAGGAGGATAAAATAAATGATCCTTCTCCATCTCTATTTAAACAAAGTCTTTCACATTATCAACTTTACTTAGGCGATATTTATTTTACTAAGAATGATAAAAACAAAGCCCGCAAGTTTTATTTATTATCTGCTTATAACGAGAATGCGGAAGCTCAAGCAAAAATAGGTTCTTTCTACATTAATGGAAATTTATATTTCCCTAAAGATTATAAACTGGCCATGAAGTGGCTATTAAAATCGTCTAGTAAAAATAATCCTACTGCACAGTTTTATATAGGATATATGTATGATGATGGTTTAGGTATTATACAAAATTACTATACAGCAATTGAATGGTATTTAAAGTCTGCAGAGCAGAATTTTAGTAGAGCACAGAATAATCTAGGTCTTTTATATTTAGATGGTCTTGGTACTAAACAAGACTACGAAAAAGCAATGGAGTGGTATTTAAAAGCAGTTAGTAATGGACATATCAAAACAAACAATAATATTGCTTATTCATATCAACATGGCTTAGGAGTTGAGCAGGATTATCAGAAAGCAATGACCTTCTATTTAAAGGCGGCTGAAGATAATGATCCCTCAGCTATTTATAATATCGGTTATTTGTATGAAAAAGGATTGGGTGTCATTGCTGACAAAGAAAAAGCATGTGAATGGTATCAAAAGTCATATGAGCTTGGATTTAAACCCGCTAAATTTAGGCTTGATCTACTGAAGATACATGATTAACTTATTTTTTCATAAAAAAATACCGTTGATTAATTATCAACGGTATTACAGTTTGTGTGCTGAAATAATATCAGTTAACCGCGACGAGCGACAACTGCATCTGCTAATTGGCGTAACAGCGTTTCAGTATCATCCCAACCAATACAAGCATCAGTGATACTTTTACCGTAAACCAAAGGTTCACCGCTCTCTAATGACTGGCTACCTTCCACTAAATGGCTTTCAACCATAACACCAATTAATGCTTTTTCACCTGAACTAATTTGTTGACAGATATCAGCACCAACTTCCATTTGTTTCTCAAATTTCTTGCAACTATTAGCGTGGCTGAAGTCAACCATCACATTTTGTGGTAAACCTGCTTTTTTAAGCCCTTCTTTTACTGCTGCAACATGTTCAGCGCTGTAATTTGGCTCTTTACCACCACGTAAAATAATATGACAATCACCATTACCTGCTGTGCGCACAATGGCTGAATGGCCCCATTTAGTGACAGAAAGAAAACAGTGTGGCGATCCCGCGGCATTAATTGCATCAATAGCAACTTTAATGGTTCCATCTGTACCATTTTTAAAACCAACAGGACAAGACAAGCCAGACGAAAGCTCACGGTGTACTTGAGATTCTGTAGTACGAGCACCAATGGCACCCCAACTCATTAAATCAGCAACATATTGAGGCGTTATCATATCTAAAAACTCGCCAGCTGTTGGCAAGCCACTATCGTTGATGGTTAATAAAAGATTACGAGCAATACGTAAACCCTTCATTAATATCAAAGGTATGATCCATATGAGGATCATTAATTAAACCTTTCCAGCCTACGGTTGTACGTGGTTTTTCAAAATAAACACGCATAACAATTTCAAGTTTATCTTTAAGCTCTTCTCTAATGAGGCTTAACCGTTGCGCATACTCCAACGCAGCTTTCGGATCATGAATAGAACAAGGTCCAATTACTACTAATAGACGATCATCTTTTCCTGCTAGGATTTGATGAATAGCTTCACGGGCATGACGAACTGTAAAAGCCGCATTATCAGTCGCTGGAAACTTTTCCAATAAAGCGACGGGCGGTAAGAGTTCATTAATTTGTGTTATTTTAAGGTCATCATTTTGATAATTCATTCCCGTGTATCCACTCTTTTATGTTATCTAGTCAATGTTATTATTGCTTTCCCAATCTAACCATTCGTTTTCTATCTGTAAACACCCTTTCACCCTAAAGTATCTATAGTCACCTTTCTAAAAAATCGCCAAAAATGGAAATAGCGCACTTAAGCAAAATAATGATTTGAAATTGCGTTAAAGATAAGAATAAAAACAATGAATAGTAAGGCTGGAGAGAAAGATAACTCTACCAGCCTTTTTTATTAGGAGAGATAATTATTTCTGCTAGTACGTTTTGCTGTTTTGATCCACAAACGAGAGCCATTAATCGCGATGGCCAATAAAATAATATATTCAACAGACATGGCATAAACACCTTGCTTGTAAAATATAACGATACTAATCACGTTGATCACGGACCAAATTAACCAGTTTTCAACTAATTTCCGCGTCATTAAGATCATCGCCACAATAGAAAGAACCGTCATTGTAGAATCCCAGAATGGGTAAGCATCAGGTTCAAGCACTGGCGTAGCTAAATTTGCACCAAAGACATTTAAGATATCAACAGCAATAATGGCTAAATAACCAAATACAGTATCAATATTAAAGGTCAAAGCGACAATAGCAGCTATTGAAACAATAATTAAAAAAAGACGATGGCTTGGTTTTAACCAACGAATTCTTAGTTCAGCTTGCTCAAAATCATTTACTCTGCTCCATGCGTACCATCCATAAATATTGGCTGCAAAGAAGAAAATTTGAAGCAATAAACTCGCATATAACTGAATTTGGAAAAAGATAATGGCAAATAAGGTGACGTTAATCAGTCCAAATAAGTAATTAATTATTTTTTCCTGACTTGCAAGCCATATACATAAGAGACCTGCTATAGTGCCCACAGCTTCAATCCACGAAAGTGGGTATCCACCTTGCCCAAGTGGAATATTGACTAAAATATTATTGATACTAAACCAACTCATGACATCCATTTTACAACCCCGACTTAATCATAGAAAAAAACAAAGAAAATATGGGTTATTGCGACATCTTTGCAAAGTAGTAAAGATATATTATAAATTCATATTTATAATGGTACTTAGTTTTTAATACTAAACATTATATTATTGAGCTATAAAAATAACAAAAAAGTGTTTTATATACTAAACAAATTATTCTAATTTACGCTTTAAACAATAAAAACGACAAATAACTTTATACATTTTAATTATTAGAGAGAAATATGGAGCCAACAACACGCTTAATCGATCGCACACTATCTTTTGCTCTCCTTGATCCCAGAATTGAAGCTGTAATACTGACAGGATCATTAGGGCGTAATAAAAAGATAGACAGTTATTCTGATATTGATATAGAGCTTATCGGTTATGGCGCGACAGAGCTCGCAAAAAACCAACATTGGCTATCACAATTTGGAAATAGCCTTGTCAGCTTACAATTGGACTGTGAAGATCCCAAAGGTCAATTTTGGCCTATCTACCTACATGTTTTAGCTCAAGGTCGCAAAATGGATATTATGATGGCAGAGCCTGAGCGTATTTTTAACATGAAAACAGAAGGACTTAGCCCAGTTTACCAGCGTGGATACCAAATCTTACTTGATAAAACAGGTTTATGTGACGGACTTCCTGAAATTAGCACCATAACGCCACCTACGCTCACTAAAGAGCAAGCTTACAATAATGCTCAAGAATTCTGGTTTGAAGCGTCACAGGTCGCTATAGCCATTTTACGCCATGAATTTTGGTTTGCTAATTATCGCATGAACGATATGCGTGAATGGCTAATCGCGTTACTTGAACAAGTTGCGTTACACCACCGCACCAACACAAGATGTGTGGTATCAAGGAAAAAATCTGAAAGAATGGCTACCTAAATTTTATTCATTACGATCATTAGAAAGTACACTTGCAATGAGTACACCTTATGAATCAGCCGCAGCCCTTTCGATTATGATGGCTTTTTTTATTGATGCATCAAAACGGCTTGATTATTCCCTTGATACCGCAAAAAAAACCCAAGAGCAAGTGAGTAATTGGCTTATTGACAATGAACTTTTGACTGAAAATGAATATACCCAGATTACGTCATCAATTATTTGCCATTACTGATTTCAAAGTGATTTTTAATTGTGTGAGGTCTTTTTTTCAATTTTGAAAAAACTATCTTAGTTATTCAGTCCAGAGATTAGATAGCATTATCAGAAAAACTGGAGAGACATTAATTGATAATGTGGCTAATTATTAGAACGATGGTAAATAATCAAGGAAGGGTTTGAAATGGTGGGTCGTGGGCGATTCGAACGCCCGACCAATTGATTAAAAGTCAACTGCTCTACCGACTGAGCTAACGACCCCTTTAATAATTTTGCGTCAATCCGTAAGTAGCTTTGTGAATGGTGGGTCGTGGGCGATTCGAACGCCCGACCAATTGATTAAAAGTCAACTGCTCTACCGACTGAGCTAACGACCCGTCACAATATTCACTACTTTATGTTGTATTCTTAGGCATGGTGGGTCGTGGGCGATTCGAACGCCCGACCAATTGATTAAAAGTCAACTGCTCTACCGACTGAGCTAACGACCCATACCTAATTATGTGATATTGCGCGAAATAACCGAATGAAGTGGTGGGCGGTATTGGGCTCGAACCAACAACCTCCTCCTTGTAAGGGAGATGCTCTACCAACTGAGCTAACCGCCCACTTCATGATGACTAAATTCTCACTACCACGCTTTAATGTAATTGGTGGGCGGTATTGGGCTCGAACCAACGACCTCCTCCTTGTAAGGGAGATGCTCTACCAACTGAGCTAACCGCCCAATTACATTAAATCATACAACGTACCACAACGATAATAATGGTGGGCGGTATTGGGCTCGAACCAACGACCTCCTCCTTGTAAGGGAGATGCTCTACCAACTGAGCTAACCGCCCGTCGTGATGGGGTGCATTATAGGGATACTGCGCTATGAGTCAACGATTTTTATCAGATTTTTATCGTGAAAATGACTGTTCGTTTTATTTTTAGTCAAGATGCTTTTTTTAGCACCATAAGTAACACAGCAATTAATCAAAATAATCTTCTGTGTGTTCTTCGTCAAACAAAAAATCATCAATTTGAAATTTTTATCTCTGTTAAAAGCTTAATGCCATTGAGGAATTAGCATCCAGTGATAAAATAAGGCAACCATTTTGTTTTTTTGATAATCACGATTACTTATTTATATAAGTAAGACGTACTAAGGCAATCCCAATGAGTAAAATAAAAACCCGTTTTGCACCAAGTCCTACTGGCTATCTACATGTTGGTGGTGCGCGTACCGCACTTTATTCCTGGTTATATAGCCGTCATAATAAGGGCGAGTTTGTACTGCGTATTGAAGACACCGACTTAGAACGTTCTACTCAGCCAGCCATTGATGCAATCATGGATGGTATGAATTGGTTAAATCTGAATTGGGATGAAGGTCCTTATTATCAGACTAAACGCTTCGATCGCTATAACCAAGTTATCGATCAAATGTTATCTGCGGGTACCGCGTACCGTTGTTATTGCTCTAAAGAACGCTTAGAACAATTACGCGAAGATCAAATGGCAAAAGGTGAAAAACCTCGTTACGATGGCTGTTGCCGTGGTGGTAATCATAATCACAGTGCTGATGAACCTCATGTTGTACGTTTCTTAAATCCACAAGAAGGCTCTGTAATTTTTGATGATAAAATCCGTGGCCCAATTGAATTTAGCAACCTAGAACTGGATGACCTTATTATTCGTCGTACTGATGGGTCTCCAACTTATAACTTTTGTGTTGTTATCGATGACTGGGATATGGAAATCACTCACGTTATTCGTGGTGAAGATCACATCAACAATACACCTCGCCAAATCAATATTCTCAAAGCATTAGGTGCACCTGTCCCTGAATATGCCCACGTCTCAATGATTTTAGGTGATGACGGTAAAAAACTATCCAAGCGCTATAATGCCGTAAGTGTGATGCAATATCGTGATGACGGCTATTTACCAGAGGCTCTGCTAAACTACTTAGTACGTTTAGGTTGGTCTCATGGTGACCAAGAGATCTTTTCTATTGATGAAATGATTGAGCATTTTACTTTAGAAGCTATCAGTAAATCAGCCAGTGCATTTAACACTGATAAATTACTTTGGTTAAACCATCATTATATTAATACACTACCAGCAGAAAAAGTTGCCGTTCACTTAGATTGGCATATCAAACAACAAAATATTGATACCAGCAATGGTCCATCATTAGTTGAACTGATCAAATTATTAGGTGAACGCTGTAAAACGTTAAAAGAAATGGCTGAAAGTTGCCATTACTTCTATGTTGATTTCGAGACCTTTGAAGAAACAGCAGCAAAAAAACATTTACGCCCAGTCGCTCGCCAACCATTAGAAGTGGTTCGTGATAAATTATCAGCAATTACAGATTGGACTGCTGAAAATGTTCACCAAGCCATTCAAGATACCGCTGATGAATTAGAAATCGGTATGGGTAAAGTCGGTATGCCATTACGTGTTGCTGTAACGGGTGCAGGCCAATCTCCTGGTTTAGACGTTACTGTTCACGCTATTGGTAAAACTCGTAGTATTGCACGTATTAATAAAGCATTAGACTTTATTACTGAAAGAGAAAACCAAGCCTAATTTGCTTGCTAATTTGGCTTCCTAAAAAAGATACATTCCTAAAATAGGACGTGTATCTTTTTTTTGTACTCTTTTTCAGCAATCAACAAATAATATGAAATTAACTGATTGACAGTATTGTGCTTGTTGCCTATTATCAAGCCCGTTCCAGTATGTTGGGGCTATAGCTCAGTTGGGAGAGCGCTTGCATGGCATGCAAGAGGTCAGCGGTTCGATCCCGCTTAGCTCCACCAATATACGTTTAGAACACTACAATATCTGGGGTTATAGCTCAGTTGGGAGAGCGCTTGCATGGCATGCAAGAGGTCAACGGTTCGATCCCGTTTAGCTCCACCAGAATTTCAAGATCCTGAAGCGAAATCTTCGGGATTTTTTTTGTTTTCTATTCTTCCTGATTTATTTTATTTCTATTGTGCAGTGTAACCACCATCAATGGCATAGAATGCTCCTGTTGTGAAACTACTCTCATCTGAAAGTAAAAAAGCAACGGTTTTAGCGACTTCATCTCTCGTTGCCATCCGTTTCATTGGGTGTGTATTTGCCATCCACTCACGCACTTCATTTGGCAGTACTTGCATTCTTGGCGTATCAACATAACCAGGGCCTATTGCATTAATCCTCACGCCTTTATCTGCAAATTCAAGAGCTACTGAACGTGTAATACCCAACACAGCATGTTTTGCTGCGGTATACGCTGAAATCCCCGCTATCCCAACAATACCATTAGAAGACGAAAGATTCACAATACTCCCTCCCCCACTTTTTAATATTGCAGGTATGCCATATTTCAAACCATAAAATACGCCATTAATATCGGTATCAATTACTGTTTTCCAATCCTCAATATCATAATCCACGATTGGTGTATTATGAGGCCCCGTGACCCCTGCATTATTAACCAAGCCATGTAATGCCCCAGCTTGCGACATAACAGCCTCAATCATTTTTTCAACTTGAGAAGGTGAGGTCATATCAGCCTGTAAAGCAATGACTTTTTTACCTGTTGCATCAATAGAATGCGCTGTTTTTATGACTTTTTCTAAATGCCGACCTGTAATAAAAACCATTGCTCCACGCTGAAAAAGTAGTTGTGCAATGCCTTCACCAACACCAGTACTCGCTCCCGTTACTAAAATTACTTTATCTTCAAAATAGCTCATCTCACTAGCCTCTTTCATAATTAAATAGTTATTATAACACCCACAATATAATTAACTAAAGTTAACTATATTTTATCTTATTTGATTAAATTTAGTTAATCAATATAAAATTTATTCAATGCCAGCGACCTGTTATTATTAACTTTAGTTAACAGTAATATGAGAGTAATTATTTGTGGATAAAAATAAATTAGAAAATGCCTTGTCATTATTACAATGCACTCTTGTTGCACAACGAACTCGTTATACACCTGAACCTGTCACTTGGGGTCAATATGATATTTTAGAATTATTACGCCTACGAGGCGACTTAACACCTTCCCAATTAAGTAATTCGTTAGCAATTTCAAGACAAAATTTATCGAAGTTTATGCGAGGATTAAAAGCCTTAGGCTTTATTACACAATATCGTTCTGAGAAAGATAAACGCGAATTTATTACTCAACTAACCGATGAAGGGCATGCATTTTTAGAAAGGGCTGCATTAGGCCGAAAGCAGAATGCAAAAAAAATTCAGGAAAGATTAACAATTGAAGAGCAAACATTATTTATTGAATTAAGTCAAAAAATTATTAATGCATTAACATCTGAAAAATTAGGTATAAATAATGATTAAGATCACCGCTTTAATGGCTTCAATAGTCCCTCTAACCCTTCAATTTTAATTGCAAGGGTCATCTCCATGAGTTGCCCTAATTTTCCTTCTGGGAACGCCCCTTTCTTAGCAAACCATAATAAATACTCTTCAGGCAAATCGACCAACATTCGTCCTTTATACTTTCCAAATGGCATTTGTGTATTTGCTATATCAATAAGGTGTTGTTTCTCGAGCATGTTATATACCACTTTGTCATCGAAGGAATAGAGTCGATTATAAGGTAATTGAAAGATAAAAAAAGCAGTACCCGAAGGCACTGCTTGATTTTCTGTTACCTAATTAACAAATAACTCGGTTTACATTGTTATTTTATTCACATGCTATCTGTTTTATCTTGAGTGATTAAACAAACAGACCCGCGATAGCCGCAGATAAGAAGCTCACTAATGTAGAGCCGAACAGTAATTTCAGACCAAAACGAGAAACAACGTTACCTTGCATTTCGTTTAAACCTTTAATCGCACCTGCAACAATTCCGATTGAAGAGAAGTTAGCAAATGAAACTAAGAATACCGATAAAATACCCACTGAACGGGGTGAAATATCAGCTGCAATATCTTGTAAGCTACCCATGGCAACAAATTCGTTAGAGACTAATTTTGTTGCCATCACACTACCAACACGTAATGCGTCTTGTTCTGGTACACCAATCACCCATGCTAATGGATAGAAAACGTAACCTAAGCAATCTTGGAAACTGATACCAAAAATCATACTGAAAATTGCATTCACTGCAGCAATTAAGGCAATGAAACCAATCAGCATTGCAGCCACGATTAACGCAACCTTGAAGCCTGCTAAGATATATTCACCTAACATTTCAAAGAAGCTTTGGCCTTCATGCAGATTCCCCATTTGAATGTCTTCTTCATTCTCAACAGAATATGGGTTTATTACAGAAAGGACGATAAAAGTACTGAACATATTCAGTACTAAAGCAGCAACAACATATTTTGGATCTAGCATTGTCATGTATGCACCAACAATTGACATTGATACTGTCGACATAGCTGTTGCAGCCATCGTGTACATACGACGCTGGGACATTTTTCCTAATACATCTTTATAGGCAATAAAGTTCTCTGATTGCCCAAGAACTAATGAGCTCACTGCGTTGAATGATTCTAATTTCCCCATACCGTTCACTTTGGAAAGCACAGTACCGATAATGCGGATCACGAAAGGTAATACTTTGATATGTTGAAGAATACCAATTAATGCAGAAATAAAGATAATTGGACAAAGTACATTCAGGAAGAAGAATGCTAAACCACCTTTCATCATGCCACCAAATACAAATTCAGTCCCTTGAGCGGCATAACCTAATAAGTGATCAAATAATCCAGCGAAGCCACGAACAAAGCCTTCACCAACATCAGAGTTGAGGAAGAACCATGCCAATGCGATTTCAATAACTAATAACTGCACGATATAACGCAGACGGATCCCTTTGCGGTTATTACTCGCAATGAATGCTAATGCGCCAATAACGGCGAGTGCCAAAACGAAGTGAATGATAGAAGACATGCATGCTCCAAAAATAAAAATAAATCTTGAGGAGCATTTTATGTAACGCGTAACATTACGATGTGACTATTGTCACAATATCATGAAACTGCATACACACTAATTATTAAATAAGATAGGTTGATCACACTTTATGAGTTACTAAAGAAACATTAAATGTAAATTTCGCTTAAGTAAAAAAATGCTACTGAGAGCATTTCTCAGTAGCATTTATCAAATAATAGAGTGATTATTTAGATTGATCAAGTAATCTTATCATTTCATCTTCATCAATAACGGTTATCTCTAACTCGTTAGCTTTCACTAACTTAGAGCCCGCGGCTTCGCCCGCTATCACCATATCTGTCTTCTTAGAAACACTTCCACTCACTTTTGCTCCTAAAGCAATTAATCTGTCTTTTGCTTCATCACGTGTTAATTGTGATAATGAACCCGTTAACACCACCGTTTTACCTGCAAAAGGATTATCGCCCGCTTCATGAGTCACAATCACGGGTGCTTGCCATGTAATACCTGCATCATTAATTAGCTGGTCAATAACTGTTTTATTGTGTTCTTCTTGGAAAAAGTTCACAACATGCTTAGCCACAATATCACCCACATCAGGGACTGATTTTAGCGCTTCAACATCTGCATTTCGTAATGCATCAAGCGTAGGAAAATGGGCTGTTAATCCACTTGCCGTAGCTTCACCTACTTCTCTAATTCCAAGTGCATAAATAAAACGCGCAAAAGTCGTTGATTTGGCTTTATCTAATGCTGTAATTAATTTTTTGGCTGATTTCTCACCCATTCGCTCTAAACCAGACAGGATTTTTTCATCTAAACGAAAAAGATCAGCAGGTGTTTTGACATACTCTTTTTCAACCAATTGGTCGATAATTTTATCGCCCATACCATCAACGTCCATCGCGCGACGAGAAACAAAATGCTTAAGAGCTTCTTTACGCTGTGCACCGCAAATCAACCCCCCAGTACAACGTGCAACGGCTTCGCCTTCAATACGCTCTATATCAGATTGGCAAATTGGGCATTGCGTTGGAAAAACAATCTTTTGTGCATCGGTAGGACGTTTCTCTTCAATCACACTAACAACCTGAGGAATAACGTCACCTGCACGACGAATAATCACAGTATCGCCAATGCGTATTCCTAAACGTTCAATTTCATCGGCATTGTGTAATGTGGCATTACTCACAACAACACCAGCAACTTGTACCGGCTCTAAACGCGCAACGGGAGTAATTGCGCCAGTACGACCAACCTGGAATTCAACATCTTTAATGATAGTCATTTGCTCTTGTGCTTGAAATTTATAAGCAATTGCCCAACGCGGTGCTCTTGAAACAAAACCCAACTCTTCTTGCAGAGCAATATCATCCACTTTAATCACAACGCCATCGATATCAAAACCTAAATTAGGGCGGATCTCTTCTATATGATGATAAAACTCAAGAACAACTTTACTACCAGTACACAGCTTTACCACATCACTAACAGGTAATCCCCACTCTTTAAATCGTTGTAAACGCGCATAATGGCTTGTCGGTAATTCGCCACCTTCAAGCACACCTACGCCATAGCAGAAAAAGGTTAATGGCCGTTTCGCTGTGATACGCGGATCAAGTTGTCGTAAAGATCCCGCGGCCGCATTACGAGGGTTAGCAAATACTTTCCCTCCTGTACGACGTGCTTCTTCGTTTAAATATTCGAAGCCTTTTTCGTTCATAAAGACTTCACCTCGGATCTCAATACGAGCAGGGATATTTTCGCCATATAAACGCAGTGGAATAGCTTTAATCGTTCTTACATTTTCAGTGATATTTTCCCCTGTTGTACCATCCCCACGCGTTGCCGCTTGTACTAACACACCATTTTCATAAAGTAAGCTAACAGCAAGACCATCAAGTTTTAATTCACAGCAAAAAGTTATTTCTTCGCTATTTTTTAATCGATCACGCAAGCGTTTATCAAATGCTTGATAGCTTGTTTCATCAAAAGCGTTATCCAAAGATAGCATCGGAATTTCATGTCTCACTTGCTCAAAGGCAGTGAGTGGTAATGCCCCAACACGTTGTGTAGGGGAATCAGAGGTAATTAATTCAGGGTATTCAGTTTCTAATGCCTTTAGCTCATTCATTAAGCGATCGTATTCAGCATCAGGTATTTCAGGTGCATCCATGACATGATAAAGATATTCATGGTGACGTAAAGTAACGCGAAGTTTATCAATTTTTTGTTGAATGTTTTTATTCATGATTTATCACCAAAGAAGAAAAACCCCCGCAAGCGGGGGCTTTTTTACAGATAGAAACTATTGATTTAAATCTAGTGTCCTGCGAATTTTAGATTTATAAAGCTCGATTTTTTGTGGCGTTAAGAGTTTGCGTTCATCATCAAGCACAACCCCTCCCACATCAGATGCTATACGTTGAGCCGTCAGTAACATCAATTTAAAGTTTTGATTAGCATCACCATAAGACGGCACCATCATAAACATAGAGACACCTGGCGTGGTTAATTCAGCCATCGTATCAATGTCAAAGGTTCCCGGCTTCACCATATTCGCTAAGCTAAACAAAACAGGGCCATTAGCTGTTGGATTAAGGTGACGATGGAAAATATTCATTTCTCCAAACTGGAATCCAGCTTGCATAATACTTTGCATCAATACTTCGCCATCCAACATTTGACCATGGTGTGCACTCACGTTTAAGACAATAACCAGCTCTTTCTCTGCGATTTCTGCCGATGGCTCAGATCCCGCTTTTGGCTCTTCAGCCGGAGCATAATCCGAAGCCTCAGTCTCAACAGGAGTTACATGGGCCGTTGTCTCTGAAATCGAAGGCTCTGAACTCACCGATGGACTTACTGTATTACCGGGTGATTTTATCTCACTCGCAACATTAGCCACAGATGCTTGTATTGGCTCATCCCTGACAACAGGTGCAGACTCTTTTTCAATAACATCAAATACACCAAGACTTGGCTCTTGTTGTAATGATGTCTCGTTAGAATGCCCTTTTGCTTGGTTTTCAGACATTAATGGATCTCTATCAGCCACCGAAAATTCAGGTTCATGTAGAGACTCCGATTTTATCGGTGGCTCACTCTCCCGTTTTTCAGTAGAGGACAAAGTTGATGTCTGATGACTAACCTCAGCATATTGTGGTTCGTCATCGTTCTCATCTGACTGATAATTCTGTTTCTGACGTTTTACTGGGCGATTACGGAAAAGCTTAGAACGCTCTTTTCGACCAATCCATAAGCCGTGTAATAACAAAGCTATGATTAAAATCGCACCAACAACGATTAATATCAGACGCAAATTTTGCTGCATCATTTCTATCTCTGTTGTCTTGAGGTTTAATAGCCACGTTGGCAAATATTACTTTTTACTAAGAGTATTTGCCAACGCTCATAAGTGCAAGCCAATACTTAATTTTCTTGTCACAAAGATACACACTTCAATCTCTTATGCACATTTTTTAGACAATTCATGACTAGTAAGGCTGATTATCTCCCTATATGATACTAGCTTGCCCTCATTGGAGAGAATAGGAAGTATGACAAATTTGACAGAAACGAATAAAAATTTAAATGGATTTCATTATTTTGCTCTTGGTTGGCGTTTAATTACACGCAAAGGGCTAAAACGTTTTGTTATCTTACCCCTACTTGCCAATATTATTATTCTCGGAAGTGCCTTTTGGTGGTTATATGGTCAAATAGGTGGCATGGTCAATTGGATGATGGAAAAAGTCCCTGATTGGTTACAATGGCTAAGTTATTTAATTTGGCCATTATCCGTTATTTTTATTTTATTGGTGTTCACTTATTTCTTTAGCACCTTAGCCAATATTATTGCCTCCCCTTTTAATGGCTTATTGGCTGAAAAACTGGAAGGTCAAATAACCGGTATTACACCGCCAGACACTGGTATTACAGGTATTTTGAAAGATGTTCCACGTATTTTAAAACGTGAGTTAATTAAAATAGCTTATTATTTACCTCGCGCTATTGTCTTGTTATTACTCTATTTTATCCCAGTTGTCGGACAAACCGTTGCCCCTATTTTATGGTTTGCTTTTGGTGCCTGGATGATGGCAATTCAATATAATGACTTCCCGTTTGATAACCATAAAATTTCATTCGCAACGATGAAATCTTCACTCAAACAGGACAAATGGAATAATCTTCAATTTGGTATGATTATTAATATTTTCACCATGATCCCTATTCTAAATTTAGTTATCATGCCTGTCGCTATTTGTGGTGCAACAGCAATGTGGTGCGACCGTTATCGCAAACAACATACACAAGAAGGACAGTGGTAAGCTTTATTTAGCTACTTATCGATAATGTTGAAAAACCCCGTTTATTTAAAGCGGGGTTTTATTTTATAGATTATGTTTAAAAACACTCATTGGCATATTTAACCATTGTGCATATTACTCAATGAGTGAGCGGATATAATCTTTTGTTTCTTCCCTATCCATAGGCTCGCGCTCATTAATGCCCATTTCAAAAATATTTAAAGCGCTATCTAATTTTTCAATGAGCTCGTCGTCATTTCGAATACAGAAAATATACGCATTTTCAAATGGAGTAAGATCCACTAGCCGTAATTCTTGTTCTACTAAAAAGTGATTAATATATTCCAGATAAGGTAATTCATAAGGTAGCATATAAGGATCAGCACTCGCCTCATCCCAATTGATTTTTTCAACTTCAGATAAAATCAGTGCGCCGGGGGGATTCAGAAAAAGAGATTTGTTCTAACGACTTCAAATCAGGGATATCACCAAAATATTCTGTCCATTCAACATAATCCATTAACCCTTGTGCAGAGAGTGACTCGTATAACCAATTGAGTACATCTTCTTGAGCATCAGACTCTGGTAAACTTTCACGCAATGCTTGTGTGTCTAATTCAGGTACAGCGAGTTCAAGTGCAGTAATCAACTCTTCTATCGTTTCCATTATGACCCCTGTATTTACAATGAACTTAGTTAAAAATAGATTATCAACCATTAATATACTGTACATCTCTTGATTTATTAATTTGTGAATCTACTCACTCGCTCTTGATTAGAACCATTTGGAATAAAAAGAAGAAAAAGTTATAAGGATATTCATAAAGCTTATTTCCATCTTTGTCTTGATGGCGTATGGTAATTTCATCTGACCTTATAAAAAATCATGTACCGAGGATAAAAATGAGCAAGATTTTCGAAGACAACTCGCAAACTATTGGACACACTCCCTTAATTCGCTTAAAGCATTTCGGAAATGGTAACATTCTAGCTAAAGTGGAATCTCGTAACCCAAGCTTTAGTGTGAAATGCCGCATCGGTGCCAACATGATTTGGGATGCAGAAAAAAAAGGCATCCTAACAGAAGGTGTTGAGCTTGTAGAGCCAACAAGTGGCAATACAGGGATTGCACTTGCTTATGTTGCAGCTGCACGCGGATACAAATTAACCTTAACCATGCCTGACACCATGAGTGTTGAACGTCGAAAACTACTCAAAGCACTAGGTGCCAACTTAGTACTCACTGATGGCGCAAAAGGCATGAAAGGAGCTATCGATAAAGCCAATGAAATTCGTGATAGCGATCCTAGTCGTTATCTTTTGCTACAGCAATTTAGTAATCCAGCTAACCCTGAAATTCATGAGAAAACCACAGGCCCTGAAATTTGGAGCGACACTGATGGTGAAGTCGGTGCGGTGATTGCAGGTGTCGGTACTGGTGGTACGATTACGGGAATTGGCCGTTACTTGAAAAAAACTAAAGGCAAAGCGGTGACAATGGTTGCTGTTGAACCAACTGGTTCTCCTGTTATTACACAAGCCTTAGCGGGTGAAGAAATTAAACCAGGCCCTCATAAAATCCAAGGTATTGGTGCCGGTTTTATCCCTGAAAACCTAGATTTATCGTTACTGGATCGCGTGATTCAGATCACAAACGAAGAAGCTTTTGACACTGCGCGAGAATTAATGACCAAAGAAGGTATTTTAGCGGGTATTTCTTCTGGAGCAGCAATTGCGGCAGCCGTAAAATTGTCAAAAGAACCCGAATTTGCCAACAAAGAAATCGTGGTAATTTTGCCTTCTTCAGGTGAGCGATATTTAAGTACCCCACTTTTTGCTGATATTTCTGATAGCTAAATCGCATCATCTCAATTGTAAAATATTTATTAAAAAAGCACCTTAAAGGTGCTTTTTTTGTGGTAGAGATCAAACTTTGTCATCCAGATAGGTGATTTATTCCTTCGAGTTTAGTATTTAATCAATTAATTATTTCGAAGGTCGAAATTAATCAGAAAATAATCGAGATGATAAAATTACACTCTTTTATTTTCCTGAACACTATTTTTATCAGATGACACATCATGACTTAATATTATCTGATATTGCTACGCAAAGCAGGACAAATTCATCTACACTTACTAAGTCCTGACTTAATGTGAACAATTGAGTTATAAAAAGGAAAAAAATCCTATGTACCAGCAAGAAGTTACTATTACAGCACCAAACGGCTTACATACTCGTCCTGCGGCACAATTTGTAAAAGAAGCCAAAACGTTCTCTTCTGATATCACTCTTATCTCTAGTGGTAAATCTGCTAGTGCTAAGAGTCTTTTTAAATTACAAACTTTAGGTTTGACCCAAGGTACTGTAGTGACTATCTCTGCTGAAGGCGAAGATGAAAAGCAAGCCGTTGAAGCACTGGTAAAATTAATGGCGGAATTAGAATAATTCGCAATTAAGTATTAGCACAGTATTTATTCCCCTGAAACCATTCAGGGGAGTTAACTTCCAATGATGATTTTAAAACAACAGTATTTTGCAATCCTATTCTTTTAAGATTATCACCAGCAAGTCGTAGGATAAATTATGATTTCAGGAATTTTAGCATCACCCGGTATCGCATTTGGTCAAACCCTTCTCCTAAAAGAAGAACCCATCATCATTAGCCAACGTAAGATCCAAAGTGATGAAATTGAGAATCAAATCGAACGCTTTAAAGATGGTCGCAACAAATCTGCACAACAACTAGAAATCATTAAAGAGCGTGCTGAAAAAAATCTTGGTGCGGATAAAGCCGAGATTTTTTGAAGGCCATATCATGTTGCTAGAAGATGAAGAGTTAGAGCAAGAAATTATCACTCTCATCAAGAGTGGACAAAAAAACGGCTGAAGCCGCAGTTCAATCTGTTATTGAAGATCAAGCAACTGCCTTAGAAGCTTTAGACGATGAATACTTAAAAGAACGTGCTGCCGACGTTCGTGATATTGGTAAACGCTTAATGCGTAATATTTTAGAAATGCCAATTATCGATTTGAGTGCTATCTCAGAAAAAGTGATTTTAGTGGCGACAGACCTAACCCCTTCAGAAACCGCACAACTCAGCTTAGACAATGTATTAGGTTTTATCACTGACTTTAGGGGGTAGAACATCACACACCTCTATCATGGCGCGTTCATTAGAAATCCCTGCCATCGTGGGCACATCTAATGCTACACAAACCATTAAAAAAGACGATTATCTTGTTCTTGATGCAATTAATAACAAAATCATCATTAATCCATCCGACGAAGAACTCGAAGCATTAAAAAATTATCAAAGAAGAGTATCTACACGAAAAAGAAGAATTAGCCAAACTCAAAGATTTACCCGCCATTACACTTGATGGGCACCAAGTCGAAGTTTGCGCTAATATTGGTACAGTCCGTGATGTTGCCGGTGCCGAGCGTAACGGTGCTGAAGGCGTTGGTCTGTATCGTACTGAGTTTTTTATTTATGGATAGAGACTCTTTACCAACAGAAGATGAGCAATTCCAAGCCTATAAAGCGGTAGCAGAAGCAGTAGGTAGCCCAGCGGTTATTATTCGTACTATGGATATTGGTGGCGATAAAGACTTACCTTACATGAACCTACCCAAAGAAGAGAACCCATTCTTAGGTTGGCGTGCAATTCGTATTTGTCTTGACCGTAAAGAGATCCTTCATTCGCAATTACGTGCTATCTTAAGAGCATCTGCTTTTGGTAAACTACGCATTATGTTTCCAATGATTATCTCTGTTGAAGAGATCCGAGCATTGAAAGCAGAACTTGAAATATTGAAAAGCCAACTTCGTGAAGAAAACAAAGCTTTTGATGAGTCCATCGAAGTCGGTGTCATGGTAGAAACACCCGCGGCTGCCGTTATGGCTCGCCATATGGCAAAAGAAGTTGACTTTTTCAGTATTGGGACTAACGATCTAACACAATATACTCTGGCTGTAGACCGTGGAAATGAGCTGATATCTCATCTATATAATCCGATGTCACCTGCCGTACTTAACCTGATAAAACAGGTGATTGATGCATCACATGCTGAAGGTAAATGGACTGGAATGTGTGGTGAACTTGCTGGGGATGAGCGAGCAACGTTGCTACTTCTAGGCATGGGATTAGATGAGTTTAGTATGAGTGCTATATCAATTCCTCGCATCAAAAAAGTGATCCGCAATGCGAATTACGATGATGCAAGAGCACTAGCAGAGCAAGCACTTGCTCAGCCTACTGCAAAGGAATTAATGGACTTAGTAGAAACTTTTACTAAAGAAAAAACACTGTGCTAATCACATTAGCCAGAGCCCGGTCCCAACTAAAATAATTAGGAGAAGATTCATGGGTCTGTTTGATAAATTAAAATCACTGGTTTCAGAGGAAAAGAAAGGCAGTGGCACGATTGATATTGTTGCACCACTTTCAGGTGAAATTGTCAATATCGAAGATGTTCCTGATGTTGTTTTCGCTGAAAAAATCGTAGGTGACGGTATTGCTATCAAACCTGCTGGTAATAAAATTGTTGCACCAGTCGATGGTACTATCGGTAAAATTTTCGAGACTAACCATGCTTTCTCTATTGAGTCTGACAACGGTATCGAGTTATTTGTCCACTTCGGTATTGACACTGTTGAACTGAAAGGCGAAGGATTTAAACGTATCGCTGAAGAAGGGCAGCAAGTAAAAGTAGGTGATACTATTTTAGAATTTGACCTGGCTGTATTAGAAGAAAAAGCAAAATCAGTTCTAACGCCTGTTGTTATTTCTAATATGGATGAAATTCAAGGTTTAACCAAAATGACAGGCCCAGTTACTGTTGGTGAAACCGTTATTATTCAGATTAAAAAATAATCTTCTGTTATGTTCTCTATTAAAACCGCCACCCTATGTGGCGGTTTTTTTATTTATTCAAAAACCTAAAAACAAAAAATACTCTAACGCATTCGACGATGTTATTACTCTAAATAATTCAAGGTATAGCTAAGCAACAAGTAAATGAGTCGCTAGGAGCATACATCAGTATGTGACTAGTGCGAATGAAAGCAGTCAACAACGCTACAACTTGAATTATGACGAGTAAACACCCGTCGACAAATAACGATCTCCCCTATCACACACAATCGCTACAATCACGGCGCCTGGATTTTCTTTTGCAACGCGCAGAGCGCCAGCAACAGCGCCTCCAGAACTTACACCACAGAAGATACCCTCTTGACTTGCTAAAAGGCGCATCGTTGATTCTGCTTCGATTTGTGACATATCTATCACCCTATCCACCAGCTCTTTTTTAAAAATTCCCGGCAAATAAGCAGGTGACCAACGACGAATACCTGGAATTTGACTTTTCTCTTCAGGCTGAAGGCCAATAACTTGCACGCTATCAGATTGTGTTTTTAAGTAACTTCCCACACCCGTGATCGTACCTGTTGTTCCCATACTCGAAACAAAATGCGTAATACGACCCTGTGTTTGTTGCCAAATCTCAGGACCAGTAGAAATAAAATGAGCTCTTGGATTATCTGGGTTATTAAATTGGTCTAATACCTTCCCTTCACCCTGTTGTTCCATCTGTTGTGCGAGATCTCGCGCACCTTCCATACCGATTTCACGGCTCACTAAAATAAGCTCTGCACCATAAGCTTGCATAGAAGCTTGACGCTCTTTACTCATATTCTCCGGCATTAACAGTTTTAAACGGTAGCCTTTTACCGCCGCAATCATCGCTAAAGCAATACCTGTATTACCACTGGTTGCTTCAATCAGCGTATCACCCGGTTTTATTTCACCACGTAATTCCGCTTGTTCAATCATCGATAATGCTGCTCTGTCTTTTACTGAACCTGCAGGGTTATTACCTTCAAGCTTAACCCATATTTCAGCGTCTACCTCTTGTGTAAGTCGTTGTAATTTGACTAATGGTGTATTACCAATAAATTGTTCTAACCCTGCCACAATAAGTCCCTGCTCATTTGTTTGTCTGTATTAATGAAGAAATCACATTTAACTTATTAACGCAATAATATTAATGTAATTCGATAAGTCTTTTCACGTTCATAGAAACCAAAACACCCATGCCAGAAATAAGCATGGGTGAAAAAGAGTGAGATAAAGCGATCTCTTAATAGTAGAACTAGGCGGTATAGGCTAACGATACCGTATTTAAGGGAGTATCCCCCTTATATAAACGAGCTTGGGCACCTCCCATATAATAGGTATTTCCTTTTGTTGGCACCGAAGAAATTTCATTCCAGACCGCGGTAATAGGTTTTTCGCTCCATCCTAATGGCTGTAAAATTAACTGCCAATAATGCCCTTTTGGTGATACCTCAATAACCTTAACCGGCAATCGACAAACACTATTAGCATGTACACTTAATGCAATTTCCCAAGGACGTAAAAATACATCAACAGAACCTTGATAAAGCGGTGTCACAGATAATGGCAGGTGATATCCCCCAATCTGTAATTGAGCACCATTAATTTCACCTTTTAGATGATTCACATCACCTAAAAATTCTAAAACAAAGCGACTTTTAGGTGATTGCCATACTTCTTGTGGTGTCCCTACTTGCTCTATTTTACCATTTCCCATAATCACGATACGATCAGCGACTTCCATTGCTTCTTGTTGATCATGAGTGACAAAGACACTGGTAAATTTAAGCTCTTCATGAAGCTCCCGTAACCAACGACGTAATTCAGTTCTTACTTTGGCATCTAAAGCACCAAAAGGCTCATCTAGTAGTAAGATTTGAGGTTCAACAGCTAAAGCTCTTGCTAAAGCAACACGCTGTTTTTGCCCGCCTGATAATTGTGCTGGATAACGTTGTGCTAAATGAGGCAACTGGATCATCTCTAGCAACTGTTGCACTTTTTTATGGATAACTTCTTTATTAGGTCGCTCTCGTCGAGGTAATACAGTTAAACCAAAGGCGATATTCTCAAATACCGTCATATGACGAAACAGTGCATAGTGCTGAAAAACAAAACCAACTTTACGATCTCGCGCATGTAATCGGCTAACATCTTCCTCTTCGAAACGAATACTTCCTTGGGTTTGATGTTCAAGCCCTGCAATAATGCGTAATAGTGTTGTTTTACCTGATCCTGAAGGTCCTAACAGTGCTACCATTTCACCTGAGGCTACATCAAGGTTGACATCATGCAACACTTCAGTGCGATCAAAATATTTTGTGACACTATTAATTTCAATACTCATATTTTGCCTCTACTTTGTGAAAATATGATGTCATTGCTGACGAGCTAAATGCCATTGCAATGCACTTTTAAACATTAAGGTGAATATCGCCATCATGGCGAGTAATGCAGCCGCAGTAAATGCCCCAACGGTATTGTAATCTTGATGCAGTAATTCAACTTGTAACGGTAATGAATAGGTTTCGCCACGAATAGCACCAGAAACCACAGAAACTGCACCAAATTCACCGATGGCCCTAGCGTTGGTTAATACCACGCCATATAACAATGCCCAGCGAATATTTGGTAACGTCACTCGCCAAAACATTTTCCAACCGCTCGCTCCCAATAACACGGCGGCTTCATCTTCTTGACTGCCTTGGCTCATCATCACTGGTACCAGTTCTCTCACCACAAAAGGACAAGTGACAAATACCGTAACTAATACCATTCCTGGCCATGAGAACATAAGTTGGATATCAAACTGAGATAACCATTGTCCTGCCCATCCATTGCTACCGTAAAAAAGCAGATAAAGTAATCCAGCAACCACTGGAGACACTGCAAATGGAATATCAATCAATGTCATTAATAGCTGGCGCCCCGGGAAACGAAAACGCGTGACGAGCCATGCCATGCTGACACCAAATAACATATTGACAGGTACGGTAATTAACGCGATGAGTACGGTTAACCAGACAGCGTGTAACATATCGCTGTCCAATAAGTTCTCCGTAAATATTTCAATACCTTTTGAAAACGCGGTCATAAAGATCCACGCAATAGGCACAACTAAAAATAAAATGGATAACACACCGCCTGTAAGGATTAGTCCCCACTTCACCCAATCAATTTTACGACGATCAACAGAGCGTTGTTGCATAATATCTGACATCAATGCCCCCTCAACCGTTGGCCAAATCGGCTTTGCAATCCATTAATTGAAAACAGTAAGACTAATGAAACAAGTAAAATCACAGAAGCAACGGCACTTGCCGCAGGATAATCAAATTCTTGTAATCGAATAAAAATCATCAAGGAGACGACTTCTGTTTGCCATGCAATATTGCCAGCAATAAAAATCACAGCACCAAACTCTCCCAAACTGCGCGTAAAAGAGAGTGCAGTTCCTGCGATTAGTGCTGGTGATAACTCGGGTAATACAACCTTACGAAAAGTTTGCCAACGACTTGCCCCTAGCGTTTCAGCAGCTTCTTCATACTCAGGACCTAATTCTTCAAGCACTGGCTGAACGGTTCTTACAACAAAAGGTAAACTGGTAAAAGCCATCGCAACAGCTATCCCAATCCATGTATTAATAACTTTGATATCAAATTTATCCAATACAAAACCGTACCAGCCTTGTGTTGAAAAAAGCGTCGCAAGCGTGAGGCCAGCAACAGCCGTAGGCAAAGCAAAAGGTAAATCCATTAAACCATCAAGCAGTTGTCTACCTGGAAAACGGTAACGAGTAATGATCCACGCAAGTAACATACCGAATACTGCATTAAAAATACTGGCAACGCCTGCTGCGAGTAATGTGACTTTATAGGCAGCCACAATTTGGGGATGCGTTATTACCGCCCAATACTGAGACCAACTCATATCAGAAAGTTGTACAACCAGCGCACTCATTGGTAACAGTAAGATCAAGCAGGTGTAAAACAGTGTTCCACCTAAACTTAATCCAAATCCTGGTAATACCCGTTTGCTGGCTGTAATAAACATTATTGACGTCCTTGCGCTAACAACTTATCAAGCATGCCATCTGTCGTGAAATGTATTTTCATCACGTTATTCCAGTCACCAAATACCTCTTCAATCGTAAATAATGATGTTGCTGGGAACTGTGCGGATTTTTGCGCCATAACCGCTTTATCATTTACGCGATAATTAAATTGCGTGATGATCTCTTGTGCTTTAGGACTGTATAAATAATTGAGGTAAGCTTTTGCCAATGTTTCTGTGTCATTACGTTGCACATTTTTATCAATCCAAGCGACTGGAAACTCAGCTAGAATATCTACGGGTGGCACAATAACTTGATATTCATCTTCACCATATTGCTGGCGAATATTATTCACTTCAGATTCAAAACTGATCAGAACATCCCCCAGTCCGCGTTCGATAAAAGAAGTTGTTGCACCACGTCCTCCAGTATCAAATACCTCAACATTTTTGAGGAATTTCTTCATCGCTTCTTGTGTCTTCTCATCATTGCCATAAGCTTTTTCAAAAGCTCCCCATGCAGCTAAATAGGTATATCGACCATTACCTGATGTTTTAGGATTAGGGAAAACCACTTTGACATCTTCACGCGTTAAATCTTCCCATGAAGTAATGTTCTTTGGATTTCCTTTGCGTACTAAATACGCCATAGTGGAATAATAAGGCGAGCTATTATTAGGAAGGCGTTGTTGCCAATCAGCAGGAATTAATTTGCCTTTATCATGCAGAATTTGCACATCTGTAACTTGGTTATAGGTCACTACATCTGCGGGTAAACCTTGTAATATCGCAAGTGCCTGCTTAGATGAGCCTGCATGTGATTGTTTGATGGTGACTTTATCATCAGGATGTTGAGCATCCCATTGCGTTTTAAAATCGCTATTTAGCTGTGTGAATAACTCTCTTGCGATATCGTAAGAGCTATTAAGTAATTGAGCAGCCCCAGCATAACTACTAACAACCAAAGACAATGCTGCGGTTGCTTGTAATGCAAAGGTTCTAATTGTGTTTTTCTTCATCAAAAGTACCCATCATTGTAAGTTTTATTCTAATGGTTACTCTATCGACTTTATTTATAACAGTGTAGTTAGCTTTTGTTATTTGATATAACTATAAGCTATTAAAAATGAATAGAACTCAAGCTAATTAATTAAATTTGCATCAATTGCCATTAACGTGAAAAAAATTCAGACAAAAATGCCTGCTTTAAAAGCAGGCATTTTATCCATAAAAACTTATTGAGCACTAAATAATGATTACAGTGCTTTTAATACTTCATAAGAAGGTGCGAAATAATAACTTCCTGTTACAGGTTTACTCATGCGCAATAGATCGTCATGTTTGCCATCTAATTCCCCAAACATACTCAATAGTTGCTGCTCGATGTTATATAAACGACCACAGTAAGCTAGGAAATATAAACCATGTTTACCGCTTGCTGTACCATAAGGTAGGCTGTGACGTAAAATGGCTAATTCTTCACCATCTTCTTCAATCACAACACGAGAAACATGAGATGTTACATTACGCTCAGATTCTTCAAGCTCAACGCTGTCTTTTTTAGTACGACCGATCATTTTTTCTTGATCTGATTCACTAAAACGAGCCCATTTTTTCAGGTTATGCTCATAACGCTGAACTAAAACATAACTACCACCAGCATCAACACCGTCATTGATTAGTGCAACCCCATAACGTTCATCATCTTGTGGATTTTCTGTTCCATCAATAAATCCACTTAAATCACGTTCTTCTATCCAGCGGAAACCATGAATTTCTTCTTCAACTTTAATCGCATCACCAAAAGCGGCGATTGCAGCTTGTGCTAATGAGAAATTCACATCATGACGCATTGATTGAATATGAATAAGAAGATCACGTTGTGTTGCAGGTGCTAAACCTTTACCTAAAGGGCGAAAAGGTTTTAGTTCTGGTGCACTATTTTCATCTGACAGTCTTTTCCAAAGATCTGAGCCAAATGCGATAACTGCA
Source organism: Proteus vulgaris (assembly GCA_901472505.1). Classification (NCBI taxonomy): domain Bacteria; kingdom Pseudomonadati; phylum Pseudomonadota; class Gammaproteobacteria; order Enterobacterales; family Morganellaceae; genus Proteus; species Proteus vulgaris. Next base: position 464,720 of record LR590468.1, read on the forward strand.
CCTAGTGATGCATCAGGAAATTGCTTTTGTAAATCAGATAATGATTGCATGAATTTTTGACATCCTTCACGCAGAGCGTCTAATTCACCCACGACCATTGCTTCAATAAAAAGACCAAATTTACTATGTGCGACTAAAATGCCACTTTGTGCATGAGACATATTGCTTCCCTAATCAATAATCAAAACGCTCGGAATAAAGCTAATTATATCGAATGTTTTTTCCCGAAGATTTGCCTTTTAACAAATATCAGACAGTCTGATTATAAAATCTTCCTTATATTATAGGGAATAGCGTGAAGGTGATTTGTTTTGCCAAATAATTTGCGTCAATGTCCAATTAGATAAAACTTCATCAGGTGGCATTAACCCATCTGGACCATCCCACTGTCCGCTAAAAACATAACTCACTGATTTAGCTTGTTCTGATTGGCATAAAATGGTTCTTTGTTTTTCATCTTTAGGGCCTTTGCTACATACACCAAACGCTTTTTTATAGATATCTTTAAAGGGTGTCCCCATTGTAGTACCCCAATCTGTTGTGGCTTTTGCATCAAAAACGTCTATTTTTTCAACAGTCCCTTTTTCTTTACCGTAGAAAGCTACTTGGATTTTATTATCTTCTAGACCTTGAACAACAACGATAATATCACTACCTTGCATTTCCATTCCTTCACGATAATGAAAACGGCTCCCTAGCTCATTCTTAATATCATTTTCAGTTATTTTTGTTGAACTTGTAATATGACCCAATCCATTAGCAGAAACGGTTAGCGTATCATTTGAAAACCAGTTCATCGGATTTAGCGCTGAAAAAGACATTCCTCCCATGGATGAACAGCCACTTAATAGCAGAACGCTTGTGCTTAAACACAAGGGCAACCAAAACTTAGGCATCATTTGTTTCTCCGTTAAACTTTTTCATCACTTATTAAACAGATAATAATGTTATTAGACACACCTTATCTTACTCTTTACTTCACCTCAATCATCAGGCAAAACCACCCACAATAAATTGGCATAACAAAGCATTACTTAATTTAACGCCAAATACCCCATGAAAAAGAAAGCCTAGTTACGACCCTCTATATCTTCATTTGTTCCACAGTAAAAGTAATATCAGATTTTATGGATAAAATAAGAGAATGACGTGCATGAATAGGAATAGAGAAAAAAAAACACAAAAATAAGAATAACCCTCAAACATCGAGGGCTTATTACAGAGTTAGAGATCGAAATCCTGATCGACAATTAACCGTTTAGTATAAGTTGTGCTTTCTTGGTTTTGATCTTCATACAACAATTTTTCGAACATACAAATCGTTGCATCATTTTCTTCAGGTACAACTAATGTAATTTGTGGGCATCCTTTCGCGATCAGTTTTTTCTCTAATCGAGAGATCAATGCATTCGCAATGCCCCTGCCACGAAAGTCTGGATGAACGCCTAAATAGTATAAAGATCCACGATGACCATCGTAGCCCCCCATCACACTGCCCACAAGTTCACCGGCCACTTCTGCAATCAGAAATAAGTCAGGTGAATGGTTTATTTTTCTTTCAATATCAATTTCGGGATCATTCTCTGGCGAGATTAAGTCGCAACGCTCCCAAAGTGTAATGATTGCCTCAAAATCATCTTGGCGAAATACACGTATTTCCATGGTTTTGCCTATTATTGTTCACATAAATCTGAATTTATTATCGCTTGTTTGGTTTATGAATCAACTTGAAAATGAGAACATAGATAATACGGAACTTTATTTCTAATAAATATGATAAAAATTATAGGTTATTATGAATTTACCTGATATTCATCACGTTAAGAAATTTTTCTTATCGCTACAAGATTCGATTTGTCGCGCTATTGAAAACATAGACCAAAAAGCGACCTTTCAGCAAGATAATTGGGAAAGAAAAGAAGGAGGCGGAGGCCGTACTCGCGTGTTAACCCATGGCGCACTTTTTGAACAAGCGGGTGTTAATTTTTCACATGTTTATGGTGAATCACTCCCTAAATCTGCGACAGCACATCGCCCCGAATTAGCAGGACGTCGTTTTCAAGCCATGGGTGTTTCATTAGTTATTCATCCACTTAATCCTTATATTCCAACCTCTCATGCTAATGTACGCTTTTTTATTGCTGAAAAAGAAGGCGAAGAGCCCATTTGGTGGTTTGGCGGAGGCTTTGATTTAACACCTTATTATGGATTTGAAGAAGACGTCATTCATTGGCATAAAGTTGCTAAATCCGTTTGTACCCCTTTTAGTAAAGATTATTACCCACGTTATAAAAAATGGTGTGATGATTACTTTTATATTAAACACCGCAACGAACCCCGTGGTGTGGGCGGACTTTTCTTTGATGATTTAAATACGCCAGATTTTGACCATTGTTTCGAGTTTGTCCAACGTGTCGGCCTTGGTTATCTTGATGCTTATTTACCGATAGTTGAAAAACGCAAATCTATGCCTTGGGGAGAGCGTGAGCGCCAATTCCAACTCTATCGCCGTGGTCGCTATGTTGAGTTTAATTTGGTGTGGGATAGAGGGACATTATTTGGGCTACAAAGTGGAGGAAGAACAGAGTCAATCTTAATGTCTATGCCACCTTTAGTCCGTTTTGAATATGATTATTCGCCCGAGCCAGATACTCCAGAAGCAAAACTATACAGTAACTTTTTGATCCAAAAAGAGTGGGTATAAAGGCAATAAATCATTAAATATAGAGCCACTTTAGCAAGTGGCTTTACTGAAATAAAACGAGAAATGTAAAATTATTTTCTAAAATTAATTAAACAAAAAAGCCAGTAATCCTGTGACTTTGTTTTTATTTTCCCAGCCTTCCCCTCTCATACAGGTATTAAAATAATCCCTACGTTGCCATTGATTAGCATCAGAAGGAAAAGAAGTTCCTGCTCCTGAACTTGGAATATCTTTACCATTTATTCTCATTGGAGCAAAAGAAGGATGACGTGAAGCCACATATCTAGCGGGAAATCGCACTTTAGCTTCTTGCATACACATATTTTTAGCAATCTCGAAAGGAGAGGGGGTGATGGTGTTTGCTTCCCACTTTTCTGGGGTAGCACAAGATGAAAGAACAAAAACAGACACAGTAATAATATATTTTTTCAAGATAGCGGGCTCATTAAAACAAATAAGAATCACTCTTATTTTAAGCATTTATTGAAATCGTAAAATTAATTATTTATGAAATACGAGACGCCATAACCCTTAGTCACTTTAAAATTTATCACTCCATGAACCATGGTTAGTTTTATCATAAATAAGAATTTATGACGCAGGAAAAATAGCAATTCAATAACTAAAACTCCTTGAAAACTAGCTACTAATTCTATTAAAGAGAAGTTTTATTGGTGTAATTGAGGATTTTATTCAATATGTAATAAATAATATAGCGACAATGACGAGTGATGAACAAACCCATCATGGATCAACTCATCATAGAAAAGATGTTAGTTAATTAATAATCTTTAGATATAAAAAAACTGAGCTCATTATAAATTGAACTCAGTTCTTATTTTGATGCTAAATTAACTTACTTTGATTTCTTCAAATGTGACATTAAGCGCTTACGTTTACGCATTTGAGAAACAGTTAATTTATTTTTCTTATCCGCATAAGGGTTTTCACCCTCTTTAAATTGAATACGAATTGGCGTACCCATGACTTGTAAAGTACGGCGGAAATAGTTCATCAAATAACGCTTATAGCTATCAGGTAAATCAGTTACCTGATTACCATGAATAACCACAACAGGTGGATTATAACCACCGGCGTGTGCGTATTTCATTTTTACACGACGTCCACGAACAATTGGTGGCTGGTGATCATCTTCTGCCATTTTCATGATACGAGTAAGCATTGATGTGCCTACGCGACGCGTCGCACAAACGTAAGCTTCTTGAATAGATTCAAAAAGATTACCTACACCACTGCCATGTAGTGCAGAAATAAAGTGAACTCGCGCAAAATCAACAAAGCCCAGCTTAAGATCAAGCATGGCTTTTACTTGTTCACGATCGTCTTGTGTCATGCCATCCCATTTATTAACAGCAATCACTAATGAACGACCTGCATTCAAGATATAACCTAATAATGAGAGATCCTGATCTGAAATACCTTCACGCGCATCAATAACCAACAATGCAACGTTAGAATCTTCAATGGCTTGCAATGTTTTAATAACAGAGAATTTTTCTACTGTTTCTTTCACTTTACCGCGCTTACGAACACCTGCTGTATCGATGATGATATATTCTTTATCATCACGCTCCATAGGAATGTAGATACTGTCACGTGTTGTACCTGGCATATCGTAAACGACAACACGATCTTCACCAAGCATACGGTTTGTCAGTGTTGATTTACCCACATTAGGACGACCAACAATCGCTAATTTTACTGGTAATGTAGAGGGATCGAAGTCATCTTCTTCCTCTTCTAACGCTTGCGCTTCTTGTTCTGCTTCTAATGCAGCCCAATAAGCTGCATTTTCTTCTTCTTCCGTCAGCTCTTTTTCTTCTTCAACCACTTTCCCTGTAATAGGTAATAATGCTTGTTCAATTAATTGAGCAACACCACGACCATGAGAGGCCGCAATTGGGAAAATTTCACCCAAACCTAAGGAATAAAAATCTGCTAACGCAGTATCAATATCAATACCATCAGTTTTATTCGCGACTAAATATGTTTTTTTCTCAACACCTCGCAGGTGTTTAGCAATACCTTGGTCCGCAGGCATTAAACCGGCACGCGCATCAACTAAAAATAATACAATGTCAGCTTCTTGAATTGCTTGTAATGATTGTGATGCCATATGGGTTTCAACACCCTCTTCAGCACCATCAATACCACCAGTATCAATAATAATAAATTCTTCACCTTCTAACTCTGCACGGCCATATTTACGGTCACGAGTCAGGCCTGGAAAATCAGCAACTAATGCGTCTCTGGTGCGTGTTAGTCGATTAAATAACGTGGATTTACCCACGTTAGGGCGCCCTACTAAGGCAATAACGGGTATCATTTTTTGATGCCTCATAAAAATACAATCATAATTCTGATTGCATTTTACATGTAATTACTAAAAAGACGAAACGGCTCCTTTAAAGGAGCCGTAAAATAAATAGATTTGTCAGTAATGAATTACCGACTATAAAGGTAAAGCTTACCGTCACGAGCTTGGATCATCAGCTTATCTTGAACCGCTTGAGGGCGACTTAATAAACCGGAGCTATTTACCTCGTTTTGTGCAATGAATTTACCTGTCGTGGTATCAATCCAATGGAGATAACCTTCTGCATCACCAACCACTAAATAGCCATCAAAAATAGCCGGTGCGGTTAAATTACGATGTAGCAAATCTTCTTGTGTCCATAATGTCACACCATCTGATTTACGAACAGATAAAACACGGTCATTTTGGTCAACAAGGTAAAGGGTATCACCTAGTAGCACCATATCATTGACTGAACCTAAATCGCGTTTCCAAAGAATTTGCCCAGAACGCATATCAAGGCTAACTAAGTTACCGTTATACGCCATTGCATATACGGTATTTTCATCAATAATCGGTGTAATATCCACGTCACTTAATCGGCTAATTTCAGTAGAGCCTTTTATTTGTGAAATATTTTGTTGCCAAATCAACTGTCCTTGAGAAAGAACAACGGCACTAACACGTCCATTATCTGCACCAATAATTGCAGCACCATAAGCGACAGCTGGCGCAGATTCACCACGAAGAGATAATGATGGTGTATCTAAGTTAACCGTCCATGATATTTCGCCAGTTAATAAATCCAATCCTTGCAATAAGCCATTACTCGTATGGATAAGCACTAACCCATCGCTAACAACAGGTTTTGAAATGGCTTCGCCTGCAACATCGGTTTCCCAATCAATAGAACCATCATCAGTATTCAACGCATAGACTTTTGCTTTTTCAGTTCCCACAAAAACACGAGTACCTGAAACAGTCAATCCACCAGAAAGTAATGCGGATTCATTGGATGAAAGAAAACCAGTTTTGATAGAGAGATCTTGTGACCAGAGCTCTTTCCCTGTGTCCAAATCTAACGCTTTAACTAAGCCATGGCGATCAGCGACATAGACAACTGAGCCATCCCATGTTGGTGACAAATGAGAATAGTATTTACCAATACCATTTCCAACTGATTTGTCCCAAACAGCTCTAGGTGTAAATTGGCTCTGCACCTCAGGTAATGGAGACATTGTCACATTATCCTGTTCACTAGAACACCCTGCCAATAAAGCAGATGCTAGTAGACCAACCAGGAGAGTTTTACGCAGTTGCATGTCTGAAGATCCCTTTAATTGGATAAATTATTGAGTTTAAGTTCAACCAGTGAGCGAATAGCACCCGTATTTTCATCGGTTAATGCGCTACGGTAGGCTGCTGCAGCACCTGCGTTATCGCCTTTTTTCGCTAATACATCACCACGGATATAATTTTTCATTCCATTCCATGCTTTGCCTTTCACTTGCTCTAACGAAATCAAAGCTGCATCAGTTTTATCCAATGCTAATTGTACGCGAGCTAAACGAAGATGAAGCATATCTGCAAATGCATCATTTTTTACTTTTGCAACAGCCGTTGTCAGATGACGTTCACCATTAACTAAGTCATTAGCATCAATAGCAATTTGTGCAAGTTCTAACGACGCTAACGCGCCATAAACATCATTCGTGTCAGTAACAAATTTTTCAGCTAATGCAATATTTTCTGGTGTCGGTTTTGCGAGTGCTTCACTCACTGTTGCAAAAGCACTTGCACTTTCTTGTAAACGATTTGTTTGATGTGATTGCCAATATTTCCAACCAAATACACCACCAAACCCAATAACTGCGGCTAAAACAATGGTTAAACCGTAATTTTTTACAAACTGTTTAATTGCATCAACTTGTTCGTTTTCGGTGCTATACACTTCCACAAGTCTCTCCTTAACCTAATAACAGAGTCAATTGCTGAGCTAGCTCATGACGAGCAACGATTGTTTGTTCTCCTGAACGCAAATCTTTCACTGCAACGGTGCCGGCATTAATTTCATCTTCGCCTAAAATCAGCGCAATTTTAGCGCCTTGTTTATCTGCACGCCCTAACTGCTTTTTAAAGTTACCATTACCATGATTCGTCATTAAACGTAATGTGGGTAATTGGTCACGAATTTCTTCAGCAAGTATTAATGCTGCGCTTTGGCTCTTCTCACCAAAAGAAGCAAGATAAACATCAGCCACATTGGTATCTGCAACAAATTCAGGGTTAACCGCTTGAACTAATAAAATCATGCGCTCCATACCCATTGCAAAACCAACTGCTGGTGTTGGATGCCCGCCAAGTTGCTTTACAAGTCCATCATAACGTCCACCGGCACAAACGGTACCTTGTGAACCTAATGCGCTGGTAACCCACTCGAAAACAGTACGGTTATAATAATCTAAACCGCGCACTAAGCGCTGGTTAACACGATATGTAATACCTACAGCATCTAATAATGCACAAAGACCATCAAAGTGCGCTCTTGATTCGTCATCAAGATAATCAAAAAGTTCAGGCGCATCATTCAATAAAGTCTGAATTTCTGGATTTTTTGAGTCTAAAACGCGCAATGGGTTAGAATACATACGACGTTTGCAGTCTTCATCTAACTGGTCAACATGCTGTTCTAAAAAGGCAACTAACGCTTCACGGTATTTAGCACGTGCTTCTAACGAACCAATAGAGTTAAGTTCTAATGTTACGTGTTCTGAAATACCTAATGCTTTCCACCAGCGCGCCGTTAACATAATTAACTCAGCATCAATGTCTGGACCTTGTAGACCAAAGACTTCTGCACCTAACTGATGGAATTGACGATAACGACCTTTTTGAGGACGCTCGTAACGGAACATAGGCCCTAAATACCATAAACGCTGTTCTTGATTGTAAAGCAAACCATGTTCGATACCTGCACGTACACAGCCCGCAGTATTTTCTGGACGTAATGTCAGGCTTTGTGCATCTTCACCACGATCGGTAAAAGTATACATTTCTTTTTCAACAACATCGGTAACTTCACCAATTGCTCGCTGAAATAGAGGGGTATGCTCTACGATAGGTGTTCTGATTTCACTAAAGCCGTAACCCGCCAAAATTTGTTTTAGCGTATTTTCAATTTTCTGCCATACACGAGTGTCAGCAGGTAGATAGTCGTTCATACCACGAATGGCTTGGATTTTTTGTGCCACTTTTCTTCTCTAATAGTTATTAGTTGATTGTTAGGCTGATTATAGAAGCGAAATCAATCAGTATTCAATGTGAAATCAAGAGTAAAACAGGCTCATTGATTAATGAGCCTGTTTTTTGAGTATTATTTATCCAACTGATTTATATTTATACGCATACTATCATCAAGCATTGACGCTTTAGCACGGATTTTCGCTTCTAATAAATCAATCATATTACCATTATCAAGACGTTCTTTTTGTCTTACGCCATCTTCATAAAAACCACTGCGGGTTTTAGCACCTGTTACACCTAACGTTGAAACTTCAGCTTCACCCGGCCCATTAACCACGCAACCAATAATAGAAACATCCATAGGTGTGATGATATCTTCCAAACGCTGTTCTAATTCATTAACTGTTCCAATCACATCAAATTCTTGGCGTGAACATGTTGGACAAGCAATAAAGTTAATACCGCGAGAGCGAATACGTAAAGATTTAAGAATATCAAAGCCGACTTTAACTTCTTCAACCGGATCGGCCGCTAATGAGATCCTTAGTGTATCGCCGATACCTTCTGATAATAAGATCCCAAGGCCGATTGCAGATTTAACTGATCCCGCTCTTGCGCCTCCGGCTTCTGTGATCCCAAGATGCAAAGGTTGATCTATTTTCTTTGCTAATAAGCGATAAGAGTCAACCGCAAGGAAAACATCAGAGGCTTTTACACTGACCTTGAATTGTTCAAAATTCAATCTATCAAGAATATCCACATGGCGCATTGCTGATTCAACTAACGCTTCAGGTGTAGGTTCACCATATTTTTCTTGAATATCTTTTTCAAGTGAACCACCATTTACGCCAATACGAATAGGAATATTGTTGTGACGAGCACAATCAACAACTTGGCGGATACGATCTTCACTACCAATATTACCTGGGTTGATACGCAAACAATCAACACCATATTCAGCCACTTTTAATGCAATACGATAGTCAAAATGGATATCAGCCACTAAAGGCACATTGACTTGTTGCTTGATTAATTTGAATGCTTCCGCAGCATCCATTGTGGGTACAGAAACACGAACAATATCCACCCCAACACGTTCCAGAGATTTTATCTGGCGAACAGTCGCTTCTACGTCTGTTGTTCGTGTATTCGTCATCGACTGTACGGCGATAGGTGCGCCATCGCCAACAGGAACATTACCAACATAAATTCGAGTCGATTTGCGACGAATAATAGGTGATTCTTTATGCATTGATTAATTCTCCCATGCTTCCATGCTTGCTCAAATGTGTAGTCAGATTAAGCGCTCGGTACTGTTATTTTTGCTATTTTTCCAGTAAAACGACTTAAATCAATTGATTCACCATTAAACTGTAAACGAGTAACAGAAGGTGCGCCTATTTTTAGTTTATAAGGTTGCTCACCATCAAATTCCAAACGATCACCCGCTTTCTTAATACCATTAAATAAGACTTTATTTTGGGCATTACGAATTTCTAACCAACATTCTCCATCAAACATTAACACGAGTTGATTCGCTATTGCAGGTACTTCTGATGACGCTGATTCTTGTGTTAAATTTGCACGAGAAGTCGTCGATGTAGTTAGCGGTGATACAGGTAATGGAACTGTTTTGACTTCTGTTGGTGCAGGTGTCGTCGTTTCAGTTGTTGGTGATGTAGCAACATTACTTTCCTGATTATCGACTAATGGCGATGCAGGTACTTGTAAATTATCACCTTCAGATGTTGACGTATTATCTAAGGTTGCTAATGGGGAATCTACCGTGTTGGTGTTTTCTTGTGTACTATTTTGCCCTATGTCTTGTGATGCCATAGAGACTAATTCTTGTTGATCTGCCTGATGACCTTGCCACCACCAAACGCCCACGAGCGCCACCATTACAATAACAATCACCCACGTAATTTTCATTAGCCAACCTTCACGTTTTTGTGACGTTTACCTAATGAGTAATTTTGCGTGGTTGTCATTCTAATTTGTTTAACTGGGGCTTGTTGGTCGATAAAACCAAGGATCTCTTTTTCAGGAACGCCGACTAACTTAGCATAAGAGCGCATATAACCGCGTAAGAAGGTTGGTGCAATATCAGAAGAAACAGAGTCTGTTTCAATTTCGCGAACTGTTGATAACTTCAAACAAAGTCGATCAGCAACAGTTTGTTGTGTTAGCCCTACTTTTTCTCGTGCCTGACGTAAAAGTTGACCCGCTGTTAATTTCACTTCTTCGGTTTTGTTTTCAGTATTCATTAGCAATCTAGGCACTGTGGCTATTGGATGTTTAACATTGATGAACTCGCAAAAGCACAAAGTACCTTAACGTATCACCGCGAATTTTTTGATATTTTATGAAAATTTTGCTGACAGACCAAATAATCTGGCGGTATATCCTCAATTGACACACTATTATCGTTTAATAGTTTTTGTTCACAAAGGAAATTACCGTAACGCCTTAATACATTAACATTTACTGGCTTCGACTTCATCGCTAATTTGTAATAATCTAACGCTTGAATAGAATTTCCCAATAACTGCGATATTAACGCCATTCCTAAATTAGCATCGGGGTGATTTGGCATCACCGATAACACTTTTTGAAAATGATATTGCGCTATTTGGTATTGTCTTTCAGCTAAATAAGCATCACCTAATTGTAAACGTATCGACACAGCAACACGTTCTTGATTGGCTGACGATTGACAACCTAATGTCAATAACATCAAGCCAATAATTATAATTACTGATGATATCCTTATCATCGTTATATTCCTTAAATATATTCATCCTTGTTCTCTCTACATTGCAGTTATGTAATACACTTCACAAAGAAAGAGATCTCCAACTGTATCAGACTGCTTTTACTGAAATTAGTTCACCTTGCTGGCGTTTTTTCAGCGTGCGTTTTGTGCGATCAATAACATCACCCGCTAATTGCCCACACGCAGCATCAATATCATCACCACGTGTTTTACGCACAATCGTTGTAAAGCCATATTCCATTAATACTTTAGAAAAACGGTCAATGCGACTATTAGAACTACGCCCATATGGCGCTCCTGGGAACGGGTTCCAAGGGATTAAGTTAATTTTGCACGGCGTGTCTTTTAAAAGATCGGCTAATTGATGAGCTTGTTCTGTACTGTCATTAATATGATCAAGCATGACATACTCAATAGTAACACGCCCTTGGTTCGCATTTGATTTGGCAATATAGCGACGAACACCTTCAAGAAACATTTCAATATTATATTTCTTATTAATTGGAACGATTTCATCACGAATGTCATCCGTTGGCGCATGTAATGAAATAGCTAAAGCAACATCAACGGCATCACCTAATTTATCTAATGCAGGTACAACGCCAGATGTAGATACGGTGACTCGGCGTTTAGATAAACCAAAACCAAAATCATCCATCATGATTTCAAGCGCTGGAATAACATTATTTAAATTTAGTAATGGCTCTCCCATTCCCATCATAACAACGTTAGTAATAGGACGACGCCCTGTCTCTTTTAATGAGCCAATAATTTTAGCTGCACGCCAAACTTGCCCTATAATTTCAGACACTTTTAGATTACGGTTAAAGCCTTGCTGTGCAGTTGAACAGAATTTACACTCTAAAGCGCACCCTACTTGTGAGGAAACACATAACGTTGCACGATCATCTTCTGGGATATACACCGTTTCTACTTGTTGATCGCCAACCTTAATTGCCCATTTAATCGTGCCATCTGTTGAACGTTGTTCTTCAGACACTTCAGGTGCTTTAATTTCAGCAATTTCTTTTAATTTATTGCGTAACACCTTGTTGATGTCTGTCATTTGATCAAAATCGTCATAACAGTAGTGGTACATCCACTTCATAATTTGGTCAGCACGGAAAGGTTTTTCGCCCATAGAGACAAAAAGCTCACGCATCTGTTTACGATTTAAATCTAACAGATTAATTTTAGTTTTTTGATTCACAATATTTTCTTTAGAAACAGCGACCGAAGCGCTTGGCGCTGGAGTGATAGATTGGGTCATGACATTGCCTCGTTGTTACACTATGCGGCCTGCATTAGCATTGATGCTAATGGGATACTTATATATTTGTATAATTAAACAATAATAAAAAACGCCCTATTAATAATCAAACAGGGCGTCGCATTGTACTGTTTTTCGCGTAGAGATGCTAATAAATTAGCGCGCGCAAATTTCGTTTTCAGTGAAGAAGTAGGCAATTTCGCGAGCCGCAGACGCTTCCGAATCAGAACCGTGTACCGCGTTTTCAGTAAAGCTATCAGCGTAGTCAGCACGTAATGTACCTGCTAATGCGTTATCTGGGTTAGTTGCGCCCATCAGATCACGATGACGTTGGATCGCGTTTTCGCCTTCTAATACTTGAACCATAATTGGACCAGAAGTCATAAATTCAACTAAACCATCAAAGAAAGGACGGCCTTTGTGCTCTTCATAAAAGCCTTCAGCTTGTTCACGTGTTAAATGCAACATTTTAGCTGCAATGATGCGAAAACCAGCACTTTCAAAGCGATGATAGATAGCGCCAATAACATTTTTTTTCACTGCATTTGGTTTAATAATAGAAAAAGTGCGCTGAATAGCCATGTCTTACCTCTAAATTATTTTATTAATGATAACTTTTGTTATCTCTTTTATCGCAGATCATGGAAAAACGAATCAAAAACCGCATTCCCTGCAAAAAATAAGGGCTCGATTATAGGAGGATCAAAATGAATTGCACAGATTGAATCACCTTTTTTTTTAAGAAACTGTGGCAAAAAAGTTATAAATTATCGATCTAATCACATTTTTAATGTTTTCCATGTTCAAACTAAAAAGTAAGAATAAAAAAGAACCATAATGAAACACTATTAATCATCCTTTTATCTTATTAACAAAGCGTATTTTAATTAAAAATCACTCTGTTCTCGTTTATCTCATCCTTTCAGTTTAACGGAATATAAAAATTAACCATATTCGTTTGACCACTTAGATCAAGCACCGATAATTGATATTTACCGCGTTTCTCTAATAAATAAGAGAACGTTTCACCGTTTTCCGTCTTCCCTACTTGTTCTCCATTCAAAAACCACCATTGCATACCTCTTCCTCCTTGGGTTGAAACTGTTATCTCTAGATTAGTTTCACCAGGTAATGGCTTTAGTAAATCACCGGCACGAATACCTGAAATAAACAGAGGAATGATGTCTTCTTTAATAGGCGGACAAGTTTGAGAAATCGGAGGTAACCGTTTTGCTCTACGCTCTTTTTCAGGTAACCATGCTTCTAATGCTATCGGCCATAATGCAATATCTTTTAGCTCTGCATTAGGGCAATTAGGCCCTGTTCGTTTTCCTTCATTATCTAACCAAATTTTTTCGTTGATCCCCAAAAGGCCTTCTTGATTGTCATTTAATAAAGTAGGCGGAATTGTGTTATCTAAGATCCAACTTCGACGGCTGACTCTACAGTTACTATCTTCTTTAGGTAATGCCTTACCCGTTGGCCAACAGATCGTCGCTGCTGTCACACTATTAGGTCGTAAATCTATTGGTGGTCTCTGTTTATTTTGATAAAAATAGCCTGTGAGTAAGTTATTGACCTGATTCATAATAGGTACCGCTGTCGCAAAACCAAATTGTCCAGCAACAGGTGTTCCATCGGGTCTACCTACCCAAACTCCAATGGTGTAACGCGCATTCACACCAATAGACCATGCATCACGATAGCCATAACTGGTACCTGTTTTCCAAGCCAAAGGCACAACAGGCGAAATTGCACTATCTGGACGAGGTCTGGCTTCTCCCGCTAAGATACGCCTTGTGATCCACGCAGAGCCCGGCGACATTAACACCCTATTTTCAATTATCTGTTCTGGCTTAAACCGCAAAGGTGCTGTTTTTCCTTGCCTTGCGAGCGCACTAAAGGCGGAGACAAGTTCATCCATTCGTGTTGCTGTTCCACCTAAAATTAGAGCTAAATTTGGCTCTGAACCATAAGGGAAACGCATTTCAAGATGGTTATGACGCAGTTTTGCTGCAAACTTCTTTGCACCATATACTTCTATTAGTTGTACCGCAGGTAGATTCAAAGAGCGACTTAATGCTTCACTGGCACTAACAGCTCCATTAAACCCGGAGTCAAAATTACCAGGACGATAATTCTCAAACTGGCGAGGAACATCTTGTAAGAGTGACTCTGCATGAATAAGCCCCTCATCTAATGCCAATGCATAAATAAATGGCTTTAATGTTGAACCCGGTGAACGCCATGCGCTGATCATATCAACATGGCCAAAACGCGAATTATCATTGAAATCCGCAGAACCAACATATCCTTTAACGCTCATATCAGTATGATCAACAACTAAAATAGCTAAAGATGTTTTATCTGCTAGCTGATATTTCCATTGATTGGCAATATCTTCGAGTTGTCGTTGAATATTAATATCAATCGTTGTTGTAATTACGGGATCTCGCTTTTCGTTATACATACGACGAGCAAGCAATGGTGCCAATTGTGGCGTTTGTCTTGGTGCTAATAAGACTTGTTCTTCCTTAATTTCATCCACTTTTTCTTGTGGCCATATCTGATATTCTGCCAACCTATCTAGCACTTTATCACGAGCAGCTTGAGCCCGTTCAGGATATCTATCAGGTCGCAAGCGACTTGGTGCTTGCGGTAATACAGCCATTAATGTTGCTTCACCCGCGGACAAATCAGCGGGCGATTTACCTAAATAAGCCCAACTTGCCGCACCAATACCTTCTAACGTACCGCCAAAAGGTGCTTTATTAAGATAAATCTCCAGAATTTCATCTTTTGAGTAATACCATTCTAATTGCAAGGTACGCCAAAGCTGTTTAATTTTCCCCCCTAAAGTTCGAGAATGAGGATCAATAAGGCGTGCTACTTGCATTGATAATGTACTTCCCCCTGACACAATTCTTCCTGAACTTAAGTCTTGCCATGCTGCGCGTAATATAGCCATTGGATTAACGCCAGGATGTTGATAAAACCAGCGATCTTCATAGGTAATGAGGGCTTCTAAATATTCAGGAGAAACATCTGCAAGTTTGACGTGATAACGCCACACGCCCTCTTTGTCAGCAAAGCGCCAAAGAGGGGTGCCATCTTGCGCCGTGACAATCGTTGCGATTTGAGGTTCAGGATCAGGGAGAGGCCAAATTTTGTCTGCGATCCAGGCCAAAATAGGCGTTACAAACAGAAAAATAATGATAACAGCAATGAGCCGTTTATATCCTAGTTTCATTCAATCACTCAAAGGGAAAAGCCCCTTCCGAAGAAAGGGCTACAAGATTTAAGGAACAATATCAATCTTGGCTTCTGTTGAACCTATTGCTCGCCAGTAAGGCACATACATTGATTCAACTTGTGGAGGTGGTACTTGATAGCTCCCTGGTGTAACTGCTCTTGCTAAATAAAGTAAGGTTGTCGGGCGATATCTATCTACAGAAACCGCAGCAACAAACCGATCATCACGATACTCAAGGTGCTTAATATTTGCTTGCCCCATATCGTCGATAAACTCCTGCAAGTCAGCCGCACTATCACTTAAACTTGCACTGCTTGATGCTAAATTTTGGTTTTCAATTTCCAGACCAGCTGGTAATAAATCAACAACTAAAGCATCAGGCACATCTCTATTTGCTGAAACTTCCAGTTTCACTACCAGCATTTCACCACTTTGTAAGCGATTTGGATGAACACGATTTCCTTTCAAGTCGTAATAACTACGATGAACATTTAACACGTTACTATAAGGTGCAGGAGCCACTTTCGGATAGCCTACGATATTCATACGAGAATAAATTGCAGCACCACCACGGTTGTTTAGCTCCAACCCTTCTTGTAATTGCGTTGATGTTAATGTTTCATTCACCGCACGATCGCTACTGATTGCAGGGACTTGGCGATTTACAGCGACTTCCCAAGGTTGCTCAGACATATTAATAAAGAAGCGACCCGCAAGATATAAAGAGTTGCTTTCTTGTGTTGAGAACCATTCACGACTCGTTAAGTTATCTGATAACGTAATCACACTTGCATCACGAGATTGTGTTTCAAGATTATTTTCACTTAATAAAGCAATAATTAACGCTTGGTCACGAATAACACTACCGTAATCACCTAACCCATAATTATATTTACGAGTAGTCGTAACACCTTCTGCAATTAAACCTTCTGCACGACTGTTATCACCCATCAGTTTTAATGCAATGCCTAATTGAACTAACGCCAGGCCACTACCAGCATCATTTCGCTCAAGGTAAAGGCGACGTAATTCACCTAAAGGTGCTTTTTGCTGATTCGCTAATACCAGTGCTGCGTATGCTCTAGCAGAGAAACGGGCAGCATCTTGGTTAACCGCATATTCATAGTTAACTAAGCTTTTATCTTGTAAATAACGTAATAAGCGATCATTGGCACGTTTTAATGGATCCGCTGGAACAGCATAACCTTGTTGTGAAGCGCGGAATAAAAAGTCAGTGGCATAGGCGGTTAACCAATACTCTTCACGTCCATCTTGGCTCCATAAAGAGAATCCTCCCTCTGCTTTTTGCATTGTCAGCAGATGGGCAATACCTTTTTCAATCGCTACTTTTCTATCTGCATCTGTTTGCGTTTTAATTCCTAATTGCTTTAACTCTTTTTCTGTTGAATATAAAGAAGGATAAAGCCCACTGACGGTTTGTTCTAAGCAACCATAAGGGTAAGCAAACAACTCTCTTACATAACGTGCAATCTGTAATGGAGGACGGCTTGTCAGTAATAATTCACCTTCAAGCGTTGAGTGATTAAAACGATTTAAAACGTCTGTTGGCAAACGCCACGTCTCACCATCTTGTAACGTACTTGCATAATGGAGTGTTTCTGCCGGATAAGCAGGACGAACACCTATATTCCATGTGTTGTGATAAGGCTTAATTTGTTCACCTGGTACTTTAATACCATAAATAGACAGTGAGAATTCACCTTGACCAAAGCCATGTTTGGCTTTTACTGGAATTTGAATTTGAGTACGTTCACCTTTTGTCAGCGATACCGTTTTACTTTCTGCACCTCCTAATCCCACCAGACCAGACGCGGTGTAATTTAACGTAATAGATTGTGCATCATCGGTAAGATTGGTTAGATCTAAAGACAACAGTGCATTATCACCACCCGCCATAAATCGAGGCAATGAAAGTTGGGTCACTAAAGGAGCCGCTATAACCACTTTGCCTTCTTGGCTACCAAATTTATCAGCTGTCCAAGCTTGGGCCATTAAACGCACTTCGCCATTAAATTCAGGAATAGGTAAGGAAACTTCCCCTCACCTTGGGCATTTAATTTTATAGGTGCTGTTTGTTGGGCAATGATTTGCACATCTGTTAACGGTTTTTTACCACCACGAGATAACGCAGCTGCTTCACCACCATCACCACCAAAACGTAGATTTGCTAAACGACCTTGCCCTTCAATTAATTGCCCATAAACATCATATTGATCGATGCTGTAACGTTTACGACCAAAGAAGGCATCGTAAGGATCAGGCGTTTTATATTCTGTGATATTTAATACACCCGTATCCACTGCAGAAACTAACACATTAATATTTTCAGGTAATGGCTGACCTGCAACAGGATCCGCTTTAATGCGGATTTTTAAATCTTGGTTAGGGCGAATTTTTTCAGGTGCATCAAGTGAAATATCAATACGACGGTTTTTATCCTGTAATGGTAAATGCAAAATACCAACAGCACGTTTTACAGTCGCTTGTTTTGACGTATCACCTGGCCTTACGACCACAGATGTTAGATAGAGATCGTGTCTTGCCCATTCTTTGTTAATAGGCACTTCAACATCAAGCCCTTTTTCTGGTACATCAATTTCTTGCCACCATAAAGGCCCATTACTCGACTCTAGTAAGACATAACCTTTACCTGGATGAGGCGCTACAATGTTTAACTTCACTTTCTCGCCCGGTAAATAACCTTCTTTATCCAGTTTAAGTTTAACTTGGTCAGGTCTTACCGCACCTGTTCCACCGGTGTTATCCATCCAAGAATAACCCGCCCAGAACCGTAAGCTACTGACTAATTCTGTTTTAGGATCGACCACTTCAATACGGTAAGAACCCCATTCAACAGGAAAGGCCACTTTTGCTGTGCCGTCTTTCGCTATTTTGATGGTTTGTTCATCCATTTGCAGATCTTTTTCGTTATAACCAGATTCCCAGCCATTCGAACTAGACCAACGCCAATAATAATCATGGCGCTCATAGATAAACTTCACTTTAAGATCGTTAGCGGGTAGCTTTTTACCATCTTGATCTGTATAGACAATTTCAAATTCAGCCATTGAGTTTTCATCAACACTGTAACCTGATTTATATTTGTCCGTACGATAGTCATAAACTTCTTTTTTAGGGAAGACTGGACGAATACCCGCAAGATGAGTAGCAGGCCAAACAGCTTGCTGATAACGGCGAGTCACAGGGCGCCCACCCGCTTCAAGCAAGCTTGCTTGTAGAATAATATTGATTGGTGATTTCAACTCAGCATAGCGTTCACTATCAACGCTTAACTCACCTTCACCATCAGAGTCTAAATTAAGTTCAAACTCATCCAGTAAACGGCTAAAGTTTTCATCTTTTACAGAACCAAATTCATAGCCAGGCAATTGACTCACGGCTTCACGAGTGCTTTTTAAGAAAACTTGCCCTTGTAAGCGATTATCCGCGGCCGGTGCGCCATAAAGATAGCGACCTTTGATATCAAAATAAGCGTCATTACCGCTTAATAAAATGCCTTTTTTACCGGTGATTTCTAATGCCATTCGCTCTGGCATAAAGTCTTCTACCTGAAACTCATAGAAACGAGGTGTACCATCACCAATATCAAAACGTAAAGTACGCGTACCCGTATTTTCATCAGTAGGAATAGTTAACTTTAATTGGTAAAGCCCATTTTCAGGTTGCCATACAAAACTACGTGAAACTTGGCCATCCGTTTTGAGTAAGTCAACTTTAACAGGCTGTTCTTTAATTGGATTACCATCGCCATCACGCAGTAATGCATTAACAATTAAGGTTTCACCGGGACGATAGAGATCACGAGGGCCAAAGGCAAAAAATTGTTTGCTATAACCTTGAGGACCACCTATATCAAACTCAGAAAGATCAAGTGCAGGTTTACGCAAATCAATCATACTCGTTTGACCATCACGAATAGCCATTAATAAACGAGCTTTATCACTTTTATCAAGTGTCGCATGTCCTTGACTATCGGTTTGAGCTTTAGAAATAAGCCCACCTTTTTCATCCAACAGCCGAATTTCTACTTTATCTAATGCAACACCATTTTTAAGTGATTGGGTAAAAATATCTATTGTATCAAGATAGCTGTGCATCGACAGTCCGATATCACTAAAAGTGAATACCGTAGCAGGAACCGTATAAGAGTATTTACCCGCTTGTTGCATTACAGCAATATAGGCACCTTCTTTTTTCAGAGCATCTATTGATTTTAGTGGTAATAATACATTTTCACGGGTGTTTCTTTCTGTATTTAGCTCGAAACGGCCGGTATAAATCAAATCAGCTTGAGATAAAAATTCATCTGATTCCCAATAGTTAATATTGGAACGGCTTTCCCATTGCGTTAAGAATTGAGCCAATTGCTCGTCTTTTACACGGAAAAAGTTAACATCCACTTGATCTACATTTAAGGCAATAATAGGTAAGCCTTCAGCCGCATCAAACGGTAATAACGATCCTTTACTGGTAAATCCAACCGAAGGAAAAATTTCTTCTGTGGTCAACTTCTGACTAAAAGGCGTCGTTAATGTACGCTCATTAATACCTTTGATTTTTTCATCAATGGTTAAATTTAATTCTGTAGACGGTGGTAAATGACGGAAACGCAATTCCATCAGGTTATCCGATAACTCCCACGCACCTTCTAATTTTCCTTTTTTGGTATCAACAAGATGAATGACGTTATCAAACTTTTGGTCTGGATCAAGTGGTACAGAGAAAGTCACCACCATGGTACTCGCGCCATCACGTTGCAATTCTGATGCATCTAATACAGTGACATCTTTTCCTGCAAAACGCATAGCCAACTCATCACGAACTTCTTTGCTTTTTAATGCAGTTTCATTATTCGTTTTTGTTGTAACTGCTGATTTTTCGCTAGTTTGAGTGGCGGTGTCGGGTGTTTTTTGAGCTGAATTTTGTTGCTCAGTTGTTTGTGTGTTTTGCGCTTTGTCTGTTGATGATGCGCTTTCATCAGCTTTGTCATCACAACCAGTCAGTGCCAACACAGACGCCAATACAACAGCAAGCGAGCACCAACGATAGCCCCTCTTTTCTGTATATTGTCTAAATTGGTTTTTGATTCATATCCATTTCCTTTAAATTCAACCCCTGAATAATCCGATGTTTATACAGGCTGGGCAGAGATAATATAGATTTTTCTTTGTTCTAATAAGATAAAAAATAACAATATTGGCTATATTTTATCGAATATGACGAAATTCTTTACAGTGAAAAGTACCTCTATTTTCACATTAAAAATAAAGTTACAATAAAACAATGTGTTATGTGAAAATGCAAACAATTTGCTAATCTAGTCAATTTTCTATTATAGGATAAAAAAAAGCGATATCTCATGAGATATCGCCTAAATATAGGAAGGTCGATTAGGTATTTAAATTAACGATTGGAATTCCCTTTCTTAGGAAGCCACCTAATTTGCGTTGATAAAAAGGTGATACGTGATGGATCATAAAATGACTCACCCCTTTTTCCTCTTTATTTACAAAACAAAAATCAAGAGATTGACCTTCTTCTAGATATTCAAAAGTAGCGCCTGCAGCTTGTGGGAGTATCTGCGCAATGACGTCTTCTTCTCCAGTTATCTCTAACCCAATAAGATAAAACGATTCTTCATTATCTTGCTCCTGAGCATTAACAATAAAAGCTCGGCGAATAGGTTTATGTTCACCAAAAAATTCGCTTAATGCCATTGTCAGTTTTTCAGGCTGTGGCTCTAGTATACTTAATGTTAGAGAAGAACCTTCAACAGAAACAATTTCTTGTGTCTCAAATTGTTCAGATACACCCATTACGAACTCCAAATCCAATAACGTTTATTATTTTGCTTTTGCTAATAACAGATTTGCGATAGAACGCACACCATAACCTGTCGCACCTGCTGCCCATTGTTCGACAGAAGATTTTCTGTAAGTTGCTGAACAATCGATATGTACCCAACCTTTTTTATAGTCAGTGACAAAGTGCGATAAGAAAGCGGCGGCTGTACTTGCTCCCGCAGTATGCGAAGGTGCGGCAATATTATTCAGATCAGCAAAACTTGAAGGCAATTGGCTACGGTGAAAATCAGCTAATGGTAAACGCCAGAATAATTCATTTTCTTGTTCAGCACTTGCCAATAATTCATTCGCTAATTGGTCATCGAAACTTAATACTGAATGATAGTCATTACCCACAGCGACTTTAGCTGCACCTGTTAATGTTGCAGCATCAATAATCAATTCTGGTGCAATATTGCTTGCATCAATTAAGCCATCCGCTAATACTAAACGGCCTTCCGCATCCGTATTCATAATTTCAACTGATTTACCATTACGGTAACGAATAATATCACCTAATTTAAAGGCATTACCACTGACCATGTTATCTGCAATACACAGCAACAATTTCACGCGTTTATTCAAACCACGAGTAATCGCTAATGCTAAAGCGCCCGCTAACGTTGCAGCTCCCCCCATATCGGCTTTCATTGAATTCATTGATGATGAAGGTTTGATGCTATAACCACCAGAGTCAAAAGTAATACCTTTACCGACTAAACAAGCAAATACAGGAGCATCGCTATCTTTGGTTGGGTTAAAATCTAATGCTAAATAGACAGGATCACGAGAAGAGCCACGGCCTACAGTATAAATACCAGCATAGTTTTGTTCGCGCAGATCTGCGCCTTTAGTGATCTTATAGCTGATATCGTCTTTATCCAGACCACAGAAAAGATCCACCGTACGTTGTGCCAGTTGCTCTGGGCCTAATTCTTCAGCTGGTGTATTAATCGTGTCTCTAACCCAATCAACGATACGAATACGTGATTCTAATTCGTGTTTATCCGCTTCGCTCAATTGTGGCCATTCGATAGAACGGGCGCCTTTAGGTGCTCTAAAGCCTAACCAAAAAGCCCAGCTACGCTCTATATCCCAACCTTCGCCAACAAGAGCAACATTACGAATACCTTGGCTATCAACTTTACGTCCACCACGCTGAATAGTGCCTAAACGGTTTTCTTCCGTTAAATGGATTGTCATGCCTGTTTCGCTAGTGCTAATTAGTGCTTTTTCTCCCCAACATGCTGCTGCAGGTTCATTTGACAGCATGATAGGCATAATTTGTTTATTCATTTATTATCTCACTTATTATTACTGGTGGCAGTTAACCTATTCAGACTACCAGATATTTATCGTTTAGCGTGATCAATTTACTGCAAAAACCAAGAGGTCACCATTCCCCCTCAGTGTTCTTCTACATTTACATGATATTCCTCGAAGAAGATCTCACAATAAAATATCTGAACTTCCCTCTTTATGGTTATTTTTAAATCACTGACAACGTAAAAGGTGAAAGTTCATAATGCAAAAAGACCGGCAATAAGCCAGTCTTTTCAATTTACAATGTCATCATTTATTCAAATTCATCAAGCCAAACAAGCAAAATAGCTTCAAGAATTTTTTCATTTGATTTTTGTGGATCGTCATCAAAACCGTCTAAATCACAGATCCACTGATGCATATCAGTAAAGCGTACCGTTTTAGGATCGGTGTCAGGGTAAAGATCATATAATGCTTCCCCTATTTCACGCGTATCACTCCATTTCATACTTGGCTCCTAAAATTAGTGCTCTCTTGCATGGTTAATCGAATATTTAGGGATCTCAACGACTAAATCTTCGTCAGTCACTTTAGCTTGGCAACTTAAACGACTTTCCGGCTCTAAACCCCATGCTTTATCTAGCATATCGTCTTCAAGCTCTGAGCTCTCATCTAGTGAATCAAAACCTTCACGTACCACACAGTGGCAAGTTGTACATGCACAAGACATTTCACAAGCATGCTCGATTTCAATACCATTGCGTAATGCAACATCAAGAATTGACTCACCTTCTGTTGCGTCAACAACAGCACCTTCAGGGCACAGTGTGCTATGGGGTAAAAATACAATTTTAGGCATAGTTATATCTCGTCCACAGAATGACCTGCCAACGCTTGACGAATAGAGGAATCCATTCGACGCGCTGCAAAATCCTGAGTTTGCTTATCCAGTAGTTTAATCGCGTTTTCAATGGCAACAGGATCTGTCCCTTCAACGCTCTCTATTAAGGTATCTACAACTTTGTCGATAGCGATTTTCTCATCTTCATTTAACAGATGAGCATCTTCTTCTAATGCTGCGGTTAAACTTTCTAACACACGCGCTGCTTCGACTTTTTGCTCGGCTAGACGACGAGCTTGTAAATCTTCTTGGGCATTTTCCATCGAAGATTGGATCATCTTAGCGATGTCAGTATCACTAAGACCATAAGAGGGTTTGACTTGTACTGAGGCTTCAACACCCGTTGATTTTTCCATAGCACTGACACTCAATAAGCCATCAGCATCAACTTGGAATGTCACACGAATATGAGCACCACCCGCCGCCATCGGTGGAATACCACGTAATGTAAAACGAGCTAGAGAACGACAATCGCTAACCAATTCACGCTCACCTTGAACAACATGAACACTCATGGCTGTTTGGCCATCTTTAAATGTTGTAAATTCTTGTGCTCTAGCAACAGGAATGGTGGTATTGCGAGGAATAACCTTCTCAACTAATCCGCCCATCGTTTCAAGGCCAAGAGAAAGCGGAATAACATCCAGCAACAACATTTCACTATCAGGTTTATTACCCACCAAAATGTCAGCTTGGATGGAAGCACCTATGGCAACCACTTTATCTGGATCGATAGAGGTTAAAGGTTCACGTTTAAAATAATCACCCACCATTTGGCGAACTAATGGCACTCGCGTCGAACCACCAACCATAACCACTTCGAGGATCTCATCTATTTCAACACCGGCATCTTTTAATGCGCGACGAACAGATAAAAGAGTACGTTTTACTAAAGATTGAATTAATGACTCAAACTCTGCACGAGTAATTTCACCTTTCCAACCATTAATACTGATATCAGCAACATCACTATTACTTAATGCAATTTTAGTTTCTGATGCAACATCAAGCAATTGACGTTGTAATACAGCATCTTTTTGATGGCCAAAACCTGCGCGTTCTCTTATCCAATCCGCCAGCATCGTATCAAAATCATCGCCACCTAAAGCGGTATCACCACCGGTTGCCAAAACTTCAAAAACACCTTTAGTTAAACGTAAAACAGAAATATCAAAAGTCCCACCACCTAAGTCATAAACAACAATGGTGCCCTCTTTTCCTGAATCTAAACCATAAGCGATAGCCGCTGCTGTTGGTTCGTTTAATAAACGTAAAACATGCAACCCCGCACGACGAGCCGCTTCTTTTGTACCTTGGCGTTGAGCATCATCAAAATACGCAGGTACTGTGACCACAACACCATCAAGCTCACCACCTAATGATTGTGTTGCACGATCTGCCAATGCTTTTAAGATGTCAGCAGAGACTTGGATTGGATCGACAATGCCCGCCACTGTTTTAATTAACGGTAATCCATTGTCATTTTCATGAAAATGATAAGGAAGATTTGGATAACGGCTTGTCACATCACTTAGTGAGCGACCCACCATTCTTTTAATTGAACTTATCGTGTTAGCAGGATCTTTTTCTGCTTCTTTTTTAGCATTCCAACCAACGTTGATATTATCAACTTGATACTGCACAACAGATGGCAATAAATAGCGACCTTCGTTGTCTGAAAGCGCTTCGGCTTGCCCACTACGTACAGTGGCAACTAATGAGTGTGTCGTTCCTAAATCAATACCTGCTGCAAGTCTGCGCTGATGCGGTGCAGGCGTTTGACCTGGTTCACTAATTTGTAATAATGACATAACAGTTTCCCTTAAAAACCATCAAACAAGCGTTCTTCAAGTTGCTCTACTTGCTCTTTTAATTTTGCGAGAAAACGTAATTTTCTCACATTATCAGCAGCAATATCCCAAGTTTGGCTATCTAGCGTTTTGACCATTTCGTCATAGCGTACTGTGTACATTTTTTCTAAACGCATAGAAAAATCAGCTAACAAACTTTCGGCATCAGCACTGTGCTCAATGTTATCCAGCTCTTCGCGTAATGAGAGTTGCTCCATTAAAAATGCAGTATCGTGCATTGTTTGTTGCTCATTGGCAATATCGATACCGTGTAATGAGAGTATGTATTCAGCTCTAGAGAGTGGATTTTTTAAGGTTTGATAAGCCTGATTGATAGTTGAAGCAAACGAGATAGCTTGAACCTGCTCTTTATCAGATTTACCCGCAAAACGGTCTGGATGATACTGACGTTGCATATCTTGATAACGTGTAACAAGTTGCTGTTTATCAATATCAAAACAATTAGGCATGCCTAATAGTGTGAAATAGTCCATACATCTACTCTTGGATTAATTAACGTTAATACCGTGTTTTAACATAAATTACACGGTGAAGCTTTCACCACAACCACACTCATTTGATACATTGGGGTTGTTAAATTTAAAGCCTTCGTTTAATCCTTCTTTGACGAAATCAAGCTCAGTTCCATCTAAATAGACCATGCTTTTACCATCAATGATAACTTTCACACCTTTGTCTTCAAAAACAGTATCTTCGTCATTGATGACATCAGCAAATTCAAGAACATAAGCCATTCCAGAACAACCGGATGTTCTTACGCCTAAACGCAAACCTTCACCTTTACCACGATTAGACAGGAAAGAGCGAACACGATTAGCGGCGGATTCTGTAAGGGAAATTGACATGGCACACCTCACTCATAAAGAACGAAAGCGGATACTGAAAAAAAGCTTCAGCATCCGCCAATATTTTATTTTTTTATTATAAAAGACAATTACTTGCCTTGGCGTTTGCTTTTATAGTCTGCAATCGCTGCTTTTATTGCATCTTCAGCAAGAATTGAACAGTGAATTTTCACGGGTGGCAATTCTAACTCTTCGGCAATGGCGGTATTCTTGATGGATTCGGCTTCATCTAGTGTTTTGCCTTTCATCCATTCTGTCACCAATGAACTTGATGCAATCGCTGAACCACAACCATAAGTTTTAAAACGTGCATCTTCAATTACACCGTTATCATCAACTTTGATTTGTAATTTCATGACGTCACCACAAGCGGGTGCACCTACCATACCACTTCCTACAGAAGGGTCGTTGTTATCAAATGAGCCCACGTTACGAGGGTTTTCATAATGATCAATTACTTTATCGCTATAAGCCATGATTTAACTCCTGAAAACGTCTGATTAATGGTGAGACCATTCGATACTGTTGATATCAACACCTTGTTTATGCATATCCCAAAGTGGCGAAAGATCACGTAGGCGACCGATAGCACTGTGGATTTGTTTAATTGCATAATCTATTTCTTCTTCTGTGGTGAAACGCCCCAGAGAGAAGCGAATAGAACTGTGTGCAAGTTCATCAGTTAACCCTAAAGCACGCAGTACATAAGAAGGTTCTAAACTTGCTGAAGTACAGGCTGAACCTGAAGAAACAGCAAGATCTTTCAGTGCCATCATTAATGATTCACCTTCAACATAGTTGAAACTTACATTAAGAATATTTGGCGCAGTGTGTTCTAAAGAACCGTTGATATAAACTTCTTCAATATCTTTAATGCCATTCCACAAACGCAAACGTAATTCGTTTAAACGTTTAGTTTCATCAGCCATTTCTTCTTTCAAAATACGGTAAGCTTCGCCCATACCCACAATTTGGTGAACAGCTAATGTACCTGAACGCATACCACGCTCATGTCCGCCACCATGCATTTGTGCTTCTAAACGAATGCGAGGTTTACGACGAACATAAAGCGCACCAATTCCCATAGGGCCGTAAACTTTATGCGCAGAAAGAGAAAGTAAATCAACTTTTAACTTAGAAAGATCAATAGGTAGTTTACCAACGCTTTGTGTTGCATCTACGTGGTAAATAATTCCTTTGCTACGGCATAATTCACCGATAGCAGCAATATCTTGAACAACACCAATTTCGTTGTTTACATGCATGATAGAAACTAAAATTGTATCTTCACGCATCGCGTCTTCAAGTTCTTTAAGGTCTATCAGACCATCACTTTTTGGTGCTAAATAAGTGACTTCAAAACCTTCACGCTCAAGTTGGCGACAAGTATCTAAAATCGCTTTATGTTCAGTTTTTGAAGTGATGATGTGCTTACCTTTTTTTCTGGTAAAAGTTAGCAACACCTTTTAGTGCAAGATTGTCAGCTTCAGTTGCACCTGATGTGAATACAATTTCACGAGGATCAGCACCGATTAAATCAGCAATCTGATTACGTGCGATATCAATAGCTTCTTCTGCTTGCCAACCAAAACGGTGTGAACGAGAGGCTGGGTTACCAAAAATGCCATCAATAGTTAGGCATTGCATCATTTTTTCAGCAACTCGTGGATCAACAGGAGTGGTTGCCGAATAGTCTAGATAAATGGGTAATTTCATTGCTCACTAACTCCAAAGACGACGGATCTTCTTTAATAATTTTGTTTTTGCCTACCTAGAGATCGCCGTTAAACTCGCATATTAACAATGGTTTCTTGTAAACGACCATTGATAGCATGGCGTTTTTCATTGTCTTGACGATCGGCGACATCCATAACCTCTTCGTTATTCACTAACTCTTCAAGGCTGATACTGCTTAGGAAACTGGTTATACGATCACTTAAATCACGCCACAAAGTATGAGTCAGGCAACGATCGCCACCTTGACAACCTTCTTTGTTACCCTGACAACGGGTAGCATCGACAGATTCATCAACCGCAGAAATAACTTGAGCAACAAAAATTTGCCCAGCATCACGGCCTAATAAATAGCCACCACCAGGACCACGAACACTTGCGACTAATTCATTTTTACGCAAACGCGAGAAAAGCTGCTCAAGATAAGAAAGGGAAATCCCTTGACGCTCTGAAATATCAGCGAGGGGGACAGGACCTTGCTGTGAATGCAATGCAACATCAAGCATTGCAGTAACTGCGTAACGCCCTTTTGATGTCAGTCTCATAACAAATACTCCGTGGTGAACAATAATCAAATTGTGTCATTCCCGAGTAATTTAGTCAACTATTTATCCGAGTGTTTTAGTCAAGTATTATACTCAGACAAACGTTGACTTAAGTTAATCAACTTTGCCCTCTATTTCTTAGCCCATTTCTCAACTGATGTTAGAATACCACGTAAGATATGAAGCTCTTGTGTTTCTGGACGTGCACGCGTAAATAGACGGCGTAAACGGCTCATCACTTGCCCTGGATGTTTAGGGCGAATAAAGCCAGACTCATTAAGTACCTGCTCTAGGTGAACATAAAAACGTTCAATATCCTCTGCGGGTGGATAATCAATCTCTGATAGGTTATTTTCCTCTTGTTTTTCTTCTTGAGCAAGTGCTGCCATTCGAATTTCATAACAAACAAGCTGAACAGCCATCGCTAAATTTAAAGAGCCATATTCTGGATTAGTCGGAACATACAGATGAAAATCACATTTTTGTAATTCTTCATTAGTTAACCCCGTACGTTCACGACCAAAAATTACTGCAACGGGTTTATTTTGAGCTTCCATAACACAGCGTTCACCACATTCACGTGGTGCAAGCATTGGCCAAGAAAGTGTACGGCTACGGGCACTTGTTCCTATGACTAAACCACAGCCTTCAATCGCTTCATCGATACTATTAACAATATGTGCATTGCCAATAACATCACTTGCACCTGCTGATAGGGCAATAGAATGTGAATCTGGTTTTTCTTTTGGATTAACAAAATAAAGATTAGTTAATCCCATAGTTTTCATAGCTCGAGCTGTGGAGCCCATATTGCCTGTATGCGAGGTTTCTACAAGGATGATGCGAATATTTTCTAACATTGATTTCTTGTTAATTGCTTTGTGATCCATCTATTTTATCACAATTGTAGCCAGAAACACGAATGCCTGTTATACTCTCGCACGTTTTTTATCCCCGTTCTTTAACATCTTGTGGAAGATAACCATGCATCCGATGCTGAATATTGCCATACGTGCCGCACGTAAGGCTGGTAATTTAATCGCCAAAAATTACGAAAATCCTGAATCTGTAGAAACTAATCAGAAAGGTACCAATGATTTTGTCACTAATGTTGACCGTGACGCAGAACAAGCAATCATTGAAATCATCCGTAAATCTTATCCAAAACACACCATTATTACGGAAGAAAGTGGCGAGTTACTCGGTGAAGATCACGACATACAATGGGTTATTGATCCACTTGATGGCACGACTAACTTCATTAAACGTCTTCCACACTTCTCTGTTTCTATCGCTGTACGCATTAAAGGCCGTACTGAAGTGGCTGTTGTTTATGATCCTATGCGCAATGAATTATTCTCAGCCGTTCGTGGTCAAGGCGCTCAATTAAATGGTTATCGTCTACGTGGCTCTAATGCTCGTGATTTAGATGGTGCTGTTCTTGCAACTGGTTTCCCATTCAAAAGTAAACAACATTCAGCTGCTTATATGAACATGTTAGGTAAACTGTTTGTTCCTTGTGCTGATTTCCGTCGTACAGGTTCAGCAGCTTTAGATTTAGCTTATGTTGCCGCTGGCCGTGTTGATGGTTTTTTTGAGATTGGCTTAAAACCTTGGGATTTCTTAGGCGGTGAGTTAATTGCTCGTGAAGCAGGTGCTATCGTTTCTGACTTTACTGGTAACCACGGCTACCTACAAACAGGTAATATTGTTGCTGGTAACCCACGTGTCGTTAGAGCATTATTAGCTGAAATTCGTAGCGAATTAACAGATGCGTTAAAACGTTAATTTGTCGGTAAAAATAACGATAAAAACATAAAGAAAAAGGCCATTACAGTAAAATGTAATGGCCTTTTTTCTTACCTATTTATTCGCTTCTCATTATATTAATAGCTCACTCACTGACAATCTGCTGATGTCTAGTGCTATTTTGTCCAATAATGGTGATGTCATTTCTTGCTTATCAATAAATAGAAAAACTTTTCGGATTATCACAACCTCTAGTATTTGCCTAATAACCACATGAGTTCGAATAATAGAGGAATTAGGTATTTTGAGGCTGTACTTTGGGTCTGATCAACATCGCAGGGATCGTTAGAGCTGCCATTAACCAGAAAATTAATGATTCTTGATTTGGGAGTTTTTCATATAGCCAACCCGATATAATCGTCATAATGGCAATACTGCCGCCCATTGCTAAAGCGGAATATACAGCTTGCAGACGAATAATTTCGTGTTCTTGGCGGGCGCTAATAAAACGCATTGCAGCTAAATGGCATACTGTAAACGTACCACTATGTAAGATTTGAACGACAATAAGTGCGGGTAATGCGGTAAAACTTCCCATTAATCCCCAACGTAAAAGCCCTGCAAAAGCAGAAAGTAGCAGTAAATCCCTTGCACTCCACCGGCGGAATAAACGGTGACTGAGCATAAAAACGATAACTTCAGATACCACACCTAATGACCAAAGATAACCAATTGTTGCAGTGTCGTACCCTGCCTTTTCCCAATAAAGCGCGCTAAAGCCATAATAGGCGGCATGCGCCCCTTGCAGTAGAGAAACACATAACAAAAAGCGCCAAACAGGCCCATCAGAAATGAGTTTCATAAAAGACACATTACTGTGTTTTGCTTTTTTCACCTTACCTTGAGGCATGACTTTAGGGCGAAGCATCGATGTAAGAAATAATGCAAGGGTACTGGCAATCAATCCATAAAGAATGATGGGATGCCCAAAAGCGTCAATTAAGATCCCCAACAATGATGAGCTAATAATAAAAGCAATTGAGCCCCAAACGCGGATTTTTCCATAATCAAAGGGGAATTGTTTTTGCCAAGTACCAGCCAGAGAGTCTCCTAAAGGCACCATAGGTGAAAAGAATACGTTAAACCCAGTCATCACAAAGAATAACCATGCCCAATGGTTGCCCATCATAAATGCAACAGTAAAGAGTAATGAGAGAAAGGCGAATAATCGTAATGCGGTGATAAGTTTTGATGGATCTTTTACCGCGGGCGTTAAAATTAGGCTACCGACAAAACGTGCAGTTAAACCTACACCTAATAACAGACCTATCATTGCAGGATCGACACCTTCTCCTTTTAACCATATTGACCAAAATGGTAAAAAGATACCGTATGAGAAGAAATAGGTAAAATAATCTAAGGCAAGCCACAATGTTGATGGAATAACCATCCAATCCCCCATTTTTAAGATGCAAAAAAACCCGCCAAGAACAAGTTCTCGAAGCGGGCTTGTACAACGGGTTTTATTATATCGTTACAAACTTATGCGTAAACTGGAAATTTAGCGCAGATATCCAAGACTTTTTGTTTCACTTTCTCAATGTTCGCTTCATCATTGATATTATCAAGGACATCACACATCCAACCGGCTAATTCACGAGCTTCCGCTTCTTTAAAACCACGACGTGTAATTGCTGGAGAACCGATACGAACACCTGAAGTCACAAATGGGCTACGTGGATCATTGGGTACACTGTTTTTGTTAACAGTGATGTTTGCACGACCGAGCGCCGCATCTGCATCTTTACCTGTAATATCTTTATCGACTAAGTCTAATAAAAATAGGTGGTTTTCAGTTCCGCCAGACACTACTTTATAACCGCGTTCTAAGAAAACGTCTACCATTGCTTTCGCGTTTTTAGCAACTTGTTGCTGATAAACTTTAAATTCTGGTTCCATCGCTTCTTTTAATGCAACCGCTTTACCTGCAATAACGTGCATTAAAGGCCCGCCTTGAGAGCCTGGGAACACCGCTGAGTTCAGTTTTTTATAGAACTCTTCATCGCCACCTTTAGCAAGGATCAGACCACCACGTGGTCCAGCTAATGTTTTATGCGTTGTTGTAGTAACAACGTGAGCATGAGGAACTGGGTTAGGATAAACACCCGCAGCAATCATACCCGCAACGTGTGCCATATCAACAAACAGATAAGCACCAATGCTATCTGCGATTTCACGCATCTTAGCCCAATCAACCAAACCAGAATAAGCAGAGAATCCACCAATGATCATTTTTGGTTGATGTTTTTTAGCTTGGACCGCGATATCGTCGTAATCAATTTTACCTGATTCATCAATACCATAAGGTACGATGTTATATAGTTTACCAGAGAAGTTAACTGGTGAACCATGAGTTAAGTGACCGCCTTGTGCTAAATTCATACCTAATACAGTATCACCCGGTTTTAACAATGCCATGTAAACAGCCGCATTCGCTTGTGAACCGGAGTGAGGTTGTACGTTAGCATAGTCAGCACCAAATAATGCTTTTGCACGATCGATTGCCAGTTGCTCTACAACATCCACATACTCACAACCACCGTAGTAACGTTTACCCGGATAGCCTTCAGCATATTTATTTGTCAGCTGAGATCCCTGCGCCTGCATAACACGAGGACTAGTATAGTTTTCAGAAGCAATAAGTTCGATGTGCTCTTCTTGACGAGTCACTTCACCTTCCATTGCATTCCATAATTCTGGATCGTAATCAGCAATATTCATTTCACGTTTTAACATTCAGATCTCCTGACTCAGCTAACTTCACTAAAGACAAACTCCCATACGGGAGAAAGAATGGCATACAGTGTAAACTCTTTTTCTTCATTGAGATAGCCCCTAATGAAAAAATACGCAATCGTTTGCCATTCAATTATAACAGCATCTTATTACTTTTTAACAACCTCATTTTATCCTGTGCTTATTTCCCTTTTTGAGGCACATCTCGCCTTATTTTGCAAACACCCCGCATCATTCGCTAAGAATTGAGATTTTTTGTTAAAAAATAAAATCAGGGATTTACAAAATAATCAAAAAGAGATAAGTTGCATATAAAATACAATTTATAAAAATTCACAATAAACTGAAAATTTTTCAGGAGCAATTATGTTAGATGCACAAACTATCGCGACAATTAAATCAACTATTCCTCTTATAGCTAAAACAGGCCCAGCATTAACCGCACATTTTTATGATCGAATGTTCTCTCGTCATCCTGAATTAAAAGATATCTTCACCATGAGCCATCAAAATAGTGGTGCTCAACGTGAAGCCTTATTTAATGCGATATGTGCTTATGCAACAAATATTGAAAATTTACCTGCCATTTTACCCGCCGTTGAAAAAATCGCACAAAAACACGTCAGTTTAAATATTCTTCCTGAGCACTATCCCATCGTAGGTGAAAATTTATTAGCCACTATTGATGAAATGTTTAGCCCTGGGCAAGAAGTGTTAGACGCTTGGGGAGCCGCTTATCAAGTATTAGCTGATGTCTTTATCAATCGCGAAGAACAAATTTATCAACAAAAAGAACAAACAAGCGGTGGTTGGAGGGGGTTGCGAGCCTTTAAAGTCATACATAAAGTAAAACAGAGTGATGTCATTACTAGCTTTGAATTAGCACCTGAAGACGGCCTTGATATTACGCCTTATCAAGCAGGGCAGTATTTAAGCATTTATATCCGTGATGAGCGTCTTGAAAATCAAGAAATACGTCAATATTCATTAACTCAATCTTCAAATAATAAAACATACCGCATCGCAGTAAAACGCGAAGAGAAAGGTATTTTATCGAATTTTCTTCATGACTATGTTCAAGAAGGGGATATTTTACAAGTCGCCGCACCAGGGGGCGATTTTTATTTAGAGGTATCGCCAACAACTCCAGTCACCTTAATTTCAGCGGGTGTGGGTTTAACACCTATGTTATCAATGCTACACACACTTTCTGCCCATCAAGCCAATGTCAATTGGTTACATGCAGCTGAACACGGTGGTGTTCATGCCTTTAAAGATGAAGTTCATCGAGTCGGCAGTCAACTTCCACATTATCAGCAAGCGGTTTGGTATCGCACCCCACGACCTGAAGATCTCCAAAATAAAGAATATCAATTTGAAGGCCTAATGACATTAAAACAGGTTGAAGATTGGATAAGCATTCCGGATATGCATTTCTATTTTTGTGGACCATTACCTTTTATGCAGTCTGTTGCAAAACAACTTATTGAATTAGGTATTAATCGTGAAAAACTTCATTATGAATGTTTTGGTCCTCATGCTGTTATTATGCAAGATTTATAGTCAAAAAATAATCAAACCATTAATTAATACTAAACTTTAAAATAGAATAAATAAAAGCGCTGGTAGTGTTATATTTATCAGCGCTTTTGTTATTTATATCATGCTGTTTTTATGATCTATATTTATTTTCAATAGTCACGGGAGCGACATGTTTTTTCGCAGAAAATCCATACCAAATAACACTTATTAAACAGAGCGTATAACCAAATAATTCACAGCCCTCTTCCACCATATTTTTCACGGTACGGTTATAATCTTCACCTAATAATTTGTGCCATAATATTCCCATGCCAAAGAGACGAGAAAATAGCAAAATACATAATAAACCAGAAACTAACATTCCATGGCTAGGATGAGTAATAAAGTGAATTAACCCGTTTAAGGTTTTTTGACCTTCTCTAATCGCAATTGCAATACAGACAAATGCCACAGTTAATGCAAACCAAACCCAAGAACCATGTGCGATTTGATCAAATACACCATCTAACTCACGTATTAGGATGCATAAGAAGAAGCCCATAATAAGAGTAAATGCACCTCGCTGTTCACTATTTTTACAAGCTTTAATAAAAAAGAATAAGCTAATCATTGCGACAATAATTTCTTGGCCTAGTTCAGTTACTGACGTTTCTGATATCCCATTATTCAGCACCAAAATATCAATAAAAATAAATCCTGTCGTGATCGCAAGTAGCCCTGCTGCGCATAAAAATAAAGCAAGACGCTTTAATAAATAATTAAACATTATGTTGCCCACACCTTAATGATTTTTAATGTCGATGATAATAGCTTTACTTAAAAGTTATTGAATAACATTTTGTGCCTTAAAATTTATCAAAAATAGTAAAATAAATTGTTCGTTATCATCAATAGACTTATACAAAGCAGAAATAGCACTATGGGCAAAACATAAAAAAATTAATTATGTACAAAGAAAAGAAAAAGCCGGATGTTTTGATTAAAAAAACATCCGGCTTTTTTTATAAAATAAATAACACAAGTAGCTCGATTACACTATTTGATAACTAAATAGCTTCTTCGTCTTGCTCGCCAGTACGAATACGAATAACACGATTCACATCAAAAACAAAAATCTTACCATCCCCTATTTTACCTGTCTGTGCTGTTGCCATAATTGTATCAACACAAGTTTCAACAATTTCATCAGCAACAACGATTTCAATTTTCACTTTAGGTAAAAAATCGACCATGTATTCAGCACCGCGGTAAAGTTCAGTATGTCCTTTTTGACGACCAAAACCTTTCACTTCAGTGACAGTCATTCCCGTGATACCCACTTCACCAAGCGCTTCTCTTACATCATCTAACTTAAACGGCTTAATTATCGCTTCAATTTTTTTCATCGTATTATCCTGCTATTACCAGTTGTGGCGACCAAAACCGCTTGTTATTGGGTATCTGCGATCTCTACCAAAATTACGACTTGTAATACGAGGCCCTACAGGGGCTTGACGTCGCTTGTATTCATTAATATCGACTAACTTTATCACTTTACGGACCGTTACTTCATCAAATCCAGCGGCAACTAAATCAGAAACAGATTTATCTTGTTCAACATAACCTTCAAGAATAGCATCCAGAATGTCATAAGGCGGTAAATTATCTTGGTCAGTTTGCCCTGGTGCTAGCTCGGCTGATGGGGGTCTCTCAATCACACGCTGAGGAATAGCCGGTGAAAGTGTATTACGGTATTTAGAAAGTTCAAAAACCAGTGTTTTAGGGACATCTTTTAATACATCGAAGCCTCCCGCCATATCACCATACAATGTCGAGTACCCCACTGCTGATTCACTTTTATTACTTGTAGTAAGTACTAAGCGACGGCGTTTATTCGACATGGCCATCAAGATCACGGCACGACAGCGAGCCTGTAAGTTTTCTTCAGTGGTATCAGCCACAGTATCTTTAAACATGGGGGCCAGCTGTGCCATAAAGGCATCAAACATCGGTTCAATAGATACCGTATCGAATTCAACACCTAATAAATCTGCTTGTTCTTTGGCATCATGAATACTCATTTCAGAAGTATAACGAAATGGCATCATGACGGCTTGAACACACTCTTTTCCTAATGCGTCAACAGCAATAGCAACTGTTAAGCCAGAATCAATCCCACCAGATAACCCTAAAATGGCTCCATTAAAACCGTTTTTAGTGACATAATCACGCGTTGCAAGCACTAATGCTTGATAAACCTGCGCTAAAGGTGAAAGTTCCGGAGCAGGATCTGCCATTGGAATAATGTTTAACTCGTCGAATTCAACAATAGCAGTCTGTTCATCAAATGCAGCTAAACGATGTGTAATAGCACCCCGTTCATCAAATACTTTTGAGCAACCATCAAATACCAACTCATCCTGACCACCAATTTGGTTAAGATAGATCACTGGAAGGTGTGTTCTTTGGCAATGTTCTTTAATGAGTTGTGTACGGACATGCGGTTTTTCACGATTATAAGGAGAAGCATTAATAGATAAAACGAGATCAGCACCTGCTTGTTTTAATGCATCAATAGGTTCATTGATCCAGATATCTTCACAAATTAACAAACCTAAGTGATAACCTTTAAACGGCACCACACAACGCTCATTTCCTTGTTGAAAATAACGCTTCTCATCAAACACACCATAATTAGGTAATTGCTGCTTGAAATAACGCGCTTGTAATTCACCTTTATAGAAAAATGAAAGTGCGTTATAAATTTTGCCGTTTTGCCACCAAGGATGTCCAACAACAATCGCGATTTTTTTACTTGCTTGTTCTAAACGTGTAAGTTGTTTTTCACAACGCTGTTGAAAATCAGGGCGAAATAGCAGATCTTCAGGAGAGTAACCGCATAAAGCCAGCTCAGAAAACATGACCAAATCAGCATCTTCTTGCGCTTTAACGCTAGATAACATACGTTCACAGTTACCTTCAATATCGCCAACAACCCAATTGAGTTGAGCCATTGCGAGTTTTAATTTACGACTCATAAAAATTAGTCTCTCCGCTATCTTTCGCATTAAAGGAAAGCTAGTTTAAAAATATATTCGTTATCTGAAAAGATTATTCTTTGAAATCATTCGCATCTAACTCATGACGAGATAACAATTTATAAAACTCAGTTCGATTGCGCCCAGCCATACGTGCTGCTTGAGTCACATTGCCTTTCGTCATTTGCAGTAACTTTCTCAAATAAGTCATTTCAAAATGCCCTCTTGCCTCAGCAAATGTGGGTAACGCGGTGTTTTCTCCCTGCAAGGCTTGTGTCACTAAAGCTTCACTAATCACTGGAGCCGTCGTTAAAGCAACACATTGTTCAATCACGTTAACTAATTGACGCACATTTCCGGGCCAACTTGCTGTCATTAAACATTTCATAGCATCAGTAGAAAAACTTCGGACAAAAGGCTTATGCCGTTTAGCTGATTCACGTAATAGATGATTTGCAAGAACCGGAATATCTTCAGCTCGCTCACTTAATGTCGGAATTCGTAAATTCACCACATTTAAACGATAG
The DNA here is from genome assembly GCA_901472505.1 of Proteus vulgaris. Taxonomy (NCBI): domain Bacteria; kingdom Pseudomonadati; phylum Pseudomonadota; class Gammaproteobacteria; order Enterobacterales; family Morganellaceae; genus Proteus; species Proteus vulgaris. The sequence continues at coordinate 502,958 of LR590468.1, forward strand.
AACAAATCTTCACGAAATTCATTACGCTCCATCGCTTTAGGTAAATCGCGATGTGTAGCAGAAAGGATACGGACATCAATATCAATATCACGGTTGCTTCCTAATGGGCGAACTTTTCGCTCTTGCAAAACACGTAATAGTTTAACTTGTAACGCCATTGGCATATCGCCAATTTCATCTAAAAACAGCGTACCGCCTTCAGCAGCTTGAAATAGACCTTCACGACTACTCACAGCCCCTGTAAAAGCACCTTTAGCATGACCAAATAGTTCAGATTCTAGAAGTTGCTCCGGTAAGGCACCACAGTTAATAGCAATAAAAGGTTTTTTGGCTCTAGGGCTTGCACGATGAATAGCTTGAGCAAGCACTTCTTTACCAGTACCACTTTGTCCGTTAATAAGCACACTGACATCAGATTGTGCGACTAACTTTGCCTGCTCTAATAAACGTAGCATTTGTGGGCTACGTGTCACGATATCTTTTGACCACTCTTCATCTGAAACCGTGGTGACTAATTCCAACGCTTCATCAATCGCTTTGTAAAGCGCGTCACGATCCACGGGTTTCGTTAAAAAGCTAAATACTCCTTGTTGTGTTGCTGCGACTGCATCAGGAATTGAGCCATGAGCAGTCAGAATGATCACTGGCATTCCTGGTTGCTGACGCTGGATTTCAGCAAACAATGCCATACCATCCATTTCATCCATGCGCAGATCGCTAATAACAAGGTCGATTTTTTCTTTTAAGAGAAGTTTTAGTGCTTCTTGCCCACTTTCAGCGGTGAAGATATGAAAACCTTCACTTGTTAATCGCATACCAAGTAACTTTAATAACCCAGGATCGTCATCGACAAGTAAAAGATTTGCTGATTTATGGCCAGCCATGCACATTCTCCTTATTTAGATCCTGCTTCAGTCGGTTTTGAGCTTTGTGTGTCAGTGTTAGTTTTGACTGGCTCTGGTTTTACCGCCTCGGGTTTCGTAGATTCTGGTTTTGAAGGCTCTGGTTTAACCGCTGTTGCAGAAGGTTGTTTTTCCTCACCCTTTGGCTTCTCTGTTATCGATTGCGTCGAAACGGGTTTTTCAGCTGGCTTTTCACCGGCAGGCTTTTCTATTTCAGTAGATGTACTCTCCGTTAAATCGTCATTTTGTGATAACGAATCAACAGAGCCACTTTGCTTTCTATTCGATAACTGTCGTTCGATTTGGGTCAGGCTTTCAAGCTTTTTCAGTGTGAGATTTAGCTCATGTTCTAACGCATTATTCTCTTTTCTTAGAGCATCAATTCGATTATCTGTTTCGGTCGTTAAACGACGAAAACGATTCTTTTCTTCGGCTAAAGAGAGAATGAGTGTTTGATTTTCAATCCATGTCGATAATAAAACACGCATAGAGCTTGGAAATTGTAGTTTATAGCTTTCTAGTAACACGAGTTGTGTTCGACGATCAGCAACCGTCATACCTGCACGTTCTAATAAAATACTTTTATAAAACGCATCATCCCATCCCGTGACCACAACACTATTTGCTTGACGCTGTGCTTCTGTAGTCATAAGACGATTTGTACATTCAATTGTGCGTAACCAATAAAGTGCATTATTAATGCCTTCATCATAAAAAGCGCTTAATGTTTTACATTCAGCCCAGCGGTAATCAATCGTTTGTTGTTTAACGACGGGCACTTCAGGCTCAGGTTCTAACGATGCTGTGAGTGACTTTGGCGTACATCCTGAAAGAACCAGTGGAAGCATAATAAACAAGACATATTGTTTCCAATTTAATGCGATTTTTCTAGTTGATGCAGGAGCCATAGATAACGGTTCAGTACCAAGCATCTTTTTATTTATTTTTTTATACTCATGGTGAGGAGATGCTTGTATTTGTGACCTGATTTGCATTATTTATTCTCAGAAAGTAGCGGTAATTCAATACGAAAACAGACATCGGCATAGTCAGAAGGAACGACACTTAATTCACCTTCCATTCTTTTGATACAGTCATGAGCAATACTTAAACCTAAACCACTTCCTTTTACAGCCCCTTTGCGCAGTAAAGAACCTTGAAAAAAGGGCTCAAAAATCATTTTTTGTTCAGATTCAGGGATAGGCGTTCCTTTATTGGCTATATCAATCACTATCTTCTGTTCAACTTGATAACTAGAGATCCAGATATTACCTGATTCAGCACCATAGTGCACCGCATTCGAGTAGAGATTGTCGATAACTCGTGATAATAATGTCGCTTCTGCTCGACATTTTGTTAGGTTAAGTGAAATTATCGTTTTGATCTCTTTTGCTCGAGCGGGTAAGCTGTGCGCTAATACCACATCATTCACTAAATGAGTTAAATCGACTTCTTCAATTTGCTGAGGAACCTCAGAAAGTTTACGATTATAATCAAGTAGTTGTTCAATCAGTAACTGTAACTGCTTACTACTATTATCAAGAATAGAAACCACTTCTTTTTGATCAAGCGTTAAAGGCCCCGCAACTTCATCAGCTAATAATTCTGTACCTTCTCGCATACTCGCAAGCGGTGTTTTTAACTCATGAGAAATATGACGTAAAAACTCATGACGTTGTGATTCAAGCCATGCTAATCGTTCACTTAACCAAATAATACGTTGAGCTAACGATCGAAGTTCCCGAGGGCCTTGAAAAGCATCTAAATTATTACTCAGCGTTCTCCCTTCTCCCAATCGATTGATCATCTTCTCTATCCCTTTAACGGGGCCGATAATCATTCGAGTAAATAGTGCGATGAGGATCAAACTGAAAACGAACACAATAAGACTTTGCCAGCCGAAATAGCGTCCTTTCTCGGCAATTGCCATCTGAAGTTGTTCGCCACGGCTAAAAATAATCTCTTTTGTTAGTACCACAATACGGTTATTGGCATAAGAGAACTGCTCTAGGGCTTGTTGCATCTCTTTCGTGGGCTCACTACTTTCACATTGAATAGACTTTAGCGTTTCAAGCGAAGTATTAAGCACATCGGCTTCTTTAGATGCAGAAAGAGGAATAATGGTTTGCTTTAATGTTGAGAAAAGTTTGGTATATTGCTGATAACGTTGTTGATACATATCGTCATCGGTCTTATCTCGTAAAACACAATAACGACGATAGTTTCCTTCCATCTCAATAGCTAAATTTCGCATGACTTCACTGCGTTCAGTGTCGGCCAAAGCATTTTTATTCGTGATGGCAGCTTGATTACTTAATTGATCGAGACTTTGATAAGCTTGATAAGCAAGTACCAGTAAAGGTAATAGCACCATCCAAAATGCCATGATTACGAGCTGTCTTAAAGAACGAGGAAAAATACGCCACTTTTTCAATGAAATCATCTCAACACCTATTAGAGTAATGCGATGCTACATGACTTGATAACAAGAAAAAAGTCCGACATTAGAAAATCAGGTAAGGATAACAAACACAAGCGAGAAAATATGACAGGCTCTAGAAGTGGGAGAGCGGAATATCTTACTGAGATATTCCGCTCGTCAATATTTCATCTCTTTTTTCTCTAAAAGAGAATGAAGGTGGTGCCTCACTCCACGTGTCGCCCTATGTTTGATAAGGTCCGAAGACGAGTATCATGATGTTGGACGGTAGGCACCTTACTCTGGCGTCATTCCTGGCTTATGTGGTATGTTCCCACCCATATTGTGGACCGACATAAAAAGTTGAATGAGCAACTGATTTATATAATGCACAAGCCGTGCCAACATTTAATTATTTTTAACAACTAATTGAAAAATAATAAAAAATAAAACCACCCCTATTATATTTTATTTATATCTCTCTTTTATCTAGTTATAAAACAACCAAGCTGTCTCCATATCCAGACAAAGTTACCTTAAATTTTATAATTATTTATAATTCAATACGTTAAGTGTCGCCAAAAAGAGACAGTCAAAACAGAGAATGTCGTCATTTTTACACAACAAAAAATAATACCTTTATTATCAATAAAATAAAGCCTCTCACAACGTAGAGGCTTTATGTGTTTACTACTAAGATAAATTTACTGCTAATTAATCAAACTGCTTCCTTGCATTGCGGAATAATCGCATCCAAGGACTGTCTTCACCCCAATTATCAGGATGCCAAGAGTTACTGACTGTTCTAAATACACGCTCAGGGTGAGGCATCATAATCGTTGAGCGTCCATCTCTTGTGGTGACTGCAGTGATCCCTTTTACTGAACCATTAGGGTTTAATGGATATTGTTCTGTTGGCTGACCATAATTATCAACAAAACGTAATCCCACTAAATTTTGTGCCTCTAATTGTGCTAATTGTTCAGCATGACGAAACTCTGCAAAACCTTCACCATGAGAAACAGCAATAGGCATTTGTGAGCCCACCATGTCTTGTAACAGTAATGATGGGCTTTCAGTCACTTTTACCAAGCTAAAGCGGGCTTCAAAACGTTCTGAACGATTGCGAACAAAGCGAGGCCATAAATCAGCTCCTGGAATAAGCTCTGATAACGTTGACATCATCTGACAACCATTACAGACACCAAGCGATAAAGTGTCTTGGCGTTCAAAGAATTGAGCAAACTCATCACGTAAACGAGAATTAAATAAAATAGATTTAGCCCAACCTTCTCCCGCACCTAATACATCACCGTATGAGAACCCACCACACGCCACCAGCACATCAAAATCACTTAATGAACGTCGTGACGAATGTAGATCACTCATATGAACATCAATAGCATCAAAACCAGCTCTATCAAAAGCAGCCGCCATTTCAACATGAGAATTAACACCTTGCTCTCTTAAGACTGCAATGCGAGGACGACTTCCTGTTGCAATATAAGGAGCCGCAATGTCTTCACTTGGGTCGAAAGTTAAATGTACGTTTAACCCTGGATCATTGATATCCTGTTTTGCCTGATGTTCTTCATCAGCACACTCAGGATTATCGCGTAAACGTTGCATTTGCCATGTTGTTTCTGCCCACCAAAGACGCAATGTACTGCGTTTTTCATTGTAAACTTCTGTTTCACGGCTTTGGATAATAATGGCATCATCTTGTGTTGCTTGACCTAAATAATGCAGACAATCGGCTAAACCGTATTGCATAAATAAAGCTTCAACTGCTTCTTGATACTCAGCGCTAATTTGGATCACGCCACCTAGCTCTTCATTAAAGAGCCCCGCTAAGATATCTTCATCATAAGCACTAATATCAACGTTTAAACCACAATGACCTGCAAACGCCATTTCTGCAAGCGTGACAAATAAACCACCATCAGAGCGATCATGATAAGCCAACAATTTGCCTTCATTAACCAATTGTTGCATCACATTAAAGAATTGTTTTAGTTGCTCAACATCACGAAGATCTGCCGCTTTTTGACCTAATTGCCGATAAACTTGCGCCAAGGCAGTCGCACCTAATGCGTTATGGCCATTACCCAGATCAATCAGGTATAAACGGTTACCAGCTTGTGTCGATAATTCAGGCGTCACCGTTTTACGCACATCCTCAACACGAGAGAATGCCGTAATGACTAAAGAAAGTGGAGAGGTTACTTCTTTGGTTTTTCCCTCTTTATCCTGCCAACGTGTTTTCATTGACATAGAGTCTTTACCAACAGGAATTGTGATACCTAACTCTGGGCACAACTCCTCACCAATAGCTTTCACTGCATCATATAAACCAGCATCTTCACCGGGATGCCCTGCAGCTGACATCCAGTTAGCCGAAAGTTTAATACGATTGAGTGATTGTACATCACTGCCTGCCATATTCGTTAAGGCTTCACCAACTGCCATACGTGCAGATGCGGCAAAATCTAATAGTGCAATTGGCGCGCGTTCACCAATCGACATTGCTTCGCCATAATAGCTATCTAATGTTGCAGTGGTAACAGCACAGTTGGCAACAGGGATTTGCCAAGGACCGACCATTTGATCACGAGCAACCATACCCGTTACAGAACGATCACCGATAGTAATTAAGAAGGTTTTTTCAGCAACGACGGGTAAGTGAAGCACTCGATAAACGGCATCTTTTAAATCAATATCTTTACGATCTAGATACTCACCTTCTGTTTTTTGCGATTTCACATCACGTAACATTTTAGGTGCTTTACCTAATAATATGTCCAATGGCATATCAATAGGTTTATTATCAAAGTGTGTATCGTTTAATACTAATTCACGCTCTTGTGTTGCTTCACCAATTACGGCATAAGGTGCTCTTTCACGTTGGCATAACGCATCAAACAGAGGCATGTTTTCTGGAGATACCGCTAACACATAACGTTCTTGAGATTCATTGCACCAGATTTCAAGTGGGCTCATTCCCGGCTCATCATTTAGAACGTCACGTAGTTCAAAACGACCACCACGACCACCATCATTCACTAACTCAGGCATTGCATTAGAAAGGCCACCAGCCCCTACATCATGAATAAATAAGATAGGGTTATCGTCACCTAACTGCCAACAACGATCGATAACTTCTTGGCAACGTCGCTCCATTTCTGGATTATCACGTTGAACAGACGCAAAATCTAAATCCGCATCAGATTGCCCCGAAGTCATAGAAGAAGCCGCACCGCCACCAAGACCGATATTCATAGACGGACCACCTAATACGATCAACTTAGCGCCAACCGTAATATCCCCTTTTTGAACATGATCTTCACGAATATTACCAATACCACCAGCTAGCATAATTGGCTTATGATAACCACGAATTTCAACACCATTATGGCTATTGACTTGCTCTTCATAGGTTCTGAAATAACCTAATAAGGCGGGGCGACCAAACTCATTATTAAATGCGGCTCCCCCTAATGGTCCTTCAGTCATAATATCTAGCGCATTAACAATACGTTCTGGTTTACCAAAGTCTTCTTCCCAAGGTTGTTCAAACCCAGGAATACGTAAGTTAGAAACCGAAAATCCAACTAAACCCGCTTTAGGTTTGGCGCCACGCCCCGTTGCACCTTCATCTCGAATTTCACCGCCAGAACCTGTTGCAGCACCTGGCCATGGTGATATTGCGGTTGGGTGGTTATGTGTTTCCACTTTCATCAAGATATGTACTGGCTCTTGATGATAGTGATAATGCCCTTTTTCTATATCCGGATAAAAACGCCCTGCCACAGAGCCTTCCATCACAGCTGCATTATCTTTATAAGCTGACATGACATAATCAGGTGTTTGCTCAAACGTATTTTTAATCATTTTAAATAATGATTTATCTTGAGCTTTACCATCAATAATCCAATCTGCATTAAATATTTTGTGGCGACAGTGTTCAGAGTTAGCTTGTGCAAACATGTAAAGCTCAACATCTGTTGGATTACGTTGCAAACGGTTAAAAGCATCGACTAAATAATCAACTTCATCATCTGCCAGTGCTAATCCCATTTCAATATTTGCTTTCACTAATGCATCTTTGCCTTTAGTAAGCACATCTATCGTTTTTAATGGTGCTGGCGTTTGCTCTGCAAAAAGTGCATTCACATCGTGATAATTTAAGAAGATGGCTTCCATCATTCGGTCATGAATCAAACCATAAAACTGTTGCCACTGAGTCTCTGTCATCGTACCGCATTCAATAAAATAAGCGATACCACGTTCAATTCTGACTACCTTGGCTAAACCGCAGTTATGTGCAATATCTGTTGCTTTAGAAGACCAAGGTGAAATAGTTCCTGGGCGAGGTGTCACTACTCGCATTTCCCCAACAGGCTCATGCTCTGTTAATGAAGGCCCATAATGCAGTAATTGGCTTAATTTAATGTGGTCATCTTCAGATAACTGCCCTTCCACTTTTGCGAAATGAACAAATTCCGCATATATACCTTGTACAGGAAGGTCATTTCCCTGACATTGAGTGAGTAATTTATTAATACGAAACGCGGATAAAGCGGGGGAGCCACGCAGGATTTCCATAGTATTGAGTTCTCTCTTTTAGCAGCTAGCCTGATCAATCATTCAGGGGAAACGCACCTAGTATAATAGAATAACCGCCCAGACGAAACCGTTTGCGTGAACAAAATAACGGCATTTAACTTAGTGTGTTTTAATGATTAATTGGTGTAATCAAGTTGCGTATTGCCAATATGTTAAGCAAAATGCTCGATTACTGGAAATTTATCCATGTTAAGATAAGAACTTTACACACAACAATAAACAACGTTAACGAGAAATAACCTATTGAATAATATAAGGATAAACTATTTCGTTATCGTTATCATAGCGCTCTTTTCAGCGGCAATTATTGCGTTGAATATCTCATGGCCTGATAGGCAAAAAGCGCAGATAAATAAGATTTTATCTCGTGGTGAGTTAAGAATTAGTACAATGTCTTCACCATTGATAACGATGAACGATAAAAAGGACCCCGTAGGTTTCGATTATGAATTAGTGAAACGCTTTGCTGATTACCTGGGCGTGAAGCTTGTCGTTAATATGCGGACAAATATCAACCAAATGTTTGATGATCTGGAGAACAATAAAGCAGACTTTATCGCAGCAGGATTACTCTATAACAAAGAAAGATTAGAGACGACACGCAGTGGGCCAGCTTACTTTTCAGTATCCCAACAATTAATTTACCGTAAAGGGACATTAAGACCACGTAGCTTTGATGCACTAGATGGGCGCCTTGTTGTCACAGCAGGTTCAGCTCATGCAAGTTTATTGCGTACACTAAAAGAAACGCAATACCCCGAGCTTGAATGGGAAGAATCAGACAATCAAACAACCTCACAGCTACTAGAAGAGTTATCAGAAGGCAAGATAACCTATGTTTTAGCAGACTCTATCAGTGTTGCAGTACAACAACGTATTCATCCTAATGTTGCTATAGGGTTTGAAGTGACTGAAAGCCGTCCTCTGACATGGTATTTACCTGATAGCGAAGATAATAGTTTATATGCAGCCATGCTAGATTACTTCAATCAATTATCTCAAGAAGATGTATTAGCACGATTAGAAGAAAAGTATTTTGGTCATGTTGGTTCATTTGATTACTTTGATACTATCTCTTTTATTACTGCAATTGATTCTATTTTACCAAACTATCAGCCTCTTTTTGAAAAATACGCGGATACCTTTGATTGGCGATTATTAGCAGCAATGGCATGGCAAGAATCGCATTGGGATCCTCATGCAACATCACCAACTGGTGTTAGAGGTCTCATGATGCTAACACGTCCTACTGCATCAAGTATGGGCGTCGCAGATAGGCTTGATCCCGAGGAAAGTGTTCGTGGCGGTGCTCAATATCTTAAACATCTTCTTTCTCGTTTACCTGATTCTATTCCTGAAGATGAGAAAATTTGGTTTGCATTAGCCGCCTACAATATGGGTTTTGGTCATATGCTTGATGCCAGAAGACTGACTGAACAACAAGGTGCAGATCCTGACAGTTGGTTAGATGTAAAATCAAGATTACCGCTACTGAGCCAAAAGAAATATTATGTTGACCTCCCCTATGGCTACGCAAGAGGACATGAAGCCTATCGCTATGTTGAAAATATTCGTCGATATCAACTCAGTCTTGTAGGCTACCTTCAAGCTAAAGAGAGTAAAAACAAAATTCTATCTAAAGACAAAGAAAATAATGAAGATACAGAACAAGAGAAATCATCATTAACATTAACTCAATAACCACTTTGTCATTACCCCTTCAATTTAAAGAATGACGCATCTCACAACTGTTCAGCCTCTTTTATAGAGGCTTACTCTGACTTAACATTTTTATCGTTTAATTTCTAATATTCGATGATGGTTTTCCCTCACCAATATGCTCTTAATATTTTCTTAATCTTAGCAATTGTTACATTCTCTCTTACCTTTTTTTAACCAAAATTAGAAAAAAACCGTGTTAAAAAATGTAACACTTATTAGTTAAAAAAACTCATTATGTGAGTGAAATGTATTTAAAATAGCCTAATACGTCTTTTTTTGATTATCAGAATAGGGAAAATATAAGAAAAAATTAACTTAAATACGTAGGAATTATCTCATTAGTTATTATTCGTTTTATGATTATTCTTGTTATAAAAACTTTATTCGTAATAAAAATTAACCTAATACCCACATTATTAGCATATAAACCTTTGAATTATATATATTATGATATTCTATAATTGATTTTATTAATTTTCTTAAAGTAATGTTAATAACATTACTTTTTATAAAGTTAAAATAATGTTAATTGTATTGTCTATTAAATTTATCTGCCTGATGAAATTTTTCACCCGTAAAGTGAGTAATAAAAAGAATAAACCTATATAAAACTCTATTAATGTGGAATAGGCAAGATTAAATCTGAAATTTGAGCAAACTAACAAAACGTTATATCAAATAGAATGCCTTTGTTGATATCATATAAACCAGCCATTATTCGAAACAACTCGAAATATAATGCAAATCAAATTTTATATTCCGACATTAATATTATTTTTTCATAAATAATAATACGCACGATCTTCAAGGGATTATCTATAATGAAACTGAGTAAAATTGCTTTAGCCGCTGCTTTAGTCTTTGGTATTAATTCTGTTGCAACTGCTGAAACTCCTGCACCAAAAAATTGGTGCAACTAAAGGCGAAATTCAATTAAAAGGTGAAATTGTTAATTCAGCTTGTGGATTAGCCGCTTCTTCAAGTCCAGTTATTGTTGATTTCAGCGAAATCCCAACATCTGCATTAGCAAATATGCAAAAAGCGGGTAACGTTAAAAAAGATATCGAATTACAAGACTGTGATACTACAGTAGCAAAAACAGCTACGGTTAGCTATACACCAAGTGTTGTTAATGCCACAAACAAAGACTTAGCATCTTTCGTTTCTGGCTCCGCGTCTGGTGCAGGTATCGGCTTAATGGATGCAGGTAGCAAATCAGTTAAATGGAATACAGCAACAACACCAGTACAATTAGTTAATGGTGTTTCAAAAATTCCATTTGTTGCTTACGTTCAAGCTGAATCAGCAGACGCGACTGTAACGCCAGGTGAATTCCAAGCCGTTATCAACTTCCAAGTTGATTATCAGTAATCGTTTTATTTATTTAAATTAATTAAATAATAAATTACTGCATTAACGCAGGGGATTTCCTCTGCGTTAAATTTGATAAAACACTTCAAATTAATAAAAAATAAAAATAAAAAGTAATTAAATAAATATTCATTATTTAATTAGTTTCTATTTAATTAATAACTAGGCGTTTATTCATGTTAATTTCTTATTTTCACAGCACAAAATGGAAAAACATTTGTGCCATTTTGCTATTGTGCTTAGCGTTTTTCGCTCAAGCTGAGCAAGATGATTCTGTGGAATTTAATATTCACATGCTAGATGCAGAAGATAGAGATAATGTCGATCTTTCTCGCTTTGCCACTTCTAATTATATTATTCCAGGTATGTACTACCTGGATATCCGTATAAATGGACGAGATTTTCCTCGTCAAAACATTAATTACGTTGAAGTGAAGCCTAATTATTCTGTTGCTTGTATTGATCCATCTCTTCTAAAGAAATTAACGATTAATGAAGAAAATCAAAAATTTATTGAAGAGATCTCACCTAATTGTTTCAATATTAATCAACTCCCCGGTATCACCATCAAAAATGATGGCGGTATTCTTGATATTGTTATTCCTCGTTCATTAATGAAATACGAAGATGCCGACTGGACCCCACCCGAATTATGGGATCCGGGCATATCAGGGTTATTACTTGACTATACCTTAACAGGAACATCAATTCGTCCGAATAAAGGTCACAATAACAACTCACTGACAGGTTATGGGCAAACGGGTATTAATCTTGGTGAATGGCGTTTACGGGCTGAATACCAAGGAAATTATTCATCTGAATACGCCTCAAACAATAGTTTTGATTGGAATCAGATCTACGCTTATAAACCACTTCCTAACCAAGCAGCAAAATTAACGCTTGGTGAAACTTATTTAAACTCTCAAGTCTTTGATAGTTTCCGTTTTACTGGTGCCAATATACAAAGCGATGAAAGAATGTTGCCCCCCTCTTTACAAGGTTATGCGCCAGAAATTCATGGTATTGCAAATACCAATGCTAAAGTCACGGTAACCCAAAATGGCCGTTTAATTTATGAAACAACCGTACCTGCAGGCCCTTTTGCCATTAAACATCTTCAAAATACAGTACAAGGCCAACTCGATGTCAGAGTTGAGGAGCAAAATGGCAAAATAAACGAATTTCAAGTACAAACTGCGAATCTACCTTATATGACACGACCTGGCTCCGTGCGTTATAACACATCATTCGGTCAGTCATCGCTTAATAACCATAAAATGCAAGGCCCTGTTTTCTATCAGGGTGATTTTTCATGGGGAATGAATAACACCTGGTCTCTTTATGGTGGTGTTTTGTTAACAGCCAAAGATTACAATGCATGGTCATTGGGTTTAGGTCATGATATGGGACGCTTAGGGACTCTTTCTGGAGATATTACTCAATCCTATAGCAAAACCTATAATAACGATAATATCAATGGTATGTCATTTAAACTTAACTATGCTAAAACCTTTGATGAGTATCACAGTACTATTACCTTTGCGGGTTACCGTTTTTCAGAGAAAACATTTCGCTCTTTTTCTCAATATATTGATGAACGTTATAACGATATCAATAACAATGGCTATGAAAAAGAAATGTATACCATCACTGGTAACAAAACCTTTTGGGCCGATGATATTGAAAAATCAACCACACTTTATCTCTCTTATCGTCATCAAAATTATTGGGATAGAAATACACAAGAGCAGTATGGTGCCACAATAAGTCGTAATTTTTCGATAATGGGTGTGGAGCAGATTAATACTAACCTCTCTGCATTCCGTACTCAGCATAAAGGGAATACTGATGACAGTATTTCTTTCAATATTTCAGTCCCATTAGGCAGTGGCCGAAATATAGGTTATAGCCTGCAAGACAGTAATGGGAAAGTAAACCAAATGGCTTCTTATTCGGACAATAGCAATTATAATAATTTGTGGCGTGTCCGTGCTGGTTTAAGTTCAGATAATAAAGCGAATACAGACGGTTATTACCAACATCGCTCGCAATATGCAGAAATAAATGCCAATGCAAGCTATCAACAAGATAATTATATTGCTGTAGGTGCAACAGTAAAAGGCGGATTTACAGCTACTCGTCATGGCGCTGCATTACATAGTAGCAGCATGACATCCAGTACAGCTCGAATGATGGTTGATACAGATGGCGTTTCAGGTGTGCCGTTTAATAACCAAAGTACGACAACAAATCTATTTGGTATTGGGGTACTTACTGACTTAACCAGCTATAACAACGTTGATGCGCGTATTGATGTTGATAAAATGGATTCAGATATTGAAACACGTAAAGCCATCACTTCAGCAACGTTAACTGAAGGTGCTATTGGTTACTATACATTCCCTGTTCGCCAAGGTGAACGTCTAATGGCTATCTTGCAAACCGCTGATCAAAAACATCCTCCTTTTGGTGCTGAAGTCACTAATAAAGATGGTGAAAATATGGGAATGGTGATGGAAGAAGGACTAGTCTATATCGCGGGTGTTCACCTCAATGAATCATTAAACGTGGTCTGGGCGGGGAAAACCCAATGCACAATTACAATTCCGACAGCAATTAACGATCCACTAAAACGTGAATTGTTATTATGTCAGGGATTTTAATGAACAAAATGAATTACTAGAGATAAATGTATGAACTCATTCAACACACTCAAAACACTTTTTTGCGGTTCATTACTTGCATTTAGCATGGTGAATACAACACAAGCTGGTGTGTCATTAGATAGAACACGTATTGTGTTAACTGGTAATGAAAATTCAGCCAGTGTGAATTTAAAAAATACGAGTCCTGATATTCCTTTTTTAGCTCAATCATGGGTTGAAAATGAACACGGCCAAAAAATTGCGTCACCTTTAGTGGCCCTTCCCCCTTTACAACGTCTTGATGGCGACCAAAAAGGGGTTGTGAGAATAACCAAAACCGCAGAAATTGGACTTTTACCACAAGATAGAGAGTCTCTATTTTATTTAAATGTCCGTGAAATTCCACCCGCACCAAAGCAAGCAAACGTGTTACAAATGGCAATGCAGTCACGGATAAAATTATTCTATCGCCCTACCGCTGTTATTCCTGAAAAACCCGGTATGATTTGGCAAGATCAATTAATATTTAAAAAACAAGAAAATAAATTTATTGCAGAAAATCCAACACCTTACTACATCACGATTATTGGTCTTTCGAATAAATTGAATGGTGAAGATAGTGATAAATTAACTACATTCCCTGGTTTAATGATTGCGCCTAAATCGTCACTGGAAATTCCTGTTAAAACCAGTAACGTCAATCAATTCTATATGATGTATGTAAATGATTACGGTGGGCATCCAGAATTAAAATTTGTTTGCCAACAAAACAGCTGTAAAGCAGCCCCGAAAGAACAACAACCCAAATATTAATTAACTTGACGCCGGTAGGAATAAAATGAATCCAACAACAGCAAATTTTTATTTCAATACGCTAAAATTATTTTTTACTGGCGCAATATTATGCACTCCAATTATTGCTTCTGCTTATATTCATGGAGAAGTTCGTACCGTCGGTGGCCCCAATGTTTTTAGAGTTGCGTTAAATAACGCAACATTCCCTAATAACCGACCAGGTGAAACCGCCACCGTCAATTTTTCATTGCCTGATAGATACTTGGCCACTGTTTATTGCCCAAAAGATCCCTTGGTACCCAATTCTCGTACCTATTATATGGCAAATTCTGATCTACGTTATTTAGGCAATAATTACTATGAACTTAATGAATACGTTGATGTTCAAATCAAGTTTTCTATTTGGGGGCCTGATTCGCTTCCTACTGTTCCTTTTATTGAAAAACCCAACAATCGAAATGGGCAACAAGGTTGCCGTGTTCCTGAATCCCCCAAACCGAACATGTCGTCAGGAAGTAGCGGTGTCTTAGTGTTTCGCTTGAAAAAACCGATTATTAATGGAATTTCATTAACAGGGCAAGCCGTAGCTCAAATGTATGCTCGTGTAGGTAATGGCTTATATCGAGAATATGGCCCTGAGCCTATTTCGAAATTAGTCATTAGTTCAGGCATATTAACCACTGAAGATAGATGTACATTTAATAACGGCTCTCCAATTACCTTTGATTTTGGCAATGTTGGTAATACTTCTGACTACTTAAATGGCCAGAACTACAAAATTACGCGTAATATTCCAATAAAATGTGAAGGTGGTAGTTTTACTAATCCTAACAGTCGAATTATGTTTAAAATTCAAACTGGAAGCTCAGGTATCGCTAGTTTTAATCCTAATTATCTTGGAACAACAGGACCTGTAGATCGAACCAATCTAGGTATTGTTTTAAGAGACAAATCAGGAGCAATTGTGCCTCCTAATCAATATTTTTCTGTGGGAAAACTGAATAACTTCAAAGGAAGCTGGGAAATCACCGCCGCCCCCATCGCAAAAACAGGGAGCAAAATTACAGAAGGTGAGTTTTCAGCACATGCTACATTAGTTGCAGAGTTTATGTAATGAATAACAAAATTAAAAAATCCGCTATTTCACTTTTGCTATTATTTTCATCTTCAGCTTTTGCAGCGACAGAACTTATTGGCGGTGATATGGAGTTTAAAGGTGTTGTTGTCGCACATGGTTGTACTATAGTTGCCGGTGATGAAAATAAGGTGATCGATTTCAAACAGATATCCGCAAAAGATCTCTATACTTTTCAAAAAAGTGAACCCGTTACGTTTAGTATTAGTTTAGAAAATTGCAGCCAAGATATTTATAAAAGTGTCACAATTACACTTGATGGGAAAGAGCATCCTACAATGCCTAATCATCTTGCTGTTGTTGGTACAGGATCTGAAGATCCTAAAAGTATCGGGATTGTATTTACTGATGTGCAACGCAATGTTATTCAATTAAAAAAGCCGAGCACAACTCGACTTCTTAATAATAAACGTATTCAGTTTAATTTTATGACGTATGTTGAGGCATCACCCTCTGCACTGAAAAATCAAACATTGCTAACAGGCCCTTTCCAAGCTCAAGCAACCTATACTCTTAATTATCAGTAAACAGATATTTATTCCTTTGTTGCTTGCTCTGTACTTACTAAAACAGGGCTATTTTTTTGCTTTTTAAGTTGTTTCTTTTCAGCCCTTCTCATCTTAAAAAATTGGCTTAAAAGTTGTGAACACTCTTCACCTAACACACCTGACGTTATCTCAACTTTATGATTCATTCCAGGGTGTTGCAAAATATCAATAAATGAACCCGCTGCACCTGTTTTTAGATCAGATGCACCATAAACCACGCGTTTTACACGACTATGTACAATCGCTCCAGCACACATCACACAAGGCTCGAGAGTAATATAGAGAGTAGCATCGAGGAGACGATAATTTTGTAAATGCTTTCCCCCTTTGCGTAATGCCATAATCTCTGCATGTGCTGTAGGATCGTTATCGATAATTGAATGATTCCATCCCTTAGCAATGATTTTATTATCGACGACTAATACAGCGCCCACCGGTATTTCACCGATCTCTTGTGCTTTATGCGCTTGCTCAATCGCTTTATACATCCAATAAATATCATCTTTCACTTTATTCACAAGGATATCTCTTCATTATCATATAGCGGGATATTGTACCCTGTTTTCTATTGATAACTAAAGAGATTACCTTGAATTGTTTATGATAGAAATAACAAGATAGAGCTTTAATTGATACGGGCTTCGGTTGCTAATTTAATCGCTAAAGCGCCTAAAATTGTCGCCATAAACCAACGTTGAATTAATGCCCAACGTGGTCTTTGTATAAAAAATCCAGCGATAGATCCCGCAGCAATAACAACCAAGCCATTCACCGCAATACTAATAACAATTTGGATACTACCAAGGACTAATGACTGATTTAATACGCTACCATTCCCAATAGTTATAAATTGAGGTAGAAGTGAAAGGTACATCAATGCAATTTTAGGATTGAGAAGATTAGTGACAAATCCCATTACAAAAAGCGTTGTCGTATTACCTGAAAGACATTTTTTAGGATGGAAGATAGAGCGACCACCGGGTTTAATCGACTGCCAAGCAATATAAAGCAGATAAATAGCACCACAAATTTTCAAGGTATCATAAGCATAAGGCACAGCCATAAAAATTGCGGTAATACCAAATGTAGCTAATAACATATAAAAAATATAGCCAACAGCTACACCAATGAGTGAAATAAATCCCGCTTTTTTCCCTTGAGAGATTGAGCGTGATATCAGGTAAATCATATTAGGGCCCGGTGTTAGCACCAACCCCAAGGACAAAAGTGCGAATGTCCACATATTGAATAGTGTTGGCATAGTATACCCCTTATTTATTTTATTATTTAACCTCAATAACAGAGTGTTAGGTGTGCGGGATACCACAAAAAATACTATTTTTTGTTATTCGTTTTACACCAAGCCTTTCTTGATATTGATGAAGATAGTGGGCAAGAAACTTTTCTTATGGCTTACGCCATGTCGTAGAAGCTCGGAGCGGTATAGCAAAAATAGCCAAAAAAGTAGGAGTATCTTGAGAAACGCTTTATCGAACATGATCACCAACAGGAAATCCAACATTAAAAACATTACGCAACGTTATTAGTGCAACTTGCTTTTATTTCTCTTCATTAGCAAATATTTAATATTTTATTTATACATTCTAATAAACCATTTGAGCGATGCCACTTTAGGAAATTCCCTATAAATGGTAACCTTACTTCCCTTACTTAGTGCCTATTAAGCAAAAAGATTGGGGTAATATTCCTATTTGAATGATAAAACACTACTTTATCGGATATAGCGACACAAAACTGATAGATGGTAACATATAAGTGCAAGATATAAGTTACTGAAATTTAATGATTTATATATTAAGTGACTGATATGGCTTTACTAATTACAAAGAAATGCATCAACTGCGATATGTGTGAACCCGAGTGTCCTAATGATGCGATTTCAATGGGGGATGATATTTATGAAATTAATCCTGATCTTTGCACTGAATGTGTAGGACATTACGATAAACCGACTTGCCAATCGGTTTGCCCAATTACCAACACGATCATTATCGATCCTGTTCATACAGAATCTCAGGATGAATTATGGGAAAAATTTGTGTTGATCCACCACGCAGATAAGATCTAAACTCCAATCACAAAATCTTTGTGGGTGATAAAACTAAAAACGTTATTTCTCTAAAATAACTGTCGCACAAGCATAGCGTTGCTCATCAGCAAGCGTCACGTGAATAGAATTTATCCCCGCTTTTTCTGCCATTTCTTTGGCAACCGCTAAAAAGTGCAGTGTTGGCTTACCCAATTCATCATTACGTACTTCAAAATGGTTAAAAGCCAATCCTAAACGAATGCCTGTACCTAATGCTTTTGCCGCGGCTTCTTTGACTGCAAATCGCTTGGCTAAAAAACGTATTGGCTGTTTATGTGATTGATAGATTTCCCATTCTGTTTCAGTAAGAATGCGACGAGCAAGGCGTTCACCAGAACGCCCTATAATTTCTTCGATACGCGATATTTCAACAATATCCATACCTAAACCAACAATGGCCATTAGCGACGCGCTTCTCGCATTAAACGTTTCATTTCTTCAACTGCAGGCGCTAATCCACTGAATACCGCTCTACCAATAATGGCGTGACCAATATTCAATTCATATAATTCAGGCAAGGCTGCAATGCGCTGCACGTTGTGATAATGCAAACCATGCCCAGCATTCACTTTTAAACCTTTAGATGCGGCATAAGTTACTGCATCACGAATACGAGCAAACTCTTTTTCTTGAGCCATTTCATCTTCAGCGTCAGCATAAGCACCAGTATGAATTTCAATAAAAGGCGCACCAACACGATCTGCTGCGTTAATTTGTTCATGGTCAGGGTCAATAAATAGCGAAACTTTTATACCTGCTAAAGATAAGCGTTTAATTGCATCTACTATCTTTTCTTCATTCCCAACAACATCTAAACCGCCTTCTGTTGTTACTTCTTGGCGTTTTTCAGGTACTAAACAACAAAAATCAGGTTGCGTTTGACACGCAATCTCAATCATTTCTTCTGTAACTGCCATTTCTAGATTTAATCTTGTCTGAACTGTTTGGCTTATCAGCATTAAGTCACGGTCAGTGATATGACGTCTATCTTCACGTAAATGAATAGTGATGCCATCAGCGCCTGCTTGTTCTGCAACAAAAGCGGCTTGAACAGGATCGGGATACGTTGTGCCACGGGCATTACGAAGGGTGGCGATATGGTCAATATTAACGCCAAGTAGAATATCAGACATGCTCTTCTCCTGAAAAATAACGTTGCATTACCTTAGTTTACACATTCCATAGAGAAGAAAAAGACAATATTATTGATCAGTTATCAATGCCCTTTTTTTCGGGGCTTTTTTAATGGCAAATTGCCTGAAAAGTTCTCTACTTTTTAATGGTTTTCCACCTAAATAGGGCTTTAATGCCATTCTTGTAAACCTTTTCGCCGCTTTTAATGTTTCAGTTGTAGGAAACTCACGACTGGCTAATGATTTTAATTCAAGCCCAGTAAAACTATTATGATCAACCACTAAACTTGCGATAAAACCTTTTTCTTCACGATAACGGTATGTCATCGTATCAGAAACAGGCTCCCCACTTCCTGCACAATGCAGAAAATCTAAGCCATAACCAAGTTGTGTTAATAAAGCGAGTTCAAAGCGTCTTAAGGCTGCCTCTGGTGTAGTATCACTAGCAGCAAGAATTTGTAAACAAGAAAGGTATTCAAAAAAAAGCACACTATAAGAAGTGCCATTTTCTAAAACACGAGACAAAAGTTCATTAAGATACAAGCCACTATAAAGAACAGAGCCTGTCAGCGGTAAAGCTAAAGAGATAGGTTCAGCATCACGAAGGGTTTTAACTTCTCCTCGCCCACTCCAACGAATGAGCAAAGGTGTAAAAGGTTGAAGTGCCCCTTTTAAGGGTGAACGACGGCCCCGTGCACCTTTCGACAATATGCGTACTCGCCCTTCATTTTCAGTGAAAAAATCAAGCAATAGGCTTGTTTCACTATAGGGTCGAGCATGGATAACAAATGCACGTTGCCAGCCATCCACTTCAGTTACCTACTTTAAATCATCCACATAGCCAAGGCTACGTAAAGCACGTTCATCATCAGCCCAGCCAGCTTTAACCTTCACCCAAAGTTCTAAGTGAACTTTGTTTTCAAATAGGTCTTCCATATCCATACGGGCTTCGGTGCCAATTTTCTTGATTTTTACGCCTTTATTACCAATAACCATTTTTTTCTGGCCTTCACGTTCAACCAGAATTAATCCGTGGATATCGTAACCACCGCGCTCATTAGTCACAAATTGCTCAATTTCAACAGTGACAGAATAAGGTAATTCTTCACCTAAGAAACGCATCAATTTCTCACGAATAATTTCTGACGCCATAAAACGTTGAGAACGATCAGTAATATAATCTTCAGGGAAATGATGAATAGCTTCTGGTAGACATTTACGAACAATTTTTGCAATCGTATCAATATTCATGTCTTTTTCTGCACTAATTGGTACAACATCAAGAAAATCCATTTGTTGGCTTAAAAAGCCAATATGTGGAAGTAACTTGGTTTTATCAATGACGTTATCCACTTTATTAATTGCTAATAAAACAGGGCAACGCAATGATTTTAATTTGTTCAATACCATTTCGTCATCAGGCGTCCAGTTGGTGCCTTCAACAACAAAAATCACCAGTTCAACATCACCAATCGAGCTACTTGCTGCGCGGTTCATTAGTCTGTTGATAGCTCGCTTTTCTTCAATATGCAAGCCCGGTGTATCAACATAAATCGCTTGGTAAGCACCGTCAGTATCAATACCCATGATACGATGACGCGTTGTTTGCGGTTTACGTGATGTAATAGAAACTTTCTGCCCCAATAATTGGTTCAGTAGTGTTGATTTTCCCACATTTGGGCGACCGACTATCGCAATAAATCCGCAATAGGTTTGTTCTTCGCTCATTCAAGCTCCAGTTGTATTAATGCCTGTTCAGCAGCGGCTTGTTCAGCTTTTCGACGGCTTGTACCCATCCCTTTGACAGGTTGATCGATACCGCTTATCTGACAATGGATCGTAAACTCTTGGTCATGGGCTTCACCACGAACCTGTACCACAATATAAGAAGGTAGTGGAAGATGGCGCCCTTGCAGATACTCTTGCAGACGAGTTTTAGGATCTTTTTGCTTATCGCCTGGACTGATTTCAGCCAAACGATTCTCATACCATTTTAAAATAATTTTTTCGATATTTTGAATATTACTATCAAGGAAAATAGCACCAATTAAAGCTTCCACCGTATCTGCTAAAATTGATTCTCGGCGAAAACCGCCACTTTTTAATTCTCCAGGCCCTAAACGCAGACATTCGCCTAGTTCAAATTCACGCGCTAATTCTGCGAGTGTATTACCACGAACAAGCGTTGCTCTCATTCGGCTCATATCCCCTTCATCAACACGAGGGAAACGATGATAGAGCGCATTAGCAATAACATAGCTTAGAATTGAATCACCTAAAAATTCTAAACGTTCATTGTGTTTACTACTTGCACTACGATGCGTTAAAGCCTGAAGTAATAATTCATTTTGCGTGAAAGTATATCCCAGTTTCTTTTGTAACTGGTTTACTAATAAAGTATTCATGTGCGATCAAGTTCCATAACTTAATTTGGAGCACACGCAACAAATCTGTTTAAGACAACGAGAGATTATCGGGTTGGATAACAGAACTGTTGCGTTTGCACTGGCTCCTGTGAATAACAGGAGCCAATCATATTTAAAGAAGTGGCATATTCTACACTGAGATAGAAAGGAATGCTGTAGCTATTTTGTCAATAGTTACTTAATGCCACCGATACGACTGAGACGAACACCTGTAGGCCATTCATTCTCTTGTTTTTCAAAGCTCATCCAAATGGTTGTCGCTTTACCCACTAAATTTTTCTCTGGCACAAAGCCCCAGAAGCGACTGTCAGAACTTCCATCACGGTTATCGCCCATCATAAAATAATGATCTTCTGGGACAATCCAAGTACCAACGGGTAATCCAGGTTGGATAAACTCAGGCATCGTCATATCACCAGGTATTGTCATTATACGGTGAGAGACTTTTCCTATCGTTTCTACTCGTTCTTCTTCACGTAATTGAGTTGCTGTTGAAATCGGCTCTTCAATTGGAATTGATTTCATGCCATTTATACGCTGACCACCCGGTACATTTTGCAATAACAGCGTCCATTCGCTTGGATAAGCGGTACCATAAGTTACCGAAATCTCATCATTACAAATCGCTTTATTACAATTTGGGTAGATGTGTATTTTTTTCGACATCATATCATAAACAATTTTATCACCCGGTAACCCAATAACACGTTTAATAAAATCAGTAGAAGGATCCCGAGGATATTTAAAGACGGCAATATCACCCCGTTTGGGTTTTCCTGTATTTATTAACGTTGTTTGTGTTATTGGATCCTTTAATCCATAAGCAAACTTTTCAACCAAGATAAAATCGCCAACCAATAAGGTTGGCATCATGGAACGAGAAGGTATTTGAAACGGCTCATACACAAATGAACGCAGAACCAAAACAATAATCAATACTGGAAAGAGAGAACCTAAGGTTTCAGCCCAGCTTGGTTTATTAATTGATTTTGCTAACTCTTGCTGATCCTCAGTACCTTGCGTCATTTCTTGAAGACGCTTTAGTTTTGCTTTTCGGGCTGGTTTGAGCTTAAAGCGCTCAATACACCAAAAAACGCCCGTTATTAGCGTTGCCAGCGTTAGGATCAAGGCAAACGTGTTAGCCATGTTTTCTCCTTAAATTATTTATCTTTACCAACATGAAGGATGGCTAAAAACGCTTCTTGTGGTAGCTCTACGTTACCAATTTGCTTCATACGTTTTTTACCATCTTTCTGTTTCTGTAACAGTTTTTTCTTACGGCTAACGTCACCACCATAACATTTGGCTAATACGTTTTTACGTAACTGTTTAACAGTTGAACGAGCAATAATATGGTTACCAATTGCCGCTTGAATAGCGATATCAAACTGTTGACGTGGAATAAATTCTTTCATTTTTTCCACCAACTCGCGTCCACGATAAGGTGCATTATCGTTATGTGTTATCAACGCTAAAGCATCAACACGATCACCATTAATCAAGACATCGACACGTACCATGTTTGAGCCTTGGAAACGGATAAAGTTATAGTCTAAAGAAGCATAACCACGTGATGTTGATTTTAAGCGGTCAAAGAAATCCAAGACCACTTCCGCCATTGGTATTTCATAAGTCAATGAAACCTGATTACCATGATAGACCATATTGGTTTGAACACCGCGTTTTTCGACACATAAAGTAATTACATTACCTAAGTATTCTTGCGGTAATAACATATGACATTCAGCAATAGGCTCTCTGATTTCTTCGATATTATTCAGTGCAGGTAATTTAGACGGGCTATCTACTGATATTATATCACCGTTAGTCATTTCAACTTCATAAACTACCGTTGGTGCTGTTGTGATCAGGTCGAGGTCATATTCACGTTCTAAACGTTCTTGAATAATCTCCATATGAAGAAGACCTAAGAAACCACAACGGAAACCGAAACCTAATGCAGATGAACTTTCTGGTTCATAGAACAATGATGCATCATTAAGACTTAATTTACCTAATGCATCACGAAATGATTCATAGTCGTCGGAACTAATTGGGAATAACCCCGCATACACCTGTGGTTTCACTTTCTTAAAACCTGGTAACGGTTTATCTGCTGGTTTTTGTGCTGCTGTTAAAGTATCTCCAACAGGGGCACCTAAAATATCTTTAATACCACAAACAACCCAACCCACTTCACCACAATTTAATGATGTTGTATCAATTTGTTTGGGCGTAAAAATACCAATACGGTCAATGTTATAAACTTGGCCAGTACTCATGACCTTGATTTTATCGCCTTTGTTCACTTTACCGTTTTTAACACGAATAAGTGAAACAACACCAAGATAGTTATCAAACCATGAATCAATGATCAGAGCTTGTAATGGCGCTTCAGGGTCGCCTTCGGGCGCTGGAATTTCTTTAACAAGACGTTCAATAACTTCTTTGACACCCACACCCGTTTTTGCAGAGCAACGTACTGCATCTGTGGCATCAATTCCTACAATATCTTCAATTTCTTCAGCAACGCGCTCAGGCTCGGCTGCAGGTAAATCTATTTTATTTAGAACCGGGACGACGGTGAGATCCATGTCCATCGCCGTATAGCAGTTTGCTAATGTTTGAGCTTCAACCCCTTGTCCTGCATCAACGACCAATAAGGCGCCTTCACAAGCGGCAAGTGAACGAGATACTTCATAAGAGAAGTCAACGTGTCCAGGGGTATCGATAAAGTTAAGCTGATAAACTTCACCGTCATCCGCGGTGTAATTCAAGGTTACGCTTTGCGCTTTGATTGTAATACCACGTTCACGCTCAAGATCCATAGAATCAAGAACCTGCGCAGCCATTTCACGATCTGATAAGCCACCACAAATTTGAATAATTCGATCTGATAACGTCGATTTACCGTGGTCAATATGTGCGATAATGGAAAAGTTACGTATGTTTTTCATTCTGAAATTATTTTTCTCTATTGCTTTGCTCTATAAATCTGGCTTTGGAGTCATTCATGGACACAAAGCGAAAACTCTATATTGCAGGAGTTATTATTGATGACGCATTCTACACACTAGAGACATTATACTCAAAGAAACGTTCATCAAACACAAACATTTATGCTAAGACTTGCATTTATTTGTGATTTTTTTGAGACAATTTCTAGATATCGAAACGCATTAATTTAAGATGAAAACAATAACGAAATTAGCCAAGCAAAAAATAATGGGGCTAACGCCCCTTCTTTTTTTATCTGCTAACTACTCTTGGAATTGAACCTTAAGTTCATGAGGAGGAAGACCTATTTGTAATATAACCGGTTCAAAACCTTCATCTTTGCTCCACCATGTTGCCACTCTTTTTGCTAATAAAAAGCCAAGAAGGCCACCAGCAAGACCACTACAAAAAATAGCAAATTCACTGGAAAACCAAAGGCTCGCAATGCCCGCAACAATAAATAGGCCAATAAGTGGCGTTAAATACACCAACATCGCAGAAAGAAGTAGATTATTTTCAGGGATCCCAACTTCCACTTTTTGTCCTTCGACTAAAGGTTGTGCTACTGGAAGTTCGAGTTGATGAACAGTTTCGGGTCCTATTTTATTCAATAAATAAGAACCACACGCGGCACGAGCTTGACAACTACCACAGCCAGAAGAAGAACCATAGCGCAATAACGCTCTTCCTTCATGCCAATGTATAACTGTTGCCCACTCTTTAACCATAACTTATACCTTTTACTTTTTCGTAAATACAATACTATTCACTATCTTCTGTGCTGTAGAAAATGGTAGTTGACCAATGAAGGTAATTTCATTGCCTTCCTTATCATAAGTATAAATTGTATTACGGCCATACCTTAACATTTTATCGCGTTCGGGCGAATTGGTATGCTGACCACTTTTATTAACATAAATAGAGAAGTCAAATAGACCATCACTAAATAAAATAGACTGACTAAACTCAGTTTCAGAAATTTGATGATTACTACGTTTTACTTCTTTAAAACCATCAGGTAACTCGCTGACTGACCAGTGATAGACTAAAGGTTTAGACTTAGGGATAAGTAACACCGGTGGCATATTCACGGTACGTAATGAATTCAATTTAGTCTCAACCTCATTGCCTTCATTTACTGTAATCACTCTAAACTGCTCAATTATTTCATTATTTTTATCTAAAAGATCAACTCTTAAAGGAAGATACCTTTCTTCATCAATAAATAAGACATAATCATAACGGTCATTATTTTTTGATAACACACGAACAACGCGACTTGGAATATCACCAATATGAGTTCTACCCGCATCAATAAAATTATAATAGTTTGATAACTCATTGAAATCTTGATAGATAATAGCAGGAATATAATCAACAATATGATCATTTCTCAAGCTAAAGGCATCTAATCCTGGTTCAAAATAACTGATTTCATTACCACGTTGAACAATTTCACGACGTGTACTATCCATTTGCATTAATTGTGCAAGAGGTTTGCCATCAATAAGAGTATGACGATAGCGAATAGGAACAATACCTTGAGAGTTGATATTGATAAAAGATAATTCATAGGTAGAGCTTTGACTTGTCTGACCCATCTTTTGCAACAAAGCCTCGACACTACCTGTTTGAGGTTGCGCCAAGGCTTGTATCGGCATTGACAGGCTGCCCGCCACCAATAAGACGGATAACCATGATTTTTTCATTACGACTGTTTCATTCCCACACGTTATTTATACATTCACGTCGTTATTATTACTGTGCTGTTACCGGTTGAGTTACACCTTGCTCATTCGCTGGTGCTTCATTTTGTGGTGCATTATAAATACGACGATCTAACTCATACTGTTGCAACATTAATCCAAGGCGCTGATTGCGCTCTTGTAAACGTGTTTGCTGATCTTTACCTAAAGTATCATTTTGAAAATTTAAACTTACTGGTGCACCAGACCCCATGATAGGTTGGGTATTAAACACAGGTGTATCTACTTGGAAATCTTCAGAACCATTCTTTCCATTATATTGCTGAACACCAACAATAACAGCTAATGAAACACAAGCCGCGACACCAATTTGAGTTAACTGACTCGCCCAAGGGCGTAACGTTTGTAAAAAAGAGTGCTGACGCCATTGTGATGGCGCAGGTTGTTGCTCTCGTTGTTGTTCAGGACTTATGCGGACAGGTTCGTTCTCTAAAGCGAGCGCAACGCGACTTGCGATATCAAAGTGGACTACTTCACCTACATCACCACGCATTGTGTCACGAATTAAATGGTAACGTTGCCATGTTTCTTTCATTGAGTCATCACGTGCAATTGTTCCCATTAATTCTTTATCAAGAACTTCGCCATCCATAAATGCAGAAAGTTTTTCTTTTTGCATGTAAAAGTACCCTTCAGTCAGTGATGGTTCACCCACAATCAAAATTCTTGTATTAATGGTTGAACCTTATTATCAATAGCTTCTCGTGCCCTAAAAATACGTGAACGTACTGTTCCAACAGGGCAATCCATAATGACGGCTATCTCTTCATAGCTCAGTCCATCAAGTTCCCGAAGTGTTATAGCAACTCGCAAATCTTCAGGTAATGACTCTATGGTGTGAAAAACTACTCTCCGTAACTCTTCAGACAACATTAAATTCTCAGGGTTCGAAATTTCTTTCAATGCATTAGGTGATTCAAAATTTTCGACATCACTCGCATCTAAATCATTTGAAGGCGGACGTCGCCCTTGTGCAACCAGATAGTTTTTTGCGGTATTCACCGCAATACGGTAAAGCCATGTATAAAAAGCACTATCACCACGAAAAGAACCTATGGCTCGATAAGCTTTAATAAAGGCTTCCTGCGAAACATCTGGCACATCACCCTGTGGTACATAACGGGAAATCAGGCTTGCTACCTTATGTTGATAGCGGATAACCAGCAAATTAAACGCATTCTGGTCACCATTTTGTACCTTTTCAACCAACATTTGATCCGTTAACTGCTCGCTCATTAGAGATGGACTCTCCCGAAGTCTAGCTTCGCACTATTTTTAAATGACTCCGTCATATTTACTCTCGTTATTCCTTCTCGTTTTTATGAGCTACATGAGTTAGAGCGTAAAAATAGAGTGAAGTTCAATTCAATCATTATTTTAAGAGATGAATCACAAAAAAATCATCATGGTGATCACCAACCAAAATGCAATTTGCCAATAAAACAACGATAACACAATGATATCATTTAGATATATACGATTACTTACAACAATATATATAATCTTAAACAATGTATTATTAAATATAGATTTAATAATATAAATAAAAGTCAGTTACCCAAGATTGAAACTTATCGGTGTAATGGCCTTCGTTATGTCGAATAATAAGCTCTTCTATATTACATTCAATGCAACTTTCACTTTGTCTTTGAAACGCTAACAAAATTCGATGATAGGGTTTGTCTGCACTGTCTTTGATATTAACCCGTTTAGCTACACACCACTCTTTTTTTTCTGCTATTTCAATAAATTGCTTTCCAATAGTATAAGGCAACACAACACAAAATAAACCCTCTTCTGTAATAAGCGATTGCGCACAGTCTAATAATCCTTCATGCGTTAACGTTTTGGTATAACGCGCTTGTTCGCGTACATCATTGCGACAGGCGATCGCAGGCTCAAAATAAGGAGGATTACTGACAATTAAATCATATTTATTTTGTGTTTGTTCTGCATAATGATGAATATCACAATGATAAATATGAATTAATGAACACCATTGTGATGCTTGGGCATTGTCTATGGCTTGTAATGCCGCATGCTCATCAAGTTCAATGCCATCAATACACTCAATTTGGTTAGCCCGTTGAGCCAACATTAAAGCAACTAATCCACTTCCCGTACCAATATCAAGAGCTCTTTTTACATTCTCGATGGGTGCCCAAGCTCCTAATAAGACGCCATCTGTCCCGACTTTCATTTCACACTTATCATGAGCAACAAAAAATTGTTTAAATGTAAAACCGCCTTTGCGTAATCCAGCTTTTTTCACTTTCTTTTGATTCATCTATTGGCTCTATTGATTCGTCTTACTATCTCTTTTTTATTACTTATCATTCATGTCGTTGAAAAAGAGATATATGGTATGATAACGCTTCTGCAACCCCTATCTTAACATTAAACTATTTGTATACGATGCGCGCTTATTTAGATTAAGCCTAAAAAACAACGAATACCTTCGTCTATCGGTAATATATAATGTGATAGCGGTAAATCCGCTGGCTTTTAACAGGGGATAATGTCAAAATCCGCGCCCTAAACAGAGGTATACAATGACAGCCACGACATTTTCCAGTCTTGAACTTGATGAAAGTTTATTGACCGCATTAGAAGAAAAAGGATATCAACGTCCTACTGCTATTCAAGCAGATGCCATTCCAGCAGCAATGGATGGGCGTGATATTTTAGGCTCTGCGCCAACAGGCACGGGGAAAACTGCGGCCTTTTTGCTTCCGGCAATTCAACACTTGCTTGATTATCCACGTAAAAAATCAGGCCCGCCACGTATTCTTATCCTGACACCAACACGCGAACTTGCCATGCAAGTTGCCGAGCAGGCAAAAGAATTATGTGCGCACACACACTTAGATATCGCCACTATCACGGGCGGTGTTGCTTATATGAATCACGCTGAAGTTTTCAGCGAGAACCAAGATATCGTAGTTGCTACAACAGGCCGTTTATTACAGTACATCAAAGAAGAAAACTTTGACTGTCGTGCGGTAGAAATGCTGATTTTAGATGAAGCAGACCGTATGTTAGATATGGGTTTTGCTAATGATATTGAAACCATTGCGGGCGAAACTCGCTGGCGCAAACAGACATTACTATTTTCTGCAACACTTGAAGGTAATGCCGTTATTGATTTTGCACAACGTATCCTTAATGAACCCGTTGAACTGAATGCAGACCCTTCACGTCGTGAACGTAAAAAAATTCAGCAGTTCTATTATCATGCTGATAATCTTGAACATAAAACAGCATTACTGACCGCATTACTAAAGCAAGACGATGTTAAAAAATCAATTGTCTTTGTGCGTAAAAGAGAACGAGTAAGAGAACTTGTCTCTGCATTAGAAAAGCAAGGTATTAAATGTAGCTACCTTGAAGGTGAGATGGCGCAAACACAACGTAATGATGCGATAAAACGTTTAGAATCAGGACAAATGAATGTATTGGTCGCAACAGACGTTGCTTCTCGAGGTCTTGATTTAGATGATATCACTCACGTATTTAACTTTGATTTACCCCGCACCGCCGACGTTTATTTGCACCGTATTGGTCGAACAGGGCGTGCAGGGCGTAAAGGTATCGCCATTTCATTAGTTGAAGCGCACGATCACCCATTACTAGGTAAGATTGGCCGTTACGTTCAAGAGCCAATTAAATACCGTGTCGTCGCTGAATTACGCCCAACCACTAAAGCACCGAGTCAAAAAGCAACGTTTAAACCATCTAAAAAAGTGCTGGCTAAACGTAAAGCGAAAAAAGACGAAGAGAAAAAAGCAGTTAAAGAAAAAGTGCGCGCCCGCGATCGTAAAAATATTGGTAAGCGCCGCAAAACGGCAACCAATAGCGCGACAAAAAGTGCAGCACCAGTAAACTCAGCAAAAGAAATGCCGACTGATAGCGAATAATCTGCATTATTTCTTTATTTAGAACCGTAGCGAATTAATATTGCTACGGTTTTTTATTATTGAATAACACTGCTCGAGCATAAAAAAAGCCCGATATTTTCATATCGGGCTTTATCATTAACTTATTACTTTAGTAAAAAATTACAGACTTTCAGTGAAAGTACGAGTAATAACATCACGTTGTTGTTCTGGCGTCAGTGAGTTAAAGCGCACAGCATAACCAGAAACACGGATCGTTAACTGAGGATATTTCTCAGGATTATTAACTGCATCTTCCAATGTTTCACGGCTTAATACGTTAACATTAAGATGTTGACCGCCTTCTACACGAACAACCGGTTTAGATTCTACAGGCACTTCACGGTATTCGATATTGCCTAATTCTTTACGGTCAATCACTTGGCCTTCTTCAAAGCCTTTTTTAGCGCAAATGCAACGTGCTTCACCGTTTTCATCATCTAATAACCAGAAAGAGTGTAATAAATCATCGTTATCAGCTTTAGTAATTTGGATACCAGTAATCATTTCGACCTCCAATGTGGGCACAAAATCAAATTCTAATCTCGTATCAGAACTTGGGTATTTGGTCTAACCAATGTTTCTGTCTACTTATATACCAGTATAAATGGCCTCATTCTTTGATTAATATCAATAAAATTCATAAGCATTTTGTTCAACGAGATGCAAAGTGTTGTTTTAAATCAATAATCACGCCCTGCTAATTTGCAATTTTTTTTGTAAATTTTAAAAGAAAATTTGAGTTTCCAATTAATTCTAGTTTTTAAACCGTTATATTTTCATTCATTCAATGAAATCTGTAAGCTTAGATACTATAAGATATCAACAAGGATTTTATGTTATGACTACACCATTAACCTGGCATGATGTAATAGGCGTTGAAAAAGAAAAGCCTTATTTTCATCAAATTATGTCTCAAGTTGCACAACAGAGGAATGCAGGCAAAATTATTTATCCTCCTCAGGAAGACGTTTTTAATGCTTTTCGTTTTACACCTTTTGAAAATGTGAAGGTTGTTATTTTAGGGCAAGATCCTTATCACGGTCCAAACCAAGCACATGGGCTCTCTTTTTCAGTCCGCCCAGGAGTACCGGCTCCCCCTTCACTAGTTAACATGTATAAAGAGCTTGAAAAAGAATACCCTGATTTTAAGCGACCTAACCATGGCTATTTAGAAAGTTGGGCCAAACAAGGAGTTTTATTACTTAATACCGTATTGACCGTAGAGAAAGGCCAAGCACATTCTCACGCTAATTATGGTTGGGAAATATTTACAGATGCTGTTATTGAGCAAATTAATCAGCGTAGAGAAGGGGTTATTTTCCTACTTTGGGGAGCGCATGCTCAGAAAAAAGGTCGTTTTATTGATACAAATAAACACGTTATCTTAAAAGCCCCTCACCCATCACCACTTTCTGCACATAGAGGCTTTTTAGGCTGTGGTCATTTTAAACAGGCTAATGATATTTTACAGCAACAAGGCCGAACACCTATCAATTGGTATCTTGACGCGATTGAGTAAGACCTGCCTTTAAAAATATAAAACCGCACAATAACTTGAAGATTTATAAACTTCGTATTGTGCGGTTTACTTTATCTACACTAAATAAAACGTGTGATAACGAATACTTTTATTAATGCTATTTAGAAACGATAACCATAGCTGGGCGTAATAAACGACCATTTAAGGTATATCCTTTTTGCATAACATCAACAACATGATTAGATTCATGTTCAGGACTATCAATCAATGTCATCGCTTGGTGAACATCAGGGTTGAAAGCCACATTTTTTTCTTCAACCACTTCAATGCCAAATTTACGAACGGCATCTAAGAATGATTTCAACGTTAACTCTAACCCTTCAATCATTGGTTTTTGCGATTCATTTTCATGATCAGCCGCAGATAAAGCGCGTTCTAAATTATCAAGTACAGGCAATAACTCATTAGAGAATTTTTCAAGTGCAAATTTATGTGCTTTCTCAATATCTTGTTGAGTACGGCGACGCACGTTTTCAACTTCAGCTAAAGCACGAGCCATAGCTTCACGCTCTGTTTTTTGTGATTGCTCCAGTTGTTTTTCAAGAGAATCAATACGCGCTAATGCCTCAACTAATTCAGCTTGGGCATTAAAATCTGCTTGCGCTTCTTCGGTCATAACCTGCTCTTGAGAATCATCCATTACCGATCCCATTCCTTCTTTTTCTTTTGAGACTTGCTCTTCATGTACATTTTGTTCTTTACTACTCATGAACATCTCCGCGTAGTTTTGGTATTCATCTTCATATTTAGTTTATTATGGGGATCAATAAACGGGTTTCAAGGAATTGGCGCAAAACGAGGGTAAAAAAATGCCAGATAATACCGTAACGGAAAAAAAACACTTTAAATGTATTGGCATTGTCGGCCATCCCCGCCATCCTGAGGCACTTTCAACACATGAAATGCTCTATCATTGGCTACAGGCTCAAGGCTATGATGTTATTATCGATACACAAGTCGCTCAAGAGCTAAAACTTGGAAATGCACAAACAGGTGATTTAACACAGGTGGGAAAAGCCGCTGATCTGGTTATTGTCGTCGGAGGTGATGGCAACATGCTTGGAGCAGCTCGTGTTTTATCGCGCTATAACATCAAAGTGATTGGTGTTAACCGCGGTAATTTAGGTTTTCTTACAGATCTTGATCCTGATAATGCCTTACAACAATTAACCAATGTTTTAGCTGGACACTATCGTGAAGAAAAACGGTTCTTACTTGAAGCTCGAGTCTGCGCTGAAGGTGAAAGAACACGTATTGGCACAGCAATAAATGAAGTCGTGCTTCATCCCGGTAAAGTGGCTCATATGATTGAGTTTGAAGTTTACATTGATGATCGCTTTGCCTTTTCACAACGTTCTGATGGCTTAATTATAGCCACCCCCCACGGGTTCAACCGCCTATTCATTATCTGCTGGTGGCCCTATTTTAACGCCCAATCTTGATGCTATTGCACTAGTACCAATGTTTCCACATACCTTGTCAGCACGACCTTTAGTTATCAGTAGTGATAGTCAAATTCGCCTAAAATTCTCACAAACAAATATTGATTACGAAGTAAGTTGTGATAGTCAATTAGTGTTGCCTATTAAAGAAGGCGATGAAGTCATCATTAAACGTAGCCGTCAAAAACTCAATTTAGTTCATCCGACTGATTACAATTATTTTAATACACTCAGCTCAAAATTAGGCTGGTCGAAAAAAATGTTCTAATTTTTGTGCCTCACTACTTTACTGTATAAAAAACCAGTTTATACTGTATGTAATTACAGATATGTTTTTATACACAGGAGAGGCACTATGCTGACTCAATTAACTATTAGTCATTTTGCCATAGTCCGTGAACTTGAAATCGATTTTTCTGGTGGCATGACGACCATTACGGGTGAAACTGGTGCTGGTAAATCTATAGCCATTGATGCACTAGGTTTATGCTTAGGTAACCGTGGTGATGCCAATATGGTGCGCCCAGGTGCAGCCAGAGCTGATTTATGCGCACGATTCTCACTCTCTGACACGCCATCGGCACAGCGTTGGCTTGAAGAACATCATCTTGATGATCATAACGAATGCTTATTAAGAAGAACCATCTCTACTGATGGGCGTTCTCGTGGTTTTATCAACGGTACTTCCGTCCCCCTTTCTCAATTAAGGGAGCTTGGCTCTTTGTTGATCCAAATTCATGGGCAACATGCTCACCAACAACTTTTAGAGCCTCGCTATCAAAAACAACTGCTTGATATTTATGCCCATGAACCAACTCTATTAAAAAGCATGAAATCAGCCTATCAAACATGGCATCAAAGTTGTCAGACATTGGCAGCTTTTCAACAACTCTCTCTAGAAAGAGAAGCAAGGCAACAACTGGTTGATTATCATTTAAAAGAGCTTAATGAATTTCAACCGGTACAAGGCGAGTATCCTGAATTAGATCAAGAATATAAACGTCTGTCTAACTGCGGGCAATTTTTGACCTTAAGCCAAAATAGCTTACAACTCTTAAGTGACAATGAAGAGCAAAATATTTTAAGTATGCTCAATGTCGCTAAACATGAAATTACAGAGCTCACCTCTATGGAGAGCCAATTTAATTCATTATTAGAGATGCTAGAAGAAGCCTCAATTCAAATTAGTGAAGTCAGTGACGAACTTCGCCATTATAGCGATCGTTTAGAAATGGATCCCAATCGCTTATTTGAAGTTGAAAAGCGCATGTCCAAATACATTAGTTTATCACGCAAGCATCGCGTAGCACCTGAAGAATTATACGATCTGCATCAGCAACTCATGGAAGAAAAAAATGCCTTACTACGCCAAAATGATGACTGTAAAACTTTAATCGAAAAAGTAAAAACCGATCATTTAATTGCGTTAGACATTGCTAAACAATTACATCAAGTTCGCCAACAATATGCTAATGAGTTAAGCCAACTTATCACTAACAGTATGCATCAGTTATCAATGCCTCATGGTTATTTCACTGTTGATACTTACTTCGATGACAGCTCACTACAAATCGATGGTGCCACAAAAGTTGAGTTTAATGTCACCACAAACCCTGGACAACCTCACCAAGCCCTTTCTAAAGTCGCTTCTGGTGGTGAGTTATCCCGTATTGCACTCGCAATTCAAGTGATCACAGCGAAAAAAATGGATACACCAGCCCTGATTTTTGATGAAGTGGATGTGGGGATCAGTGGTCCTACAGCGGCTATTGTCGGTAAATTATTACGAGAATTGGGTGAGTCAACCCAAGTAATGTGCGTCACTCACTTACCTCAAGTGGCAGGTTGTGGACATCAACACTATTTTGTTAATAAAGAGACAAACGGTGAAGAGACAGAAACCACAATGAAATTATTATCGAAAAAAGAGCGTTTACAAGAGATTGCTCGCTTATTAGCAGGTAGTGAAGTCACCAAAAATACGTTAGCAAATGCGAAAGATTTGTTGGCAGCATAACGATTAACAAACTTTTATTGATATTTAAGGTCATAGGCAGAGCGTGAAAGGTTTTCAATTGCTGCGTTGTCGATTATCATCGTCACTATGACCCTAAAAGGAATGTAATAACCATGCGTTTTAAACTGTTAAAAGTTGCCGCTTTATCTTTAGTCGTAATGACTTCAGGTTGCTCTATGTTCGAGAGACTGGTTTATCACCCAGATATTAATCAGGGAAATTACTTAACACCGGCTGAAGTCGCGAAAGTTCAGCAAGGAATGACACAGCAGCAAGTTCAATTTGCCCTTGGTACGCCAATGCTTAAAGATCCTTTCGGAAGCCAAACTTGGTATTATGTTTTCCGTGAAGAGCCAGGCCATCAGAAAGTACGTCAAGAAACCCTGACACTGACTTTTGATAGCAATGGCATACTGACTAAGATTGACAAACAAGGCAATATGCCTAATTTCTCAGCGCCTGCAACCAAAGCATAATGCTGTCATTGTGCTAAGAAAGCTTAGTTTTGTATAAGATTGGCAAAAACGAATTGCACCCCATACGTTAAATTTGACGTTGGGGTGTGTTTTTATAGAGAGAAATGACTTTATAGTCGTGTTGTCTTTTATTGTATCTGTCTGTAATCAATCTGCCTATCAATGCAGTATATAGCGCCCTGTATTTAGAGGCAAAAAACATAATATTAATCCGCTTTTTGTCGGGCTTTTTCAGCACGTTTACGACGCATTTCTTTCGGATCGGCAATTAACGGTCGATAAATTTCAACTCGGTCTCCGTCTCGCACATTATCACTTAACTTTGCTGGTCGACTATAAATACCCACTTTATTCTTAGTTAAATCAATATCATTACAAATCGTTAATATATTCGAAGCAATAATGGCTTGTTCAACAGTCTCCCCTAACGTTAACTCTACAGGGATTAGGTACTGTTTATCGGGTAACGCGTAAGTTACCTCTACCCATATTTTAGTCACGATAAATCTCTTTCGCTCTGTGAGTAAACGCCTGAACCATATTGTTCGTTAAATCTTTAAAAATACGGCCAAAAGCCAACTCAATTAATTTATTAGTAAACTCAAAGTCTAGCTGAAATTCTATCTTACACGCATTATCATCAAGTGCGGTAAACACCCATCCTCCCGTTAATTTACGAAAGGGACCATCAACAAGACGCATATCAACACGTTCATTGGTCTTTAAAAAGTTATGGGTAGTAAATGTTTTACTAATTCCCGCTTTAGAGACATTTATTGATGCAATCATTTCTTCTGGTGTGCTTTTGATCAGTTTACTTCCAACGCATCCTGGTAGAAAATCGGGATAAGTAAGAACATCATTAACCAGTTTAAACATTTGCTCTGTGCTAAAAGGCACGAGAGCAGATCGACTAATCTGAGGCATAGTTATTCCTGTACGACAACACTGTGTGGATCATATCATTGAACAGTGACTAATTAAAAATCTAATGGAATATAGCTTAAGTTTTATGCAATTGAAAAGAAAACAGTCGGTTAAATGATTTCTTTCTATTGCTCATACAGTATAATGTGGACATTATGACAAAGAAAAAATCACACAAACCTGGTTCTGCGACCATTGCGTTAAACAAACGCGCTCGCCATGAATATTTCATCGAAGATGAGATAGAAGCGGGTCTGTCGTTACAAGGCTGGGAAGTTAAATCACTGCGTGCCGGTAAAGCAAACATCAGTGATAGCTATGTTATCATGCGTGATGGCGAAGCTTATCTTTTTGGTGCAACCATTACTCCTTTAAATGTTGCATCAAGCCATGTCGTTTGTGACCCGACTCGTACCCGTAAACTATTATTAAAACAACGCGAATTAGATTCACTTTACGGTCAAATCAATCGTGATGGATACACCGTCGTTGCCCTTTCTCTTTATTGGAAAAATGCGTGGTGTAAAATTAAAGTTGGCGTTGCCAAAGGTAAAAAAGATCACGATAAACGCGATACCATTAAAGATCGTGAGTGGAAATTAGACAAAGCACGTATCATGAAAAATGCTAACCGCTAAATTGTGTTAAGTACTAGCAATTACAAGTATTTTTCTGATATACTCGCTTTCAACAACTTGGGGCTGATTCTGGATTCGACGGGATTTGCGAAACCCAAGGTGCATGCCGAGGGGCGGTTGGCCTCGTAAAAAGCCGCAAAAAAGATAGTCGCAAAACGACAATCAGTACGAAGCACTAGCAGCTTAATAACCTGCGTAGAGCCCTCTCTCCCTAGCTTTCGCTCTTAAGACGGGGATCAAGAGAGGTCAAACCCAAAAGAGATCGCGTGGAGACCTAGCTTGGGGTCAAAGCGTTAAACTTAATCAAGCTAGCTTATTCATGGCGCGTCTGTCCGCAGTGGGTAAGTGAAATTAAAGATAGACTAAGCATGTAGTACCGAGGATGTAGAAATTTCGGACGCGGGTTCAACTCCCGCCAGCTCCACCAAATATAGTATCATTGATGTTCAGTGATGATTAAAAAAGCCTTCAATATCATAGTTGAAGGCTTTTTTTATATGTATTAATGGTCAGTTATGCTCAGTGACAAGCAAAATTTTTAGTTATATCATTAGTTATATCCCTTATGTATAACTAAAAGGCGTATAACTACATGGCGCGTACAACAGTTCCACTCAGTGATACCAAGCTTAAATCAGCAAAACCCAAGGATAAAGATTATACGCTGCAAGATGGAAATGGCTTATATCTGCTAATAAAAACAACTGGCTCAAAAATATGGCGCTTTAACTACTACCGCCCTATAACCAAGAAACGAGCACTTATTAGCTTTGGTAGCTATCCTACAGTTAGCCTTCTAGATGCCCACCAAATTATCTTCTAAGGACGTCCAAAGAAGACTGAAAAGCCCGCTAACTCAATGAGTTGCGGGCTTTTTTATGTCCTGCGCAGTCTGATGTCACCTAATTAAATCCAATCATCTTAGGCACCTTGATAGGCACCTCGTTAACCTTTATAGTTTTTGAAGTGCCTAAGAACAATGGAACATCAAAAATGGCAAGACAAACCAGTAAAAGAGATCAACGCTACAAAGCCGAAACAGAGTGATTATATCCGCTATAATGGCGATGGATTAGAGTTATTTGTTATTTATAATAACGGCCATCACTTTTGTCGCGCCTGGCCTCTCAGATCTTCAATACGACTAGTATTATTTCTAAATATGACAAATAGTTTTCATTAAATTAGGATTAACAACCGATAATATAAATATAAAATAGGCCAAAAGATTGATTGTAGAAAATAAAAATAATATTGAATTATCATTATTGATTATAGAAGAAAAAGCCTAAGCTAGCCAATATGCCAATTACTGAAAAATTATTCTCTTAAATTTATTTAAAAAAAATTTATGACGATTAATATAACCTATCATTTATATTTAACTATAAAAATAAATTAAAAAAATTCTAGATATACCTTAATGTTTATTAATAAAAGCGGAGCAGTTATTTATCCGCTTTTATAATAAGCTTAAATAATATTAAGTAAATATCATAGCATCTAATGCATTTTCTTTTTTAACTTCAGTTGCTATATAATCGAAAAGATAATCAAGAACCTCATGAGGTGACACATCTAATATCAATAAGATAACTAATAGCTTATCTAAACTTAATTTATTAACGCCTCTTTCATAACGAGACCATTGCTGTTGGCTAATATCAAGTTTTTTAGCAATTTCTTCTCCTGTAAGGTTATTACTTTTTCTGATATCTTTAAGAAAGAATCCGATAAGTTTATTAATATCATTAACCCTTTGACTCGCTCTAACAAACTCTTCATTAACATTATACTTTATCACAAGTTATTCCTGTCATTATCTAATATATAATGACAATTATATAGATGAACTACAGCGCTAACATGTGAATAAACTTTAAATAATAATTTTTTAGAAAATTTAAGATATCTTAAATACTAATTGATGAAAATATTATGTCTTCTTACAAAAAAATTGAGGGATTGTAGTAGTATACATAATATAGCTATTGGGTCCATTCTCCTTAACATTAACATTAAACCATCCCCCTGCTTCCCTTGTATAACCATACATATAAGCATACGATAAATTGTCTGGAAGATTATCTAAAGGAGAACTTTAATATCAGAAACAGTCATTAAATAAGAGTTATTATCAGTAACTTTATAAGTTACTTTTATATCTCGCTTTATATTAAAAACAGAATTATCTTTTTTTAAAGTTGCCGAATAAGATATAGTACCCTCCCCATTCTCTAACATAAAACCTATTCCAGTATCCATAACATCAAATTCTTTATCATTAAAATAACCATATCTGACTTGAGCGTAGCAATTAAGGTCTGGTATATTTTTTTTATAACTATTAAAGTAGATAAAAACTGATGATATAAATAAAAAAAGTGATATTACAGGAATTAACATTCGTTTCATTTGAGATTATCTTTTAAATAATAATAATAGGAGCTACATATACTTTTAGATGAGTAAATAACATCATCACATTTAATTAATGATATTCTTGGCAAATTTGAATATACTGAAAGATATAACATTTCATTATTATAACAAGTTACTCCACCAATAGTTTTTAATATTTTTCCCATAAATTCCTGTGAGTAGCTTTCATTAGCATACATATTACAACCATTATAATTATCTATATATTTATAGCTGTAGAAAGGAGATGTAGTCTTACTTATACTGCCATAGGAAAACCAAATTATTGTTAAGAATAGTATTGATACAAAAAAAATATGGATAGGTTAAAATACCTTTTATTCTTTTTAGTGATATTCTCCTGAACAGTAGGTGGTTTAGAAACTGATAATGACTCATCTTCTTCAAAATGATGATTTATAACTTTTTGAAGCTCTATCGTTTTTGATATTACAATGCCACGACGTGGTATTGTAATCAAAACATCAGGTGTATAATCTATTTGTTTAAACGCCTTTCTTATGATTGAGATATTCTGATAAAAAGTATTCGAATTTATTGGAATACCATGAACTTCCCAAACTTCATGAAATAATTGTTTCTGAGTTGTTACATCAGGTGAATTTTTCAATACAATCGCTAAACATTCATTTGCAGGTACAGTCAATGTTGCGACTTTTTTTTGTATCTAATAAGTTTGTAATCTTGGCTGCTTCTTTGTCATAAAGAATCATTCCATCAAAAATAACTTGCTGTATTTCACTCATAACCCCTCCAAAAATACTCTTTACGAGTGTATTTAATAATTTAAATCTTTTCAATATTTAAATTATCTACTTTAATCCTCTCATACTTTATATAAGAAGCATATAAGAAGCATTATCATTAACTCCCTAATCAAAATATATTTTGGTTTTATTAGGTGTTGTTAAAACCAGCCAAGATAAGAATAACTATTTTTAATTTATTCTTACTTAGAGATAGATTTAATAATGATTCATAGTTATACATTACAATATATATTTCTTTTATTTAAATTAAATTTACTTAAATAAAAAAACATATAGATACTCGCAAATCATGACGCATGAGAAAACAAGAAAATAATTTACATCAATATTATCACCCTCTAAAAAACAAATACCAACCACGTAATAAAATCATAAAATATATATTTAAGATCATTTAAGAAAAAATGCAACCCATTGATTTAAATGAAAAAATATTAAAAAAGACCTTTTTCATCCTTAATTATTAATATTTAAGTAATTTTAATTAAACAAATATTCAATCTAGCAGTTAATATTTTAACCGGGATAAGGAAATATGAAGGTGACAAAGGAATGAAAAAAATAAAGGAATGAAAACACCTTATTTTCAATTTAATTATTGCTATATGTCATTTCATATAGCAGCCCACTATAAGCAACTTGATTTATTTTATCTATTGCTACTTTAAATATTAACTAATGGAAGAAACATGAAATTGAATAAATTTTTATCATCTTTAGCTTTAACCACTAGTATTGTTGCATTTGGCGCATCAGCCGTTGAACCAGAAACAACGACGATCGCAAAAGAGCAAGGCTCTGGTAGTGTAACTTTTACTGGATCAATTATTGATTCGCCATGCTCTATCGCACCAGAAAGCTCAAATCAAACGGTTGATCTTGGGCAAGTTTCAAGCGTGTTACTTTCAAATGCAGGAAACTCAACACCTCGTAATTTTACCATTGAGTTAGAAAAATGTGATACTGCAACGAAGAAAAATGTAACTATTACATTTGATGGTACTAAAGATGCCATTAACAATAAGCTTCTTGGTGTGACAGGCAGTGCTAAAGGAGCCGGTGTTGTCGTTACTGATGGTAGTGGTACACAAATTACATTAGGTACACCGTCAGCAGCACGTAGCTTATTAAATGGTAATAACAAATTAGTGTTCTCTGCATACTTACAAGGTAGTTCAGCAACAGGAGAAGTTACCCCTGGAGAATTTAGCAGTGTAGCAAACTTTACACTTGCATATCCATAAATCTATTTTTGCATAATTAATGCATTATTAAACAAATCATAATAACTACCCATAATGAATCTTCATTATGGGTAGTTAATACCCCTATTTATATATTTAATAGTCACTCGCATTACTATTTAATCACTTAAAGAAAAATAAAATAAATTTATATTGCATATAAATATTTACATTCTAAAACAACATTTATGATTTTATTGAGAATAATAATTTGATGAAATTAACTATGATTAATAGGGAAAAAACTAAACATAACGTAGTAGTAATTATTCTACTATTGAGTATGGTCAATTGTTTTAGTGTAGAAGCAATTGAATTTAATACAGACGTACTCGATTCAATTGATAGAAATAATATAGATTTATCTAGATTTAAAGATTCTGAATATGTCATGCCAGGTGATTATCTATTAAATATTTTTCTCAACAATCAAAAAATTGGGAATGAAGAACAATCCATTTTATTCTATACAAATGAGACAGACTCAAATAAAACAGATATTTGTTTTCCTATTCAATCAATTCACAAACTTGGTTTAACACAAAATACTCAAGAAAAAATTAAAACTTGGCATCAAAAACAATGTGCAGATTTCAGCGCTTTAAACGGTTTTACTATTAAGGTAAATGTAGCTGATGGTAATTTAAATTTAACTATACCGAAGACTTATTTAGAATATAGTGACTCTAATTGGTTACCACAATCTCAATGGGATAATGGAATAAATGGTTTCCTTGTAGATTATAATCTAAATATGGATTTAAACCGCCATGAGAACAATGGCTCCTCAAGAAATTTAAATATTAGTGGTACGTTAGGTGCCAATATCAGCAAATGGAGAGTACGAGCTGACTATCAAGGAAATTATACTAAAGTTTCATCATCAAATAATGCTATAAATAAATTTGATTGGTCTAGATTATATGCTTTTAGAGCAATACCCAATATCCGGTCTGTTATCACATTGGGAGAGAGTTTTTTCCAATCAAATATATTTGATTCATTTAGGTATACTGGTGTTAGTTTAGTTACTGATGAAAGAATGCTCCCTCCTAATTTAAGGGGATATGCACCTGAAGTAAGAGGAATTGCAAAAACTAATGCTATCGTTACAGTAACTCAACATGGCCGAGTGATACATGAAACAACCGTCGCTTCAGGTCCATTCCAAATTCAGGATCTAACTAGTGCTGTAAGTGGAAAATTAAAGGTTAAAGTTCAAGAGCAGGATGGAACTGAACAAATATTTTATATTGATACCGCCAACGTTCCTTATCTGACTAGACCAGGCTCTTTACGTTATAAAATGGCCATAGGACGTCCTTCAACATTTCAGCATAAGATGCAAGGCAATATATTTGCTAGCAATGAAATTTCATGGGGCGTTGCAAATAGTTGGTCTCTTTATGGTGGCGGAATTATAACTGATGGATTCAATTCATTATCTATTGGTATAGGTAGAGATTTGTTTCTATTAGGTGCTTTATCTATTGATGTTACACAATCACATGCACAAATTCCGAATTCTAACAGCATATCAGGAAGATCTTACCGACTAAGTTACTCAAAAAGATTTGATGATTATGATAGTGAAGTAACTTTGCTGGTTACAGATTTTCCGAACGTGATTATGTAACTATGAATCAATTTTTAAATTTACGGTATCTTGGTAATAAGATAAAACAAAATAAAGAAATGTACACTGTGACTCTCAATAAAAACTTCACAGATGCACGATTAAGTTTATACACTACTTATTCTCATCAAAGTTATTGGGATAAGCCAGACGAAAATAATTATAGCTTGTCACTTAGTCGATATTTTGATTTTTTTAATCAAAAAAATTTATCTATTAATATTTCTGCGGTAAGAAGCCAAAGAAATCAACGTACTGATGATAGTATATCGCTAGGAGTTTCAGTTCCATTAGGAAATGGTCAGACCCTAGGTTATAACGGCCAAAGCTCGAATAACTTTATCAATCAAGCTGTCAACTTTACAGATAATATAGATATAAATAACAATTATAGAGTATCAATTGGTGAAACTCAGAGATCAATGAAAGAGATAAATACGATGGTTAATGGTTATTATAATCATCGTAATGATATAGCAGATATTAGTGTCAACGCGTCATATGCTCAACATCAATATCGTTCATTAGGAACTTCTATTCAGGGAGGGTTCACTGCCACAATGAATGGGGCTGCTTTTCATCCTTCTGGTATTAATGGTGGTACAAGATTAATGCTTAGTACAGAGGGTGTTGATAATATTCCAATTAACAATGGAATATTACATAGTAATTCTTTTGGAATTGCCGTACTCACTAATATTAATAGTTATTATCGTACAGATACCAGTATTGATATAAATAAAATAGCTGATGATGTAGATGTTAATAATAGTATTGTTGAATCTGCTCTCACCGATGGTGCTATTGGTTTCCGTAAATTCAATATACTTCGCGGAAATAAAGG
The DNA here is from genome assembly GCA_901472505.1 of Proteus vulgaris. Classification (NCBI taxonomy): domain Bacteria; kingdom Pseudomonadati; phylum Pseudomonadota; class Gammaproteobacteria; order Enterobacterales; family Morganellaceae; genus Proteus; species Proteus vulgaris. Next base: position 547,467 of record LR590468.1, read on the forward strand.
ATTTGTCATTATTAGATTAAAACAAGGTAACTTCCCCCCTTTTGGAGCAAGTATTCAAAATGAGCAAGGAAGAGAGCTTGGCATCGTTGGTGATAATGGATTGGCATATATTGCAGGTTTTACTGTTGAAGAAACTTTGCATGTTAAATGGAATGGAACACAACAATGTCAGATTGAAATACCACAAAGTATTCAGCTTAATCAAGATTTGTTATTACCTTGTACCCCCTCAAAAATTAAATAGTAATATTTAGGAGAAGAAATGAAAAAGATATCTATTTTTATATTTTCTATATTTACATTATTAAATACAGAAAATAGTAATGCTGCAATTGCCTTAGATCGCACTCGCGCTATTTATGGCGAAGGAACAAAATCTATAAGTTTAAAAATAAGTAATGAAAGTAGTCAGTTACCATATTTAGCTCAAGCATGGGTTGAAGATGAGAATTTCAATAAAATAACAAAGCCATTATTAATTACACCTCCTATTCAACGCATTGAGCCAGGAACTAAAAGTATGGTTCGAATATCTTCATTGCCAGAAATAAAGAATTTACCACAAGATAGGGAAACACTTTTTTACTTTAACCTTAGGGAAATACCACCACGTAGTGATAAACCTAATGTTATGCAAATTGCACTACAAACAAGAATTAAATTATTTTATCGTCCTAGCTCTATAATTAGAGATTCAGGCGAAGTTTGGCAAAATAAACTTATTTTAACAAAAGAAAAAAATGGTTACTCAATTAATAATCCGACAGGCTATTATATTACTATAACTGACATAAAATCCTATAACGATCAAAAAACGGATACTCAATTTTCTCCTATTACAGTTCCACCATTGAGTAATATAAAATTAAAAACGACTGTTTATGATAAATTTATACTTACATATATCAATGACTATGGTGGTCGTCCAACGTTGACATTTCAGTGTTTAGAACATAAATGCCAAGTCAAAAATATTTGAGAAATTTATGCTAAATAAATATTTATTAATACTACTAGTTCTTTTTCATTCTAAATCATTTTCTTCGATTCTTGGTTATGGAACAGATATACATTTTAAAGGACGCCTATTTGAACCTGGATGCGAATTCAATAATAATGTAGATATGGATATTGATTTTGGCATGATTGGAATAAAAAAAGTAAATGGGAAAGAGTATACAAAGAAAATTAGTATCCCAATGAAATGCAAAGGAAGTTTAGATAAGAGTTTATACATTCAAATTCAAGGAAATACAGTTGGCGGTTATAATAACGTAATATCTACCAGCAAAGAAAATTTGGGAATTATATTCAATGATAACATTGGAAATCCAATTATACTTAATAATTTCCTTAAAGCTAAAGATGACAAATTATATGAATTTACTGTTACACCAATAATGTTAGATATGACAAAACAACTTGATGTTGGCTATTTTTCAGCCACGGCGACACTCATTTCAACTTATTTTTAGTAAGAGGCGTTATGCACTATATTTATATTATACTTTTTGTGTATTCTGCTTTTATTTCAACTGCATTTTCTAAAAATGGTGATTTATATATGCATGGTGAAATTGTCGCTGAACCTTGCGTATTAAATTTAAATTCCAAATACCAAATTATAGATATTGGAAATGTAATTAAAAAAACTTTATACCTTCACACTCGAACAATTGGATATCCATTTACAATAAAACTAGAAGAATGCGATACTTCATTGGGTAATGAAGTAGAAATTAGCTTTCTTGGAGATGGAGATTTAATGCTTCCGGAGTTATTAGCAATTAATGGCACGGCAAAAGGCATAGCTTTAGGTATAGAAACCATTGATGGTGAGAATATAAAAATAAATAAAAGTATCTTAAGAAAGAAACTTACCGACGGTCAAAATATTATAACTATTAACGCATATATACAAGCATATACTACTGCAATTGAAAATAATGAAATTATAGATGGTAACTTTACAGCCAATCTTAATTTATTAATCAACTATCCTTAGGTTGTAATGATATGAGCTATTTAATAAAAAAAACATCCGTTGTAACTAAAATAATCTTCATTTTAATCATTTTTAATTTTCTTATTTCACCAAAATCTATTGCTGCTGATGTTGTAAATAGTTGCTGGGATGCACAAGGATCAAATAGATTTAATATTACTCTTAGTGGTAGCTCATTTACTGATAGCTCCGCCAATTCTTCTGCTCTATATAATTATTCTGACTCTTATTATGAAGTGATATGTCGCTATAAACCTATACTTGTGGGAACTGGAGGCTCTACTGCAATAATACCGTACGGTTTTTATAATACAAGAAGTTCACTACCACCATCCGAATATGGTAACGGTTTTTTAAAGCTAAGCGATGACCTGGATATAAAAATTCAGACCAAAGGCTATAATGGCGGAATAATACCTCATAATCCTGCTGCTAATAGTGGTCGTGATTTAAGTAAGTTAGATGTAGGTCTTAATTTGATTAATGATTTCTATGGTACTGAACAGGCAATTACCTTACGATTAAGAAAAGATCAATTAAATGGTTTTGTTAATGTTCCACCTGGAATTGAACTATTCACTGTTTATAGCTCGATTTCTTCTTACAACATCGTGAATAATACTCCCACAGCAAAATTTTACACAGCAGGACAAACAATTTCATTGCCGATAGTATGCCGAATTAATAACAATCAAGCTATTAACATTGACTTTGGTGATATTGATAATACTAAAATCACTCAAGCCGGTGATAGCTATATCAAGACTATTCCACTATTATATTCTTGTACTACACCTATCAATCAAGATATTAAAATTAATATTATTGCTAATCCAGCAAGTTTTTCTTCTGATTTAATTGCGACTTCGCTTCCCGATGATATTGGGATCATGGTGAAGTACAATGGTATTATTGTTAAACCTAATTCATCATTTAATACTGTATTGGCTAATGGAAGTGGGCAGGATGTACTAGAAGTTTCCCCTGTAATAAATAATCCAAACAAGTCAATAACAGGTGAATTTACAGCATCAGCGACACTTATAATGACAGTACTTTAACTCTGTTCTGCTCAATTTTCGATAACTTATAGAGTATCTACTCTATAAGTTATGTTGAATAAAAAAACATTGGTAAAAATAAGATAAATAATATTGCTTTCTAAGCATGAATGCCTTCCGTTCTATCCTATTTTTCTATAGCTGATGAACCTATAGAATCTAAAGGATATGTATATATAACTTACTAAAACAAAAAATAATAAATAAAAAAATATCAAATAGAAGCATTTAAGAAAAAAATTAACTAAATCATTAGCTATAAATACTCTGTTCAAGGAGATTAAATAAAAATATATATCCGTATGGCCAACCTATCTTATACCAATAGTATAATATACACTCAATAAGTAATTTTAATTTATTAAGTAAAATAACTAAAAAAAACACAAATTATGCATCTCATTTTAAATGATCATTACACAATACAAAAAATAAAGATCGTGACTTACCACAATATTTACTAGTTATAACGATCCACCTAATTTAATTAGATCCTTATTGTAATTAATATGCACTTTAATTTATCAATAATACATTTAATAAATCTTACCACAATCGCCCGAAACACCATTTAACCCTTGTTGTCTTTGTTCAAATATAATGTTTTTTTTATTATCTTCTCGGATTATTTTTAAGATATAAATACTATCAAAATCATTACTCTTCCATTTAGGGATTAATTTAGGATCTCCCCCTTCTTTCTTCATGATATCTCGTGCCACTTTGACTAAATTATCATGCTCCCATGCAATAAAAATAACTGAGTTTTCATATTGCTGACTTAACAGGTCTTCACGTAATTCTTTTATTTCTTTAGCATGATAATGAAGATGGATAGGTAATGACATTTTAATAGCAATGGGAGAGATAGTTTGAAGTGAACGTAATGAATTACCTAACTTACTTTGTTTAGGCGCCGCAGCGAATAATGCGTCAGGTTTGCCAAATTGATTGATAAGTACATCAGGTAAAGCGAGAGCTCTATTTAATCCTTTACAGGTTAGTTGCCCACTTTCATTATCAGGTTTTTCACCATGCCTTATAAAAACGAGTGTTTGATCTGAATACGCCATATGACTAAACCCTAAAATAAATACACTCAAAAATATAAATACACTGCGCATACAGCGTTACCTTTACATCAATAAATATAAGAAGTATGGAGAGTTAAGTATATTTAACACTAGCCATAAATTCACCTGTTGTAGGTCAACCAGTTTATCATAGCCGAAAATTTTTCAGAGACGGTATCTTCTTAATCTTCAAGATCAAATTAACATGCATAAAAACAAGACAAACAATTGTTAACAAAAAATAAAGAATATCTTGAGTTCTTATTACTTAACTCTCAATTTTATAAAATCGAATGAAAATTAAATACTAAGCACATTTAGATAAAAAAAGGGAATAAATCTCTTTAACACACTAAAAATAGTGTGTTAAAAATCAATGCAAGCCTTTTTATCTGCCTTTATTTCGTTTAATGACTAAAGTTCTGTCACTGCTTACCGATACTGTCTTTTCTTCAATAAGTTACTAATACTTATTAATTATTATTTATCCAGGGTTAAGCATGTTCTTTAAAAACGTTAAAATTCGTACAAAGTTAACTATCGCATTTACAACATTGGTAATGTTAATTATGTTGGGTTCTAGTTTTGCATTAATGGGGTTGAATAGTGCGAATCAAGATATTCATGATGTTGTTGATGATATCTATCCAGCCACAGTAAAAGCCAATTTGCTAATTAATAATTTCAATGAATTTATTATCTTTCAGCAACTCACCATGCTAGATGAGCAAGGCCGTTTAGCCTCTGAACAAGAGAGTAAAAAAGCTGAGATCACCGCCAAGGTTGCTCAATTACTAAAAGAGTTAGAAGAAACAGCTCACGATGATGAATCAAAAAAATACTCGCTGAAGTTTATGAGATCCGTCAGAAATATATCACCTCTCAAAATTTTGTAGTAAAAGCATTTAACGAAAATAATCGGCACGTCGCTGTTAATGAATTAATCACCAAAACAGCAGGTATTCAACTTATGTATCGCGATAAACTCTTGGAATTTATTGCGCTACAAAATCAAAAAATGAATAAGGCAGGTGAAGCCGTTGAGCGCGATTTCATTGAGAAGAGAGTATTTTTAGTATTATTGACACTTATTAGCATTATTGTAGGTAGTGTTTTAGGGTGGTTTATTACAAAAGGTATTACTCGCCCGTTAGATGAAGCTGTGAATTTTGCTAAAGCGATTGCTAATGGTGATTTAACACAAGAAATTAACACTCATTATCATGATGAAGCAGGAATGTTATTACAAGCGCTTGCTGTGATGAAAACCCATCTATTAGATGTTGTGCAAAATGTACAAAACGGTGCTGAAAACATTTCATCTGCCGCTGAACAGATCACAGCAGGTAGTCAAAATTTAGCTGCAAGAACAGAAGAACAGGCAACCTCCGTAGAAGAAACTGCAAGCTCAATGGAGCAAATGACGTCAACGGTTAAAAATACTGCAGAGCATACTCTTGATGCAATTAATGTTGCTGAAAAAACAGAAATTGCCGTCCATCATAATGGTGAAATGATGCTTCAGTTAACAGAAAAAATGAGAGCCATCAATAATTCATCATCTCAAATGACAGATATTATTAACTTAATTGATTCCATTGCATTCCAAACAAATATTCTTGCACTTAATGCTGCGGTTGAAGCGGCAAGAGCGGGCGAACATGGCAAAGGTTTTGCCGTTGTCGCAAGTGAAGTCAGATTATTAGCACAAAAAAGTGCAGATTCAGCAAATGATATACGTACACTGATTGAAAATTCATCAACCCAAACACAAGAAGGGATGGATTTAGTGGAACAAACTGAATTACAGATCCAAAAAATGATCACAGATGTTGAAGAAATCAGTGCATTATTACGAGAAATTGGACAAGCGAGTAATGAGCAAAGTGACGGTATTTCACAAATCAACAATGCCGTAAGCCAGCTTGATTCAACAACGCAACAAAATGCAGGATTAGTGGAAGAGTCGGTTGCCGCCGCAGGTTCACTCAATGAACAGGCACTCAATCTTAATAAATTAGTTAACTACTTTCAGATTAAAAGTATCTAAAACTTAATAAAATAATTGATTGAAAAATAAAGGTCACCAATATTGTATTGTGGTGACCTTTAAAAGATTTTTTTCTATCATCCAATCAGCTATAGAAATTGATAATTTTAACCAAACACTTGAGTTAAATGTGCTTTATATTCGACAATATCTTTATCAACATTAGGTTCTTTAATCACATCATTTGCCATAAAAGTAGGCAATTGAGACATGCCTAAAAATTGTTGAGATTTATGGAAAGCGAAATAAACACCATCAACACCTCTGCCATCAAAGAAATTACCAAACTCATTAAAAGCTTCAACGGGCGCATTCCAAGTCACGGAGAGCATATATTTTTTGCCTTGTAACAACCCCCCTGTGCCATATTGTTTTTTGGGATCACGGCGAGTACGTCCATCGTTCTCATATAATTTGCCATGCCCTAAAGTATAAACATCATCCATATACTTTTTCACTTTCCATGGCATCATCATCCACCAACCTGGCATTTGATATACTACAGCGTCAGCCCATAAGAATTTTTCAATCTCTTCATTAATGTCATAGCCCTCTTCTATTTGAGTCTCTTTAACACAATACCCGAATGTCACTAAATGCTCAGCTGCAATATCATGTAATGTACGGTTTAATCGTCCTGCAGAATGACCAAAGTTTTGGCCACCGTTAATCAGTAAAATATTCATATCATCTCCTAAATTTTTTCTTGCAATACATTTGATAGCGTAAATTTAACAGGAAATGAAAAAACTCGCACACAATAACAAACTCTAAAAAATAATAGAAAGATAGAATTTTTATCCTTTTATAAAGATAAAGTGAAGCTAAAAAGAACAAAAAACTAAAAAAATCAAATTTTACGATTATGCATATTAATAATAGAGATTATTGCTTTTTAGGTAAAAGTCTATTGTTACTTAGGCTATTTTTTTAAAAGGCGGGCTGTTATAACATTAATAAGGATCTTATTTACCCTAATAAGGTTGTCTTACTATCACACTAAGATAAGCTGTAAGAAATCAAGTAAATCAGTGTGTCAAAAGTTACAACTTTAATGTGTCAGATAAATATTGCGTTAAGTTATCAATAAAAACGCGAATACGCTGGCTCACGACCCGATCACTATAATAAACAGCATGAAAAGGTAATGGAATAGGTTGTATTTGATCGCTGAAAAGCTCAACCACTTTGCCCTCTTGAATGTCTTTATTTATCATAAAACCGGATAAACAAGCGATCCCTTCACCATTCACACATAATTGTCTTAATGTTTCGCCACTGTTTGAAGATACCCCTTCTTTTACTGTAATTAATGTATTTTCTTCAATTTCTAAAGGCCACGTATTTAACGAAGCTGGCTCAGTAAATGTTAAACAAGTATGTTCATTCAATGCTTGTACTGTTACCGGCGTCCCTTTTTGTTCGATATATTTGGGGGAGGCAATAATTTTACGATAGCTATTAAATAAAGGACGTGCACGTAAACTTGAATCCGTTAATTGTCCTACGCGTATAGCAACATCAACTTTTCGCTCAATTAAATTCACATACGTTTCTGATGAGACTAATGACAAAGTAATATCAGGGTATTGTTGACGAAAAATAGAAATAAAAGGGATCAACAGATGTAAAACAACGGGTGTAGCCGCATCTACTCGCAATAATCCTTTAGGTGAGCTCTGTGTACCATATAATTCATTTTCAGTCGCTTTCATTTCCTGCAAAATAACTTTCATGCGCTGAAAATAAAGTTCGCCCTCTGCCGTTAGATCAATTTGGCGAGTCGTTCTATTAAGTAAATTAACCCCTAATTTATCTTCTAACTTTTTTACAGTACGACTAACAGCTGAATTAGCAAGATTGAGTTTATTAGCTGCTTTTGTAAAACTTTTATGTTCAACAACTTCAATGAAGACTCTCGCTTCTTCTGACGTAGCTTTCATACAACGTGTCCCAGTGGTATTAAGTGATATATTGATATCTAAGCGTATAAATATTTTTTATTATTACAATTAAGTTAATAGTAAGAGGAGAATAATGCGTTATTATAAATAAAGTGGCCAATATAAACATAACCGACTAAAAAATAAGCAAATATACATAGCGTATATCTGCTTAAATGATGCTCGAAACATAAAACGCTCTATTTAAAATAACAATGCGACACATTAACAAAGAGTAAATAGGATTAAGCGATTTTTTCAATAAATTTGATATCTAACAACTCAATTCTCTCCTTTAGATTTTCAATGAATGCTCTCATATGTGCCGTTTTATTATGTTCATCAATGGCATTCTGGTTTTCCCAGACTTCAAAAAAAATAAATGTTCTTGGTTGCGTTGTATCCTTATGAAGCTCATATTGGATACACCCATCATCTTGATGGCTGGGTTTTATCATTGCTTTACACGCAGATAACACCTCATTTTCATGATTTTCTTTTGCTACAATCGTGGCAATCAACCTGATATTATTCATATAAAATCCTATACTTAGACCAAACAACAATGATAAATAAACAACAAATTTAAATTACTTTAACATAATCCTTATTTTGTTTTTCATTTCATTATTTACATTTGAGCAAAAGTCTATTGTCTTTTTCTTACTGATTGCTTTTATTGCCCCATTAAACTCACTCTGTATCAATTTTTTTAGCCCTTGCTCATTTAGCCAGGAATAATGATGAACGTTTTTTCTTTTTATTACTCCTCGTCACAGATACTTTTGCAATCGGTGCAACAAAATTTACACCTATTGGGATTGTTACCTATCATTACCTATAGTTAGATATTTCAATAATAACAGCAGGGGATTAATTATAGGTTATGCGGCTGGTACAACCATTGGGTGGGATGTTGCTCAAATACAGCTATAACATCGTGTCATTAAATGTTGCTTTAGCAACGATCTTTCTTTTATTACTGTTTTTCTCTCAATTTAAAATTAAAAGAGCACCAGAAAAATTTATCCTAGTTGATTAGCACCCAATCGAGGGGAAATAAAAAGAGAGCAAGTTCACAATTTACTCTTTTTTTTTGTGTGTAATACATCAAAAATAAAATACATACAATTTTATCAACATTAGACAAACTGTTCATAACACTGACTTAATTTTAGAAAAAAAAAGACAACCTCAAATGTTAAATCCTAAAACATCACTAACATAATTGCTGATTTTTGTTATCAAAACAGAGCCATTTGATGATAGGAATAATCTTTTCATCATTAATATTTCCACGATTTATTACCAAAAATAATGCCATTAATTGTGAAACAAATGCTGATAATAAAAAAGAAAGGAAAGAAGCAACAACCAAAAGAAAATATCTCATTAGAGGTTATTGCGTAATTAACGCAACACGGATTATCTGTACACGCATTTTTTGTCTCCTTTTTTACCGTAATTATTTGTATGACAATTATCAAGGTGAAATTTATCTCTCTCCTAAAAATAGGCCGATAAACGTCAATAATATTTCACTTTTTCGCTTTGCGTTAAAAAGGCGATTTTAGCGCCTAAAAAAGATCAGCAAACTGGCTTAATAAAGCATTTTCTATTATTGAAAATAAGTATATTCTCTATTTTTTATAATAAAAAATAGAGAATATACAGCTATACATTTTTACTTATATAGTCAAGATCACTCTAAATATACCGTTATCTTAGAAAACAAAAAAGAATCATTCTCATTTTTTATTTACTTCTTCTCATCATAAACTTGTTATCCTTATGATTTGTATTACAAATATAAAAACCATAAAACTGAGTAATTACACGGCGTAAGCACCAAAAAAAAGTTAATCATTGATGATGAATTTGTATTAAAATTTTTTTAAACAGTTAATATAAAAATATAAAATAAGTATAATTAAAGATAAAAAAAATAAAATTAAAAATAAAAAAAATAAAAAAAATAAAAAAATAAAAAAATAAAAAAATAAAAAAATAAAATCCCCTGTAAACAAAAAATCAATTAATAAAAATAAAAAAAATAAAATAAAGATAAAATTAAAAACAAAAAAATAATAAAAATAGGAACAATAAAAAATGAAAATATAAAAAAATAAAAATAAACCTTTAATTTGAAATTATTAATAAAAAGAATAAAACAAATATTAAATTAATATAAAAACTATAATTAATAATATAAAATTATTTTTAAAATAATTAATAAAAGATAATTAAAAAAATAAAATAGGAATAAAAACACAACATTTACTCTATTTATCGATAGAGTAAATACAAATAACATTCATAAATTTATCTTATATTTACTTATGGCTACTATCGTTTTTTTTATCATCATAAAGGGGATTTATAGTCCGCTATCACGCTTCTATTACATAGATAAAACCATCAAAAACGTTCTTTTTTTCACCAAAAACCAATTCAATAACAACATTAATAATTTAATTACATTGACGAGCATCAAAAAACACGAAAGTTAACAAGCAAATAATGAGAAAAAAGGAATTTTTTTATATTTGTCACACAATTGATTTTATTCTATTACATCTCAATAAATATTCCCTACAATAGCCAACCAATCTAACCTGACAATTTCCTAAGTGATGATATCTTTCATTGTTTAGGTTAGTAACTATCTTTTTTTATTTATGATTTATCGTTTCAGCAAAGCAGAGCATTAATAAAACCTAGTACCCTACACAATTATATAATGACCAACTTATCGGTTTGCCAACGCAGTTATAAACGATAAAAATTGCAAACTTAAGGATAAAAATAATCATGTCAGACTATCTCTCATTCTTATTAGGCATTGTGCCTTTAGCTGTGTTGATTTTTATGATCTTAAAAATGAAATCAGCCGTTCACCATGCCGTGCTGGTTTCTTTAGTGATAACTGTTGCACTTGCTATTTTTCATTGGAACAACACCATTCAATTTGCCTCTGTTTCTGTCCTTTATGGTGCAGTTAAAGGGTTGTGGCCAATCATCATTGTTATTCTTGCCGCTATTTATAGTTATAACTTAATGCTAAAAACGGGTGGCATGGATGTACTTAAAGATGTACTGGCTGGCATAAGTGATGATAAGCGCGTACAAGTTCTACTTATTTCGTGGTGTTTTGGGGGCTTTCTTGAAGCTGTTGCGGGCTATGGTACCGCGGTTGCCATTCCTATCGGCATTTTAATTGCTCTTGGATTTGATCCTTTTAAAGCTGCGGTTGCCTCTTTAGTCGCTAACACTGTTCCTACCGCTTTTGGTGCTGTTGGTATTCCAGTGTCTATTTTGGCGCAAAACACTGGACTTGACGTATTAGTGTTGAGTAAAACCATCATTATTCAGTTGGGATTATTTAACATCCTGTTACCTTTCGTCATTGTTGCCATTGCAGGTGGTGGCATTAAAGCCATTAAAGGTGTCGGATTTATTACTTTAATGTGTGGTATTAGTACACTTATTCCTCAATACATTGTTGCGGCTAATTTAGGTGCTGAATTACCTGCATTTGCCGGTAGCTTAGTCAGCTTAATTGTGGTTATTTTCCTTGCTAAACGCATGAAAAACAGTGGCGATAAGCAAAAAAATCTCAAAAAACACACTGGAAAAGAGTTGTTAGTGGCTAGCTCTATTTACCTGTTTACCTTTATCTTCATTTTAGCCTGCTCACCTTTATTCCCAGCGATCCAAAGCATGGCGGGCGCTATTTCCACTAAGATCCCATTTGTATTAAGTGAAACACAAACGGAATATCAAACCATTGCTTGGTTAAGTACACCAGGTGTATTAATTATACTTGCCAGCTTTGTAGGTGGCACAATTCAAGGTGCCAGTGTTTCCACGCTTATCTCTGTACTTGTTAAAACAACTATCCAACTGAAAAACTCCATTATTGCCATCACCGCAATCGTAGCAATGGCAACCGTCATGGATTTCAGTGGCATGATTGGTAGTATCGCTGAAACCTTGGTCGATTTCACCGGTGCCGGATTTATCTTTATTGCTCCCGTGATCGGAGCCTTAGGAACATTTGTAACCGGTAGCGACACTAACTCCAACGTGCTATTTGGTAAGTTACAAACCAGTGCTGCAGCTAAGCTTAATATCGACCCTTTCATTCTGGCTGCGGCTAATACCTCAGGTGCAACGGGCGGTAAGATGATCTCACCTCAAAGTATCGCCATTGCTGTTTCAGCCACAAAAATGGATGGACAAAGCAGTGCCATTATGCGTGAAACGTTAAAATATTGTATCGCCTATATTGTTATTCTTGGAGCGAAGATCGGCATTATTTATCACCTAATGAACTAATTAATAAGGGAAAGGGAGTGAGCTTATTCCATTCCCTTTCCCTCTTATAACAAAGCAATAAAAAAAAGAATTTTATCTTTAGTAAAAATGACAACATCTGAGCGATGTTTTGGAGTTCGATTAATGAAAGTTAATTTTTATGCGACCTGTCTTGGTGATGTGCTGAAAGCAGATTCAGCCAGAGACACCGTCTTGTTACTTGAGAAATTAGGTTGCGAAGTGCTATTTCAAGAGCGCCAAGGTTGCTGTGGTCAACCCGCACTTAATAGCGGTTATGTAAATAACGCCAAACCTGCTATGAAATCGTTAATTGAAACATTGGAAGTAAATGACTACCCGATTATTTCCCCAGCAGGCTCCTGTACTTATGCCATAAAAGGATACCCAACTTATCTTGCCGATGAGCCACAATGGGCATTACGAGCACAAGGTGTAGCAGATCGCCTTATTGATTTAACCAGTTTTATTGTCAATACCTTGGGCATTGTCGATGTTGGTGCCCGTCTCCCTGGTAAAGCTGTTTATCATCCATCATGCAGTTTAACCCGCAAACTGGGTGTTGTTAGTGAGCCTTTAACACTATTAAACCACGTTGAAGGTCTTGAAATGTTACCTTTTGCGAACTCAGAAACCTGTTGTGGTTTTGGTGGAACATTCTCTGTGAAAATGTCTGAAATTTCAGGCGAAATGGTGACCGAAAAAGTAAAACATATTATGGATGTGAGTCCTGATTATGTCATTGGTGCAGATACAAGTTGCTTAATAAACATACAAGGCCGTTTGAGCCGAGAAAAGCGCCCTGTAAAAGTGTTGCACATTGCACAAGTTTTAATGAGCCAATAAGGAAGCCTGCTTATGTCTATCAAAACCAGTGATATCGATTTCAGACCTCGCCTAGAACATGAAATGAAAGATACAATCATGCGTAATGCGGTTGTTATGGCGCAAGAACGCATTGGAGCTAATCGTCAAATCATGGTCAAAGAACTAGGTAATTGGGAAGAATGGCGTGATCGCGCTGAACAAATCCGTAACCATGTGCTTGAAAATTTAGATGCTTATCTCTATCAATTATCTGAAAAAGTAACAGAAAACGGAGGTCATGTTTATTTTGCTAAAACAGCAGAAGATGCCTCTCGTTATATTTGTGACGTTGCCAAAAAGAAAAACGCGAAGAAGATTGTAAAATCTAAATCGATGGTCACCGAAGAAATTGGGATGAATAAGGCCTTACAAAATGAAGGCATTGAAATCATCGAAACTGACCTTGGCGAATATATTCTTCAATTAGATAACGATCCACCATCTCATATCGTCGTTCCTGCTATCCACAAAGATCGTTATCAAATTCGTAAAGTCTTAAATGAAAAACTCAATTATGAAGGCAGTGAAACGCCTGAAGATATGACACTTTTCATTAGACAGCGTATAAGACAAGATTTTCTGTCTGCTGATATTGGCGTTACGGGTTGTAACTTTGCGGTAGCTGAAACCGGCACCGTCTGTTTAGTTACTAACGAAGGTAATGCAAGAATGACCACTACGTTACCTAAAACCCATATTGCAGTCATGGGTATGGAGCGTGTGGCACCAACATTTGAAGAAGTTGATCCATTAATCACTATGTTATGCCGTAGCGCAGTTGGCTCACGTTTAACTAGTTACAACACTTGGGTAACTGGTCCTCGTGAAGCGGGCAATGTCGATGGTCCTGAAGAGTTCCATTTAGTGATTGTGGATAATGGCCGTTCTGAAATTTTAGGTTCGCAATTTAAAGATATTTTACGCTGTATCCGTTGTGGTGCTTGTCTTAATACGTGCCCTGCTTACCGTAATATTGGTGGACATGCTTATGGCTCAATTTATCCAGGCCCAATTGGTGCGGTAATTTCACCACTGTTAGGGGGCTATAAAGATTTTCATGATCTCCCTTACGCTTGTTCATTATGTAATGCATGTAATGTGGTTTGCCCAGTCAAAATTCCTTTAGCTCAGTTGATTTTAAAACATCGTCGAGTAATGGCTGAAACTGGTTTAACACCAAAAGCAGAACGTCGAGTCACCGGTATGTTTAACTACCTCAATTCACACCCAGCTCTTTGGAAAGTGGGTATGAACGTTGGTGCAAAAATGGCGGGGTTAATGATCAAAAATGGGTCTACACCAATCAAAATCAGTGTGTTAAATGATTGGATGGAATCGCGAGATCTCCCTAAACCAGATGGTTATAGCTTCCGTAGTTGGTTTAAACGCCATAAAGCAGAAGGAAAAAAATAATATGTTAAACGAACAAAACCGTAATGAGTTTCTGCAAACTATTGCTGAAAAATTAGGGCGTCCTATTGCGCATAAGCCACAGCCACAGCCTACACCGATTAATGATTTAGCGAAAACTCGCTTAACTAATTTGACTCAGGATGAACTATGTAAAGAATTTACTGACTTTGCACAGACTCAAATGGTGAAATGTGTTGTTAGCAAACCTGATGACGTTATCAATAGCCTAATTGAACTCTGCGAAAGTTATGATTGTAAAGGCTCGGTGGTAATAAGTGGAGATGAGCGCCTAGATGCACTGGGTGTAACTAAAGCTATCAGTGAAAAATACGAAACCTATATTTGGACCCCAGAACTTGGCCATGAAAATATTATTCATGCTGAACGCTCTCAAATTGGAATTGTATTTGCGGAAGCGGGCCTAACTGAATCTGGTGGGATTGTTTTATTTTCGTCTCCAGAAAAAGGACGTGCGGTAAGCTTATTACCTGAAACTTCTATTGTTATTCTACGTAAAAGCGATATTTTACCTCGAGTGGCTCAAATTGCTGAACGTTTACATAAAATGGCGCAAGAAGGTGTAAGAATGCCGTCTTGCATCAATTTAATTGGTGGTGCAAGTTCTACAGCAGACATTGAATTAATTAAAGTATGGGGGGTTCATGGCCCTGTTCATGCGGCGTATTTGATTATAGAAGATTGCTAATTCAATATTAATCAGCAATGAAAAGAACGATAACTAAATAACTTAAGGTCATGGTCAAAGGATTGACCAACATAAAGAAAGGTTATATAACACCTTCAACTTACTGATAAAGTTCCCACTTTTAGATGGGAACTTTGATCTACACAATCAATGCGAAAAACTTTGCTCAATTTTTCCAGATCAATACATAACCTTCGATGGGTTAATTCTCAAAATTTTTTCAACAACAATTAAAAATAACGACAATTATTTTTATTAGACATTATTATAATGTTTCAATAAAGCAAGATTAATAACCTTTCTTTATTTTAAATAGTATTTAATAAATTAAATAACTACTTTACTATTTAATAGTTCAACTTGGCTTATCCTCGATATGTTTTCTTTACGATAAAATAGTCTCAATGTAAATTACACCATTATCCTTATCACACTGATAGAAAACCCACTTTTTTTGCAGTAATCTCATACCATTCTTATTGGCAAAATCGCCAGAAAACCACCCAATGGTATGAGTATAATGTTCTACAAATTTACACCAATCATTCTTCTGATAATTTCTAACGTTTTTATGACGTTCGCTTGGTATGGCCATTTAAAATACGGCAATAAACCGCTTATTATCGTCATTTTTTTAAGCTGGTTGATTGCATTTGTTGAATATTGTTTTGCTGTGCCTGCAAATAGAATTGGTCATCATTACTACAGTGCAGCAGAATTAAAGACCATACAAGAAGTGATAACATTAACAATTTTCGCTATTTTTTCTGTTACTTATTTAGGTGAAAACTTCACATTAAATCACTTTATTGGTTTCCTTTTAATTGGTGCTGGTGCCTTATTTATTTTTAAAGGTCCCTTTTAAACACCTCTATGACTAAATAAAACAGCTTGTTTTTTAATCGATCTTTTACCCTCTTCTTTATGGCCTTATCAGAAATGATAAGGCTTTTCTTTATTTACAAATTAAATATTTTGATTACATTTAATACGATTGATAATGTTGCTTTAACGGACTATAAAATAACACAATCACTTACCATTAAGTCATATAGTCCACTGAGATTATTTTTTACAAAACAATGCTCTATTTTGAAATAAATATATTCTATATACAGAAATATTTCTCTTGAAAAATATTTTTCATTCAGCGCATAATGATTGTTCTAAGAGAAGCATTGTTTCTCTACCTTTATTTTGCCTCTCTTAAATTACAGCACCCTTAAAACGTGCCTATTGTCATTTCAACGTCAGATAAAATGGTATCAGGTATGAGTAATCATTCTAACGATTTTGTTTATATGCAGGACAATCCCTGTATGCACTGTGGTGCATGTTGCGCCTATTTTAGAGTTTCGTTCTATTGGGCTGAAATGGTGAGTGGAGGTGGTGTGGTTCCAGATGAGTTAACAGAACCATTAACTCCTTTTCTCTCTTGTATGAAAGGAACTAATTCTAAAAAACCACGTTGTGATAAGCTTCTTGGTGAGGTTGGTGAGTGTGTAAGCTGTTCTATCTATGAACAACGCCCTTCTCCTTGCCGTGAGTTTGAACAATCTTGGGTAAATGGTGTTCCTAATGAGGCTTGTGATCGCGCTCGCGCAGCTTATGGTTTACCTCCACTAACTCACACTACTTTGCCTCACACCGCGTAAGACATCAGAGGGGTTAAGCCCCTCCTGATCATTTAATCATATCCAACATACTTATTTCATAAAATATGAAATCACAAAACAAAAAATCATTATTAAATAATATGTTAGTTTGACTTTATTTTAAAATCACCTAGTATATAAGGTAATGAATTAATAACGTGTCTTTTGTGAGGTTTTTTATTTAAAAATAGTAATAGATTTGGAGGGCATTATGATCGGTAGCTCTTTTTTTATCCTTTTCCTTTCTTTTATCTGTTCTACTGCTGTCGTTAGTATGTTACTCGGTGGCTTAGAGGAATAATCATGAATATTTCTGATGAAAATATTCTTCCCCAGAAATAGTGCCCATGCTTTATATAAAAATAGGTATGGGCATTATTTAATTTATCGCTTCAATCTTTCCTTTAATATTACTTTTTTATTTTTATGCTATTTTTATAAAAACTAAATGTTTCAATTCTCTCGAATACCTATATTTAATAGGTAAAATGCCCTGTTATTTTCCATGAAAATAAAACATCTTCAGCGACCTGCCCAAAACCAATATTGTGCATGATAAGATAGCGTTGGTTATCCCAACTTTTTTCATTTACCACGATACCAATATGAGGCCGACCATTGTCTAAACGCCAACTAACAATATCACCAGGCACATAATCTTCTGCATTTTTGGTAATAGGCTTTACTTTGCCTTTTCGTGAGAAAAAAACTTCCAAATTAGGCACTCTACGATGATCAATATTTGTATCTGGTTGATTCAACCCCCATATCTGTTTACTTGGGTAGGCTGAAAAGTTGGCTTTAATATCTTCATGCAGTAATTTTTGTAAATCGATATCAATCCCACGATAACTACGAATAATGACATCGCTACAAACCCCTTTATAAGCAGGAACATCACCATTTGGATAATCTATTTTGCGATAATTTGAGTCGTAAAATACGGCTCTTGGTAAATCAGCAGCATATTCCACCAGCTTTTTACTTTGCTCTGCCGTTATGGCTTGAACAGTTGAAAAGGGCATAAGCAATAAGAATAAAAAACTAGGTTTCATTATTTTCATTCTGTGATCTCCATGAAAAGTTAAATCCATTATCTTTAAAAAAGGAATTGAGTGATCTGTTTATACTGATAAAACGCAGTACAAAAATATAAGTGGAGTCTTAATTCATTTTTGAATATAACATAAAAAAACCGAGCTCCCTTTTACGGTAAGCTCGGCTGATAATAAAATGAAAAAGAAAGAGATCAAAGTAAGAGAAATAGTTAGTTCAACACAATATGGCTTTTACGTCGTAAACTGGCAAAAAGCATATAAATCGCCGTCACCAGTAACACAACAAAGAAGAAATTCATAATGCCATTATTGGCCTGTGCCATAAAAATACCCGCACCTAAAGGCCCAATGGCAGAGCCAATGCTATAACTTAATAGCATGACTTGTGTAATGGCGACAATATAGCTCGCATTAACATGATCACATGCCAAAGTAATAGCGATAGGATAAAGTGCAAAAGAAGACATCCCCAATAACGCCAGTGCAACAATAAGCACCATATAATCGTTAGAGAGATAAGTCAGTCCCATGGCAAACACACCCACTAAACACATCATCGCTAATAACAGCGTTTTACTAATTACCACAGACAACTTGCTAATAATAGGCTGAACCACCATTCCACCTAAAATAATAGCCGCCATCAACACACCTATTTGGTCTGTGGTAAATTGACCTTGATTTAAGGCTAGTGGCATCATTCCATAAATACTGCCCATCACCACGCCAGATACCATACAGCCCACCAAAGCGGCTTTATTTAAACGACGCATTTGTTTAAGTGACAAACTTTTATGGTCATGCCCTTGGGGTTGCCCTTGTTTAAAAAACAGAGGCGGTAATACCGCAATTAATAACAAGGCCAATACCGCCATAAACGGAATAGCACCTTGTGTGCCAATTGCACCAATCGCCAACTGTCCTAATGTTGTGCCGCCATACAGCGAGGTCATATAAAAGCCTAAACGTTTAGCCCGCTCTTTAGGATTATCGCCAATTAACAGCCATGATTCGACCACAACAAAAATACCCGCGACCGCCATACCACCAATAAAACGAGAGACCATCCATGCTGATAAATAAGGCATTACAGGTAATATGCCAACAGTCACTGCCAGTAATAATAAAAACACGACGAAAGAAAGACGATGCCCTATTCTTGCAATAATAGGCTCTATCATCACTGAACCTATTAATAATCCGATAAAATAAATACTTGCTAACCAGCTAGCATAGAGCGTATCCATTCCAAAGCTGTCCATAGACAGTGGAATTAAACTCATTAAATAGCCTGACGCGATAGCAAATACCGTTAACCCAGCCACAGGTACTAATGTACTGTCGCCTTTGCGTACCAAAGTAGTGTTCTGTTTCACTACCCTCGTCTCCACAATCAAAACGGTTGAAAATGCGCTGTTTTCTCGATGCCTGATAGGGGCAATTCTTTTATCTAGGAAAGATAAAAGAACAAAGGTGAAAACAGTGGATGGCGTCCCTAAATTCAGGAGACGCGAATATAGCGCTTAAATTATGATAAATAAAATTATAAAAACTAATGTCAGAAAACAATTTTATTTATACCAATCATGATTATCGTCTTTTTCTACAAAAAGGGAATAGCCTTACTCAGATATTTATTTTTATAAAAAAGGTATTTTTCATTATGATGATTACGCAATAATACGTATGAAAATGATAGGTAAGTAAAAATACTTATTACTACCCTATCATCCTTTGATAAGGTAGTTTTTATTAAAAGAGTTACTCAGTTTATTTCATCTTATTTCTAAAGCAACATTAATAGCATCAGGAATAGAACCACCGTGGCCTTTACCTGCAAAGAGATAAAAATCGCACTGTTTTCCCTCATCTGTTAAATATTGGCATAACTGACGTTGCGTTAACCAACTACTACGCTCTTGATAATTTTTTTGTTGCTCTTCACTTAATTGGCTTAAATCTGGATTTTCTTCTTTTTCACCTAGCGTTATTGCAATGGAAATGTCATCAGGAATAGCCTGCCATTGCTCTTTTCTCACCCACTCACCTTTTCCCCACCATAAAGAAGGACTTGCTACAATATAACGCTGGAAAGTTTCTGGATGATTAAATAGAACATAGAGGGTAAATACACCACCAAAGGAGTGCCCAAAGAGAGATTGCTGGGTAACTGATATATTCTCTTTCGCGAGTTGTTCAAGCGCATAAGGCCTGACTTGCGTTAGGATAAACTGATAAAAATTTTCTGCATTTCCACCTCGGCTAAATGCCTCACCTTTTACACTAGGCGTATAATCATGCGTTCTTTCTGTAATAAAATAGGCTTTATCTCCCACATACCCCACGCTAATAATCGCTGGTAATGGACTATTTTTTTGTTTTATGGCTACATTAACCATCAATGGAAATTGCGCATTACCATCAACACCATAAATTAATGTCGTCTTTGTTGTATTTTTGGGTACAGCAAGAAAGAGGCGATATTGTTTGCCTTCATAAGCGACTTCTTTTTGTGTGATTTGATAATAAGATTGTGCTTGAGGTTCAATTTTAGGTACTTCTTGGTTAGGTCTGGCTTGAGCCACCGCAGATAACATAATCATTCCGCATAACATTCGTATTCGCATAAATCAGATACTCTGTCAGTAATATAAAAAGGTGAACAGTTAAATTGAAAATAATAGTAAGTGATAAAAAAATAAACCCCATATAAAATACGGGGTTTATTTCAATTTAGGCTCAATTAGAAACTATATTTAATGTTCGCCCAATAACGACGTCCCTCATCAACTACCCAGTTACCGCCTTTATCATTCACAGCAGGACCTGTTTCATCTGTAATATTTAATACCGCAAAGTTAAACATGGTATTTTTATTAAAGTTGTAGGTCATCCCTAAATCAAAGGTTGTGTAGCCACTACGATAACGCGCCCCTGAATGGCTATTTCGTTGTGCTGCCCAAATTTGTTTGCCCGTATAAGCCGTATTGGCATAAAAACTGGTCGCTTCATCAAACTGCCAATCCACACGCGCATTCGCACTGTGCTTTGGTGTCATATCAAGCGGGTAGCCTTTTAATGACTCACCAGAAGCTAACTTTTCATCATCACTTTTACGTTCTGAATCAATATAAGTGTAGTTAGCATTGACATGCCAGCTTTCCGTAATTGGGAAACCAACTGCCGTTTCAATCCCTTTGATATTGGCTTTACCGACATTATCGTATTGATAGAGTTTTAAACTTGTAATTGGATCTATTTCACCAGTGTCGAAATTGGTTAACTTATCTTTAAAATCGGTATTAAAGAAAGTCACACTTGCAGTCACACCATCCCCATTATCATAACCAATACCAATTTCTTGGCTGACTGATGTTTCCGGTTTTAAGTCACGATTACCATACATAATCGCACGACCTTTTTCTGTTGACGTGCCGTATTCAGGACTGATTTCACGCAGGCTTGGCGCTTTAAAAGCTTTCGCCACGCCCCCTTTTAAGGTGAATTCATCCGTTAAATGATAAACGGCATAGGCTCTTGGACTCCAGTGATTACCGTAATATTCGTGATCATCAAGACGCACACCACCGGTTAATGCGAGGTTGTCTGTTACGCTATATTCATCTTCGATGAATAAAGCTTTTTGATCAGCCGTAATTTGTCGATTGTTTTATTTCTTTTCCACCAAGAGACGATTCATCTTTTAAACGTGAATATTGATATTGCCCCCCAAAAGTCATCACATTTGAAGGTAAAAAAGCGGTAAATTTTGCATCAAAAACAGTATTGGTAATTTCAGGACGGCGAGCTTCGTAATATTTATAGCTATTCCCTGTTGCCTTATCAACCGCTTCTGTTTTTTGAATACGCTTAGTTTGTTCTTGGTAGACACTTAATTCAGAATGCAGAATATCAAATTGATTTTTATAAGTTAATGCCCAATGATTACGATCATTATTAGTTTCTAGCATTTTATTTTTATCAAGGCGCCCACCACGATTGGTAAACTCACTCATTGATTTACCTGGTGTCGTTGTACGCTGTAACGTATTACGACCCGCTTCTAATAAAATGGTTTGATTATCTGTTGGTGTAAATGCCAATTTCGCCGTAATGTTTTTATTGTCATTACGACCTTGACCATAAGTGATTTTATCTTCTGCACGTAAGTAGCTACTGCCGTAAAGTTGTAAGCCTAATTTATCTTCAATTAAAGGCCCTGAAAGATAAAAATCACCATCAATAGAATCGCCAGCGTCACGGTTATGTTGCAACGTACCGCCAAGTGCAACAGAGCCATGCCACTCTTTTGTTACTGGTTTAGTAATGATATTGATAACACCACCCATTGCATCAGAGCCATATAGTGATGACATTGGCCCGCGGATAACTTCTATACGTTCAATTGCATCTGCAGGTGGAATAAAACCACCTTCATAACCACCACTCCCATTCGGGCGTGACTCACGACTATTTTGACGACGACCATCAACTAAAATAAGCGTGTATTCACCCGGCAAACCACGCATCGTAATTTCTTGTTTATTGGCATTACCATTAATGCTAACACCTTCAACACCTTTTACAGCATCCGCTAAATCATGAACTGGTTTCTTTGCAAGTTGTTCTTTGCTGATCACGGTAATACTTGCTGGTGCATCTGTAATTTGTTGAGCAAACCCTGACGCTGATACAACAAGTTTTTCTTCTGTGTTTTCTTGTGCATACAGCGGGTAAGAGGCAGATAAAATACAGGCAGTTAAAATACCCATTTTAAAGTTCATAGTGGTTCCCTGAATTAATAACAGTTATAGTAATGAGAATGATTAATATTATCTTAATCAAATATTCATGAGAATGATTTTCTTTTCATATTTGGTGTTTTTTTTTAATCTGCATCAAAGTAAATCAGGGCTATTTTCGCTAGGCCTCGTTAGAGCGCATTTCAAACATAAAAAAAGCAGATGGCATAAACCATCTGCTTTATTCTTTTGTAGGATATTTTTAGATTTAACGAATTAACAAATCATCACTTTGTTATTACCAGAACACGGCATAAAGTACACAGAGTATGACCATAATGGCATAGGAAGCGATGTTAAATCCGCTTTGTGTTTTAAAGGTTTTATCGGTTAAAGTAATCGCCCCTACGCTGTCATCCGTTGTCGTTGAAGTTAAGCTCACTAAACCAATCACGACAATAGTAAACATAAAGGTGTACATCATTTGATCAAGGAAAGGCATACCCAATGGCATTAATTTTAGGAATAAAGCAAACGGTATAGATAAGACCACACCAATAATTGCACCTTTTGCGTTTGTTTTTTTCCAGAATAAGCCTAATAGGAATACCGCTAAAATACCTGGGCTTACTAATCCAGTATATTCTTGAATATATTGGAATGCCTGATCGATACCACCTAATAATGGCGCAATAAAGCAAGCGATAATCAGGGGCAACAACCGCACTAATACGTCCCACATTCACTAAACGTGTTTCAGAAGCTTTTGGCCCAACATATTCTTTATAAATATCCATCGTGAAAATAGTCGCGATAGAGTTAAGCATAGACGCCAAAGATGAAACTATTGCAGCTGCAAGTGCTGCAAAAACAACACCTTTTGCTCCTACTGGCAAGAACTGTGTTAACCAAGGATAGGCTTTGTCAGCTTGTGCCAGCGTTGGAATATGCTGTGGCGCCATAGCACCTAACCCGGCCATTAAGTCTGGATTAGTGGTAATTACAAATGCTGCAATCCCTGGAACAACCACCAGAATAGGGACAATTAATTTTAAGAATGCAGCAAACACTAGCCCTTTCTGTGCTTCATTGATAGATTTAGCAGCTAAAGCACGCTGAATAATATATTGATTAAAACCCCAGTAATAGAGGTTAGCAACCCATAAAACCACCAATTAGCACAGCGATACCTGGTAAGTTCATAAATTGCGGATTATCTTTTTCTAAGATCATTTTAAAGTGATCGGGTGCAGCTTGCGTCATTTTGTTTAAGCCTTCCATAATCCCACCATCGCCACCGATATAGCTGACGGCTAATACTGTGGTAAATAAACCACCGAGAATAAGGAAGAAGACTTGCACCACGTCTGTCCACGCAACAGCAGAAAGCCCACCATAAAGCGAATAGATAACGGCAAATAACGCTAAACCAACAATGGCGTACATCATTGGTACACCTAAAATGGTTTCTAATGCTAATGAACCTAAATACAGCACAGATGTTAAGTTAACAAAGATAAATAATGCGAGCCAGAACACAGCAAGAATGGTTTTTAAATTACGACTTCTAAAAACGATTCTCAACAAACTCAGGGATGGTATAAATACCTTTTTCGATAAAGACTGGTAAGAAATATTTAGCAACAATTATTAATGTCAGCGCGGCCATCCACTCATAAGAGGCGATAGCAAGGCCAATGGAGAAACCAGAGCCAGACATACCAATAAACTGTTCAGCTGAAATATTAGCGGCAATAAGCGAAGAACCAATTGCCCACCAAGGAAGAGTTTTACCTGCTAAGAAATAGTCCTTTGTTCCTTTTTTCTCACCATCCTTTGAACGAGAAACCCATAATCCTAGACTAATAATGATGACGACATAGAGGGCAAAAATTGCATAGTCTATTGTGCTTAATCCAACACCTTCTGTATGCATAATATTTTCCTTTCAGACCCATAGAGAGAATAGACATTTAATGTAAACGTTTTCACACCCTTTTTCCGTTACTCCCTTCACAATTTTGTTGCTTATGTTACGTAAATGCGTCTAAAAATAGAGAAACAAACGATTACTATAACGAGTAAAACCAGAATTAGACTAAAATCTCTAGTTCTATTTTATCTCACAAGAAAATACCTTTGAAGGAAAATACAAAACTCCTTTAAAAATGATAACGATTACACTTATTAAGAAAACATAGCCTTTTAAGGTGATGATGATGATCCCCATGAAGAGGATCGACTGTATTATAAAAAATAAAGGGGGATTAAGAGAGGTGACTAAGATTAAAAACCGAATTACGTTGAACTAAAGTAGGCGAAAAAATACGTTGTTTTTGTTCGAGAACTTCACCTTTAGACAGTCTGATAGCCAGTGTTGCGGCTTGCTCTGCCATCATTTGTACTGGATAACGCACAGTTGTTAAACGAGGATGAATATAACGCGCAATTAATACGTCATCAAATCCAATCACTGAGATTTTTTTCAGGTACTGGGATCTCATTTTCATCGAGAACAGACAAAGCACCCGCTGCCATAAAATCGTTGTAAGTAACAACAGCGGTAAAATCAATAGATTTGGTTAATAAGTGCATCATTGCTTTCTCTCCACCTTCCCCTTCTGGTTCACCATGCTCAATATAACTTTCAGGTAATATTATGTTATTCGCTTCAAGAGCTGCCTTATAACCTGCAAGGCGTTGGGTGGTATCCTCAATATGATGAGTAGAAGAGATGTAAGCAATTTTGGTATGCCCTTGGCGAATAAGGTGCTCTGTCGCCATCCATGCCCCTTTGTAATTATCTAAAGCAACACAACGTTCCGCAATCTCCGGAATAAAGCGATTAATTAACACCATACTTTTGACTTCATGAGCATAAGCAAGCAGTTCTTCATCCGAGAGTGCTTTAGAGTGGATCACTAAACCATCACAGCGACTATTAATTAATAACTCGATAGATTGGCGTTCGTCTTGTGCATCATGATAGCCATTACACACCAAAATATGTTTTCCCGCTTGTCTAGCCACATTATCAACTGCTTTCACCAATGTACCAAAAAAAGGATCAGAAACATCATGGACTAAGACACCTAAAGTTTGTGTGCTTTGGCTAACCAATGCTCTAGCCGCAGCATTAGGTCGATAACCTAGCTTTTGCATTGCAACATTTACCGTCTCTATTGATGCCTTACTTGCTTTCGGCGAGTTATTAATGACTCGTGATACCGTAGCAACAGAAACCCCCGCTTCTTTTGCTACATCTTTGATAGTCGCCATATCCACCTCATGGGTCACCTTTATTCATAATCAAAAAATAACGGGCTGTTAATCTAAGAACAAAGAAAAAAGGGAATAATAAAATTTAAGTGGCTTGATTATCAGCGAAGAAGTGAAATTTAAAAAGTAAAAAGATCAAATAAATAGTGAAAAGGAAAGCGTTTACACTTTCCTTTTATTGCTAGGAGTAAAACTTATAGATAGTTTGGCTATTCCAGGGTGTATTTGCAGATAGAATGCCTCGATTTTCATGCCATTCAGGATGATTAGGCCCATCAGGAAAGTATTGTGTTTCTAACGCTAGCCCTGAATAATTACCATAACGACGACTTTTTCCTCTTGTACCCACTAAAAAGTTACCTGTATAGAATTGAACAGAAGGTAGTGTAGTAAACACATCCATTTTAAGTTCACCCTCAGGTGCGATGACTGTTACAACCGGTGCTTTATCGTCAATAGTTTTTTTATCTAAAATAAACGCATGATCATAACCCTTCGCCACTTTTTGGCACTCATCAACCATAAAATCAAGGCCGATACGTTTTAATTTACGAAAATCAAACCCTGTTCCTATCACACTCGCAAACTCCCCCGTAGGAATATTGCCTTCACCATTTTTTAAATAATGAGTCGCACAAATTTTCAAGTCGTGCTCAAGTGCTGTGCGTTCAGTATGTTCACCTGCAAGGTTAAAATAGGCATGATTAGTTAAACTGAGTGGCGTGGTTTTATCGCTTATTGCCTGATAATCAATACACACTTCATTATTATCGGTGAGTGTATAAGTCACGCTGACCTTAAGTGTACCGGGAAAACCTTGGTCACCATCCTTTGAGATCAATGAAAATGTCACCGATTGAGACGATTGTGCCGTGATCTCCCAGCGACGATGACTAAAGTTTTGTTTACCACCATGTAAGGTATTTTTACCTTCATTAGCACTGATTTGATATTCCAGCCCTTCTAATACAAATTTTGCACCAGCAATACGATTAGCAAAGCGCCCTACAGTAGCACCTAAATAGGCAGTTTGCTGTTTATGGGCATTCATATCTGCCGAGCCTAACAGCACATCTCGACGATATCCATTAACCGGTACAATGCAAGTTAACCAAGTCGCACCAATATCCATTAAAGAAATCGACATACCAAACCGATTTTTAAGCACAACTACTTGTGCAGGCTTTCCGTCTGATGCGGGTTGTGCTGTCATTTGTTCTGGCTCGAGAAAGCGGAGCTCATTAATCGCCATTATTTTGCCTCCGAATAGCCCGCTCCTTGGCTTGCAGAGCAGACATAGATAGTTTCTTTCAACCCTGTTTTGGCTTCATATTGTGTCTTCACCGAATCAACAACTTTATCAACTAAATCAGGTGTCACTAATGCTACGACACAACCGCCAAATCCACCACCCGTCATTCTTACACCACCACGATCACCAATCGTTGATTTTACGATTTCAACCAATGAATCAATCTCTTTGACAGTAATTTCAAAATCATCACGCATTGAATGATGTGATTGCATCATTAATTGGCTTAATGTGGTTAAATCCCCCTTGCGCAATGCCTCCGCAGCCTCCTGTGTGCGATTATTTTCAGTGATAACATGGCGAGCTCGACGATAAACCACCTCACTCATTAATGTTTTTTTAGCCAGCAGATCATCTAATGTAGCATCTCTTAATGCTTTGATATTTAAAATTTTTGCCGCTTCTTCGCATTGCTGACGACGGGTATTGTATTCACTGTCCACTAACCCGCGTTTTTTATTAGAGTTGATTATCATCACAACCATATTTTCAGGCATTGTCACGGCGAACGTATCTAAAGAACGGCAATCAATTAATAAAGCATGATTTTCTTCACCACAAGCAGAAATCAGTTGATCCATAATGCCACAGTTACAACCAACAAATTGGTTTTCAGCTTTTTGACCGTTTAACGCAATCTCTTTTTGACTAATAGGCAATTGATAGAGTGCTTTAATCGTTTGACCGATAGCCACTTCTAAGGCAGCTGAGGAACTTAACCCTGCACCTTGAGGGACATTACCCGATATTGCGATATCCATACCATGGAAAGAATAATTATCTTTTTGTAGAAAATAGATAACACCACGAACGTAATTTGCCCACATTTTATTAGGTAAAAACTCAATCGTGTTATCAAGACTAAATTCATCAACTTCATTTTGGTAATCAACTGCAATCACACGAATAATATTATCTTCCCGTTTTGCTGCTGCAACGATCATTTGATAATTAATCGCACAAGGTAAAACAAATCCATCATTATAATCAGTGTGTTCACCAATAAGATTTACTCTTCCTGGCGCTTGAATAAAATGTGTCGGCGCGTAACCAAAAATAGATGTGAATGAACGAGTCACATTATTAATAAGTGCCTGCATAATAAATCCTTAGCTTAAAATTAAGTAATAAAATCCCACCACATCATTATGTAAATAATGCGATATTTGGTTTAATTTATTTCGTGCGCAAAAAGCAGATTAACTAAAATACCTTGCCATATTGAAGGTCATTAAGGTTGCTCTTTATAATGAATGTCACTTAATTGACGTAAATTATTTGCCGCTTGTTCTGGCGTTAGATCCCTTTGCGATTCCGCTAGCATTTCGTATCCCACCATAAATTTACGCACAGTAGCTGAACGTAATAATGGCGGATAATAAAGCGCATGTAATTGCCAATGGTCTATATTTCTGTTGTCTTTAAAAGACGGTGCAAAATGCCACCCCATTGAATAAGGGAAAGAGCAATGAAATAAGTTGTCATAACGACTGGTTAATTTTTTCATTGCAACAGCTAGATCATCGCGTTGAGTACCATTTAACTCACTCATTCGGCGAATATGGGTTTTAGGCAATAACATTGTTTCATAAGGCCAAGCAGCCCAATAAGGCACTATTGCCAACCAATGTTCTGTTTCAACAACCGTTCGACTTGCGTCTTTACATTCAGCATCAACATAATCCATTAATAAATTACGCCCATATTTTTCAAAATATGCTTTTAAATGCGTATCTTTTCTCGCTAATTCATTCGGTAAAAAATCACTCGCCCAAATTTGCCCATGAGGATGGGGTTGGGAACATCCCATTGTTTCCCCCTTGTTCTCAAACACTTGAACCCAAAGGTATTCTTTACTGAGCTCTTCTATTTGGTTATCCCAAGTATCAACAATTTTACGTAAGCTACTTAAAGGCAATTCAGGTATTGTTTTTCCATGGTCGGGCGAAAAACAGATAACGCGACTAATTCCTCTTACTGCTTGAGTTTGAAATAAAGGATTTGATGAAGGATCAACATCATATTCATCTTGTAATAACGCAGAGTGATCGTTATTAAAGACATACGTTCCGGTGTAATCTGGGTTTTGATCACCAGAAACACGCGTATTGTTTGGGCACAAATAACAATGCGGATCATAAGAGGGAAGAGTCGCAAGCTGAGGTTTTTCATCTTTACCATTCCAAGGTCGTTTCGCTCTATGAGGTGAAACCAAAATCCACTGACCAGTGAGCGGATTATAGCGACGATGAGGATGTTCAACAGGATCAAAAATCAGTTTTGACATAACCTTCTCTCTTATTTATTCAAGATTATCTGAATACTTTAAACTTTATTTCAGATAACCATTTGGGTTTTGTAACTGCCAACGCCAAGCATCAGCGGCCATATCATCAATTGAACGAATTGCTTTCCAGTGCAAATCTTTCTCTGCTTTTGCGGGGCTTGACCAACATTCAGCAATATCACCAGGGCGACGAGCTTGTAATTGATAAGGGATAGGTTTACCACTGGCTTTACGAAATGCTTCAATCATTTCAATCACACTCGTACCATTACCCGTTCCTAAATTATAAATATGTAGACCCGCTTTTTTTGCCTAATACATTTAATGCTGCGATGTGGCCATCAGCCAGATCCATAACATGAATATAATCACGAACACCTGTACCGTCTTTTGTTGGGTAGTCATTACCAAACACAGCAACGTGTTCACGACGGCCAATAGCGACTTGAGAAATATATGGCGTTAAATTGTTAGGAATACCTTTAGGATCTTCTCCCATTGTGCCTGATGGATGGGCACCAACAGGATTAAAGTAACGTAGTAAACTGATAGACCAGCTTTCATCAGCAACATATAAGTCAGATAAAATGCGCTCAACCATATATTTACTAGTACCATAAGGATTGGTTGTGCCACCAACAGGTGAATCTTCTGTAATAGGTACAGATTGCGGATCGCCATAAACCGTTGCTGACGAGCTAAAAATAAGACTTTTTACACCTGCATCTCGCATGCAACGGACTAACACCAATGTGCCATTAACATTGTTGTCATAATATTCAATCGGCTTTTGAACAGATTCACCGACTGCTTTCAATCCCGCAAAATGAATAACAGATTGAATAGTATGTTTAGCAAAAATTGATGCTAATAATTGATCATCACGAATATCACCGTTATAGAACAGTGGACGTTTACCGGTTAATGCCTCAACACGGTTAAGTACTTCTTCATTCGCATTGCTAAGATTATCTAAAATAATCGGGGTCATACCAGCATCAATCATTTGTACGCACGTATGACTACCGATATATCCCATACCACCTGTCACTAAAATTTCCACATTCACCTCTTTTGATTCAATCCAAAGGAAAAGCGCAAGACGGTTTCTGTTCACTGACACAGAGTTTAACAAGATCAACAAAATGATTTCGTGATCAAACCGACATTTAGTGTAAACGTTTACACTCTTTTCGCACACACTTATATTTTATAAAAATCTTAGTTTAGAACTGTATTACAGCAAGTTAATAAAATGCGTAATACATTCCACCTCGTTACGACAAAAAACAACACCCATTCAAAGTAAACGATTACATTCAAATTAATCCGTTAATTGCATGATAAAACTGACATTCAATACGTTTTATCATACCTTATTAAGGTCGCCACTAATATGTTTAAGCGGAGGAAGAACACTCTCCTCTAAATAATTCTAGGAAAAAATAATCAACAATTACATATAATAAGTACTATTAATAAACACCATGAATATGTACTCTAAATAATTCAAGTCACAGCTAGGCGACAAGTGAATGAGTCACTAGAAGCACACATGAATATGTGACTGGTGCGAGTGAACGCAGTCAACAAGGCGGAGGTTTGAAGTATGACGAGTATGGAGAACATTATGAAACCGATTGTCTTGCTCTACCAAGATCTTCCCGAAAAACTGTATAAAAAACTCTCTAACTTTGCTGACATCAAACAATTTAACAGACTCTCTTTAGACTCTAATGATTTCCGTTCAGCACTTTCCAATGCTTCTGGATTACTCGGTGCTGGTGGCAATATTGATAAAAACTTTATAGACCATGCCCCTCATTTAAAAGTTGTTTCAACGGTTTCGGTTGGCTATGACAATGTTGATGTTAACGCATTAAC
This sequence comes from Proteus vulgaris, assembly GCA_901472505.1. Taxonomy (NCBI): domain Bacteria; kingdom Pseudomonadati; phylum Pseudomonadota; class Gammaproteobacteria; order Enterobacterales; family Morganellaceae; genus Proteus; species Proteus vulgaris. The sequence continues at coordinate 579,137 of LR590468.1, forward strand.
CGCGCGCAATATTAAGTTAATGCACACACCGACAGTTTTAACAGATACCGTTGCCGACACCATGATGGCATTAGTGCTCGCAGTCTCAAGACGTATCCCTGAACTCGCAGATAATATTAAAAAAGGTTTATGGGTTAAAAGTATCACACCAGACTGGTACGGTACTGATGTTCATCACAAAACCATGGGTATTATTGGAATGGGGCGAATTGGTAACGCATTAGCACAGCGCGCACACTTCGGTTTTAACATGAATATTCTTTATCACTCACGGACAGAATATACTGATATTAATGATCGTTTTGATGCCCAATATTGCGATTTAGATACATTACTACAGCAATCTGATTTTGTGTGTATCACCTTACCATTAACACCTGAAACACATCATTTAATCAGTCAAAATCAATTATCAATGATGAAATCCGATGCTTATTTAATTAATGCCGGCAGAGGCGCTGTCGTTGACGAAATTGCATTAATTAATGCATTAGAACAAAAAGAGATTGCAGGCGCTGGGCTTGACGTTTTTGAAACAGAGCCTCTATCTTCATCGTCACCTTTATTAGCTATGAAAAATGTGGTTGCCGTTCCACATATTGGTTCTGCAACAAAAGAGACTCGCTACGCTATGGCTGAATGTGCGGTAGATAATCTGATCGCAGCACTGTGTGATAACGTAAAAGTAAACTGCGTTAATTTCTAAAGTAATAAGCTGTTCTTTTTGAAGTACAAAAAAAGGTAATGAAAATCTATCATTACCTTTTTTATTGTATTCTCAAATTCATTTAAGCTGGATCGACATGTGCCATCACACTTAATATCTGTTTATTTTGTAAAACATTATTACGAGCACTGACTACAATGTCATGACTTTCACTAACAGTGAGTTCACCTTTTATTTCAAGGTGCACATCAACCAATAAGTAATCCCCTGAACGACGCGTTTTTAAATCATGCACGCCTTGCACACCTGGTGTTGAAATAAGAATCTGTTTAATTTCTTCCAGTGTTTCTTCATCCGCTCCTCTATCCATTAAATCTTGCAATGCTTGATAAGTAAAACGCCATCCCATACGCCCTACAAATAAACCTACGATTAGCGCAGCAAGAGGGTCAAAGAATTTAAATCCAGCAAGGCTACCAATAATACCAATCGCAACAACCAGTGAAGAGGCAGCATCCGAGCGCGCATGCCAAGCATTCGCGGCTAACATATTCGAATCCACTTTTTTCGCGACACTCAGCATATAACGAAATAGCCCTTCTTTGGTAGCTAAGGCTAATAAAGCGACATACAATGCGACACGATGAACTTCAGGAATAGTTGATGGATCTAAAATTTTATGGATTGCAGAAACCACCATACCTAAACCAACAATTAATAAAATAGTCCCAAGAATAAGCGAAGCCGCATTTTCATAACGAAAATGACCATAGGGGTGATCGGCATCAGGTTGTTTCTGACTGCCTTTATTGGCAATTAAAACAACAAAGTCAGCAATAAGATCAGAAAGTGAGTGAATACCATCAGCAATTAAACCTTGTGAGTGTGAAAAAAAGCCCACGGTAATTTGCCAAATAGATAAAACGATATTAACAAAAACACTTACTAACGTGCTTTTTTTAGCTGCTTTGAATTTTTCAGACTGTATATTATCAGCCTGCTCCAACTCAATATCATCAATGTGATTATGTGTCATAATAATAATCTTATTTGGTTTTAAATAGCCTACTCTATTTATAATAGATAAATAGAGTTCCACAGGTTATTTCAGGTTCCATAACTCATTGGTGAGGATAAAGAACGACTCTGAATAACAATCCAGTTTAGGGACTAAGATTGCTGTCCAGACATCATATTGAGATGTCATTGCCTATCAATATGCCATATTTTACTCTTTATGTCTCTTATTTTTATCAATAAAATCTTATAGATACAGAACAATAATATAATTGATAATCATTCTTTTATGCATTTTCTATCTTTAATAAGAAAGAAGGATCTTATTTTTTTAATACGGTATTATTAATTTCTTTTCTGTCAGTGAGTTAAAGTGTATAACTTATTTTAATTATATTATTAATATTATTTCATCCTGTTCTTACTTTTTAATGATTAAGAATATAAAGTAGTAAATAATCATTCTCACTCTTATTTAGAACACAGATCACAGCTATTTTTTACGATTAAGCGATAATAGTAAATATTTTAAACTAACGCTAAGTGAGGTTTGTAATGTATAAGAAAATCCTAGTTCCCATTGATATTTTAGAAGATGAACTTTCTCAGGAACTGATCGCTCACATTGAACAAATTGCAAAGGTGGGTAAACCAGAGATCCACTTCCTCACCGTTATCCCTAACGCTGAACTTTTCTTTGGTATTGAGTTTGCGGCTATTCCTGAAAAATTCAAAGATTCATCTGAACGCACTCGCCTTGCTTTTGTAGCACTACAAGAAATGATTAAAGATGCAAAAATTCCAGATGAACAAATTGTATGTAATGTGGGTGTCGGTAATGCAAAAGATGAAATTTTAGAATATGCCCGTCACATTGATGCTGATTTAATCGCTATTGCTTCGCATCGACCTAATGTTTCCTCTTACTTATTGGGCTCAACTGCGTCATCTATTGTGCGCCATGCAAAAATGTCAGTTTTAGTTATCCGTTAATCTTTATTAGCTTAAATAACAACAAAGCCCTTAGTCTTAACAACAAAGGGCTTTTTAATGACCTAAATATACAGACCGTTATTTTTTAACTGAATTTTGAATAGTATCAGCAACAGACCAAACACGGTATTTCACATCAACATCTTTCGGCGCATAAACGACTATAGGTAATTTGCTGTTATAACGAATAAAGGCATCAGAACCTAAATTAGCCTGTACAAAAGCCTCTTTTTTCGTATTATCTGGACATCCCATCATGGTAGACATTGGGCCATTTAAATCTCCCACAACATAATAACTATAGCCCCAACCTTCTAAATTCTTTTCATCAAGCTCAGCACCAAACCACTGATGGTTACAATCTACTTTTTGCTCTTTACCAACAATTAGCTCAACTTGATAATTGCTTTCATTATCTTTTTTCTCTAACTCGATAACATGACGAACTTGATTTTCTTGAGCCTTAGGATAAGGTGCAACTTTATCTAAACTGTCGGTAGCTTGTGCACACGCAGATAAAGACATTGCGGCTACTAAAGATAATATTACTTTGTTCATCACTCTCTCCATATTTACAGCGAACACTTCGCCGTTAACAAAATTATTCAGATGTTTTATATTACTCGTTATCCGAATACTAATATTTTTAGTGTTTGAATGCTAACATCTTAGTAAATAATACTATGAGTGGATAATTCTGAATGTTTTAAAAAGAAAAATCACGTTTTTTCATGAAATGTAAATTTGTGATGCTCTACCATGCAGATAACCAATCTATGATTATACTGAAATAGAGACCCAATTTCTTTTCATAGGAGGTTATATGTTCTCAGATCAACAATCCCTTGTTTCTCAATTAAGAAATAGTGATCCCCGCTTTGAAGCTCTCTACGATAAACATCATCGACTCGATCAAGAAATTGCTAAACTAGAAGGTCCAAACGGAGCTGGCTATAACGACGAAGTTGCCAAACTAAAAAAAGAAAAGCTTCACCTTAAAGATGAAATGCAAAAAATACTTCAGCGAAGTGAAAAATAAGGCTCTTTTTAAGCGATGATATAATGTCATCGCTTTTTATGATTAAAAACAAAGATACCCTCTCATAAAGATGCATAATTAATGTATCTTTTATTTTTTAGGGTACTCAATATGTCATCAATACATGGTCATGAAGTTTTACAAATGATCCTTTCTTCAGAGACTGCATTTACTAAAACATCGCTAATTGATGCTATCCATAAACAATTCGGCAATGACTCACGTTTTCATACGTGCTCAGCTGAAAATATGACAGCGACTGAATTAGTTGATTTCTTAGAAAGGAAAGGTAAATTTATTCCAGCAGAGGGGGGATTTACAACGAGTGAAAATAAGATTTGTCATCATTGATAGATATACAGTTTTAAAACCCGATTGCCAGTGATTTCCTTTTCTATGTCATTGGCTTTTTATATAAACAAGTAAAAAGCCAATTCATTCTGACAATCGTAATTACTTTATTTACTAAATTTTTGCTGCACTTTATTCATCGTCTGTTTGCAACCAACCATCATCTTCCCAAACACTTTGAATAAGTTCCATAATATGTTCATGCTTAGTTTCATCTTTTATGCCTGTGACTTGAATTGAGTTCATGCTACTAAAGGCAATACGAAACTGCATATCTGGATATTCTGGAATGATCTTTTTTCTCAGTTCGTGTTCTAAGAGCGGAAATAATGAGTCAGTTATCTTAGATTGTTTATTAAATAAAATTTCCACACGCATTGGTTTCACCATTTAAAGGCAAATAGACTGTATATAAATACAGTATTATATTCTAAGAAAAAAGAAAAGGCTTTTTGACAAAATTTTTTATGATCACGCATTAAATAATATTTTAGCGTCTCTATCAGCTTAATAGTAAGATGTATAATAAATGCAACTTATTGCTAAGAGAGAAGAATATGTCAGGTAAAAGAATATATCGTGAGAAAAAAACCATTCAAAAGATGGTTTCTCTTTATGCCAATTCACACCCTGAGGCCACTCCTGATTACTATCAAAAATTAGTCGATTACGCCTATAACCGATTAGATAAATGTCGTTATGGTGAAGATAAACCAGCCTGTAAACAGTGCCCTATCCATTGTTATCAACCCATAAAAAGAGAAGCAATGAAACAAATCATGCGTTGGGCTGGCCCTAGGATGTTAATTTATCACCCAATTTTAGCAATACGTCATCTTATTGATGATAAAAAGCCTGTGCCTCCACTTCCTGAAAAAAAACGCACTATTCGTTCAACTAAAAAGTGAAATCAGATTTTTTCAATCGATATAAAACATGTTCAGCTAAAGGGTGGGTTTGATCTAATTCAGGATGAAAGAAGTTATCAGATTGATGCATACCTAATTTTTGCATCACTCCTTGAGAAGGGAGATTCAAAACGGCGGTAAAAGCAACAACCTCCTCTAATCTCAGCGTCTCAAACGCAAATTTAAATACCGCTAAAGCAGCTTCATAGGTATATCCCTTACGCCAATACTTTTTCGCAAGACGCCAACCTATTTCTACACAAGGGCTAAAAGGCAAAGATGCTATTGGAATATTTAGTCCTACAAAACCAATAAACTCTTGTGTCTCTTTTAATTCAACAGCCCACATTCCCCAACCATTTTGCTGAATAAATTTTTCACGGATAGTCTCAACCATATTATCACTTTCTGATTGAGATAATATACGTGGGAAATAGCGCATTACTTCAGGAGAAGAGTTAATTTCAGAAAAAAATGGCGCTTTATCACTTTCACGCCATTCTCTTAGATGTAGTCTGGGAGTCTCTAAATTCATCGTTATTCTCTATTCATATAAAACTAAAACCATAACGATAAAATAGAATAATAAACGAACAATAAAAAGAAAAATAATAACTTTATTTTTTGTTTTCTTTTTGTAGATTTTCTACTGGAGCAGTTACTTTATCTTTATTTGTGTTAGCGCTTTCTTTTATTGAAACAACGCGTTGTTGAGCCACCGATTTAGCTTGATGTTCAACTTGCTCTGATTGTCCAGTGAAAATACCGCCACGTTTAATAGACATACTTCCACAACGGCTAGTACCTCGTAGCTCACCGTGTTCTAATATATCTAGATTATTTGCTGCACAAATGCCTTTTACAAAACCGTCAATAATAATATCTGGCGCTGTTAATTCACCTTCTACTTGCCCGGCATGCATAACACGGATAACGCCATCTTTGACATTAATATTTCCTGATACTTTACCCCAAATTTGGATGTCACCTTCAACATTAATATCGCCTTGAAATACCGTTCCTTTCGCAATAATAGTGTACAACTTTTGCTCTGGCATCGGTTTTTTCTCTTCTGTTATTACTGGTGCAACAGGTTCTGCAGTTTTTGGTGTTTCAGTTTTACGACTAAACATAGCAACTTTCTTTAACCTCAACGTCATAGAATAAATAATAATACTAAAAATTAGGATAAGGATAATCAAAAACTCGCCAGCCATCTTAGAGCGCCAAAAGGCTATTAATGCAAGAGTCCACATTATCCATATCCCGCTAAATATAATATTTCGCAGTGTTCGCTTATTCTCCATAATGAGCTATATTCTTACCTCCCTGACAATGAATACACTTATGCATTCACCATTCTAATAAATGGATGACAAGCATAATGCTAGTAATAAGCCTATTATTACCTTTTAGTTTGTTGATTTGCGCCTTAGGAGAAATAATATTTAATTAAATAAAATGATAAGATTATTCATTTTATAATTCAGGATTGATGTCAATGATTTGTAAAATTTAAACATCTAATTTATATGGATGTTTTTATTAGAAATTAACATTTTTCACAGGTCTTCAGTTTTCATACATTTTTACTTAAAAGTATTGACCTTCTATTCATAAAATAATTTATTTTTGATGGATAAATAAGAGATCTCTATTACAATAAAAATCAAAAAGTAGAAGCAACAACTCACAAGGTTGTTTTTTTGTTACAAGATGTTAATTTAGTTATTTTAACATTGTTTCAATATTATTAACAATGATTTTTATAAGCAAATATCACTAGTGAAATTATTTTTCATCCTTCACTTAATCTTCTTTATATTTATCTTTCATTCTGATTGTTTAATAAAAAATAACACTAAAAAATCACAAACATCACAATAAAGAAATAACATTCATTCTTTCACCTTAAATACATCTATTACTGATTTACACTGTAAAGGAAAGGAGATGTGTTTAAGTATATGTTATATATAAGTTTTAATAAAATTAAGATAAAATGTAAATTATTAATTACACAAATATACTTACTCTTTTTTATTGTCTATAATAAAATTTTTATCTAATTTAAATTTTTTTTGCAATTCATAATAAATGCCATTAAATTAACAAAATTACTTATCTTAAATTAGAAAAACAAAATGCAATGTCTAATATCTAAAAAAAAACCACATCAAATTAAAGAAAATAGTCTCTTTTTTATTTTTAATAGCACTCAATAATAAAGAAGTGTTTTTATAAATACTCTTATATTTATCTTTATAAAAATACAGTGATACTTATATAATATATTTTGGGCGAAAAATGAATACAATACAATGTAACAAAACCGAGCAATATGATTGTGCTATTCAAAAAAAATCTTATCTTTATCCACAATATCAAGTATTAGAAAATGAACAAAAAGCCCTCTTTCTTATTCGAAAAAACACACTTATATTACAAAACTGCACTGATACAGTGACAGCTATTGAAGATCAAGTTCTTTTTCTGCAACAAGGTAACTATACAATAAAAACACAAGGTGTAGAACCTACAGATATTATCTATATCCCACTTTCTGATGATTTCTTAAGAAACTTCATGTCTAAGTACAATGATATCCTGTGCCAAATAGACAGAGATGAGGAATTTACTAGTGCTTTTATTCTATTTCAAAACTCACCTCTTATTCAATTTTGTAGTAATGGCTTTGAATATCTTATTCTCCAGTCTTGTCCTGAAACATTCACACAATTACGTATTGAAGAGCTTTTGATTTTATTGCTTTCAACTGAACAAGGTTCAGATTTAATGGCATTATTGCGCCAACTTAGTCATCGCCAAGTTGATCGCTTAAAGATTTTTATGGAAAAAAATCATTTAAAAAATTGGAAATTAAAGCAATTTGCTCGTGAATTTGGGATGGGGTTAACAACTTTTAAAGAGCTTTTTAGCCATGTTTATGGCACCTCACCAAGAACATGGATCTGTGAAAGACGAATTATTTATGCACACCAACTGCTATTGACAACTGAAATGAGTATTGTTGATATTTCAATGGAATCTGGCTTTTCAAGTCAATCTTACTTTACACAAAGTTACCACCGTCGTTTTAATATGACGCCAAGTAAAGCAAGAAATCTCAGATCAAAATTATAAAAAAACCGACCGAATATCATAATATCCAAAAGTCATTCATAGTTAGAATACTTGAAATTTATTCTTATGAGTGAGTTGTATATCGTGATAAAAGAAAATACATATAGTATCCAACCCCATTATTATAACTATTTAGCATTGCTAAAAAAAATAATGGTAACCAACGATAAGAAAACTGTAGATAGATTGTTTAGCCTACAGTTTTCTTTACATTCTAATGGGAAAATCGTTACCGCATATGATATTAACGAACAACAAATAAAGATATTATCTCGTATTTTATGCCGTGAAAGCTTAGACAGTTTATTACAGTCCACTTGGTTTTTACGAAAGAAATACTGTTTCGTGGCCATATCTAAAGAAGAAATACGTGACATTATCAGTTTTGCACGTTCTTTTCATGCAGAGAAATCACCTTCTACGATAACGCCAACAGATTGGGATAAATCATTAAAGGCTACCGTCAATATCAATGAACATATGCGTTTAATTCAAGCCGTAATAAAGCCTCTTTTTATTTGGTGGGTTCAACATATTACCCCTCAGCTTTTTATACTTTATAACACCAAAAGAGAACTTGAACTTCAAATTAAACAGTGTGAAAACATTAAATCATTCGAAGAAAAACAACTATCAAATAAAAGTGATTCTTTTTTATCTTTAGATGATATTAATATTAAACTTGATGCTGATAAAGTCAGATTAATTGTTATTAATGACTTATTGCAAAAAGATATTCAGTTGCTCATTAATCATTGGAATAATGAACCTATCTTTAATGTTGAAATTAATAATACTTTAAATTACATCAAAAATGTAACGCCATCTTCTGAATTAATAAAACCGTTATGGGATATCTTAAATAGTATTCCCGAACATCTGGAAAATTGTCAAATTTTAAAAGATTGGCTGTTAGAAAGAGAACTTTGTTTAAAGAACGATAATTTTTTATGGCAATAAGTAAAGTATCAGCTCTTCTCTCAATAAAAAGAGAAGAGCTGATGTTAACTTTTAATCACTTTATTTAATATCTAAGATCTCAATGGTTACGATAGACATGGATTCTGGCGGTACTTGTCCCGGAACACCATTTTTCCCATAACCACCACCAGGTTTTATATAAATTTTAGCTTTACCATTGATGCCAGCTTTAGCAATAAAGGTGTTCAATGGTAAGGGGAGTTGACGATAAGGTAGAATAAGTGGCTTAGACTTATCATAATTGAGTGTCACAGTGCCATCTGTCAGCTCTTCATGCATAGTAAAAACAACCGTTTTACCTGTAATTGAAGCGACAGGCTTACCCTGTTTTAAGATTTTAAAATAGGTATCATCATCATACTGTATGTAATTTTGTTTTTGAATTTCAGATAAAATAGATTTATTCCGTTGGGCATTATCTTTACCAATGATTGAATAAGCATAAGCGAGTTGCCCTGCGATCATTTGCCCTTCACTTGCCATTTTTTCAATTTGTTCTTTCAGTGTTTTATTTTCTTTTAACACATTGGTTTTTTCAGTATTTGCCTTTACTAATTCAGCTTCTTTTTCTTTAACTTGCTCATTTAACTGAGACCCTTTATCTTCTAAGGTTTTAGTCAACTCTCGTTGAGCTTCAAGTTGTTTGGTCATTTCATCTAGTGCTTTTTGAACATCAGATAATGTACTTTCTTGCTGTTTAGCTTGTGCAATAGATTCTGTCTGCTGTTGCTTTAATGCACTAATTTGTTGTGCACTTTCTGTATTTTGTTTTTCTAATTGAGCTTTCGCTTCAGCTAATTGAGCACTTAATTTATCCGTAGTATTCTGTTTTTCAGTAAGCTGTTTTTCTAGTAATGATCGTGTTTTCTCACTTTCTGTTTTACTTGTAGTTAATTGCGCTAACGCGATATTACTCTCTTTAAATTGGATATCTAATGCTTGATATTTAGCTGATAGCTCATTTTGAGCTTTTTCTAACTTAGCAATTACATTATTTTTATCTGTAATTAAATTATCAACCGCAGATAAACTTTTTTTCAGATCACTCAACTCCGTTATTTTATTATCTAACTGTAGTTTTAGTTCTGGTACCACTTTGAGTTTTTCATCTGCTTGCTCTTTTTGCTGCTGAACAGCTAAAAGTGATTTATTAAGCTGAATTTGTTCCTGGTTGCTTTTTTCAATTTGTGTTTTTAGTTGTGCTATCTCTTGTCGCTGGCTATCAACAAACTTATCATTAGCTTCTTGTAGCTTTTCAGCTTCTGTGATTTTTAATGCAAGCGATTTAGATAACTCTTCACGTTCTGATGTCATCTTCAACAATGCACTTTTTAGCTTTTCTATCTCGTTCTTCGCGGTGTTATCTTTTAATAATAGTTGTGCCTGTACAAGCTGAGTTTGAATGCCTTCTTTTTCTTCTTTCATTGTTGCTAATTGGCTCTGTGTATCAGCCAATTGCTTCACCAAATGAGTTTGTTCATTCGTCAATGTTGATAGCGATTTTTCCAATGTTGCTATTTCTTTATTTTTTACGGCTTCTAACTTAGCTAACTCTTGTTCTTTTTGTTCATGAGTTCCCTTGAGTAGTTGTTGAGCTTGAGCATATTGAGCCTGAATATTTTCTTTTTCTTGCTCAATTTTAGTCAGTAATGTTTGTTTTTCATTTAATTGATTCAGTAACTTTTCTTGCTCAGCTTCCGTACTCTCAAGTGAGTTTTGTAACTTATCAAGTTCTTTTTTAGCGCTATCATCTTTTAGTCGTGCTTGAGCCTGCAAGTACTGGGTTTGTAATTGCTCTTTTTCTTGCTCAAGTTGGATAAACTTAGCCTCTAAACTTTTAAGTATTCCTGATTGTTTTTCAAAATCTTGTAGCTGTTTTACTAGTTCTTTATTTTTTTCTGTTGTCGCGCTTAATATATTTTCTTTATCAGCCAATTGCTGAATTAATAAATCACGTTCTTCTTTTGTTGTTCCCAGATCTTTTTGTAATTTAGCAACAGCTTGTTCCAATGTATCATCATTGAGTAAGTTATTTGCCGTCGCTAATTTTTCTTCTGTTTCCGCCAGCGACAGTTCCAATTGTTTAATTTGGTTATTCGCATTTTGAAGTTTTTCTAAATGTTCCTTTAACGCCACTGTTTGCTCAGTATATTTCTGATACAGCGCTTGATATTTATTTCTTGTATCGGTTAAACGATTCAACAGCGTTTTATCAAAAAGAGGTTGCTGATGATCAAGCACAGAACGATTAAATTGATAGGCAAAATGAAAAGGAATTGCGGTCACAGAATAAAATGTGCCAGGAATAATACCTAATAAGAAATTTTCATTTTTTTGCGATTTTGAATAATTTTCTTTTGAATAAAGTACTAATGGGTTATAAACCGTAGCATTATTTCTATACTGATATCGATTAAGATCCTCAGGTGTAAATTGAGGTTTAATTGGAACAAATGAAAGTAGTGGTGTTAAATAACGAGTATAATCACTCTTAAATTTAGAATCATTCTCAGGTAATACAGGGCAACTTTCCACTCGCGTGATATCAGGCGTCTCCACAAACTCGACGGCCTGATTATCTGTTTTTGCTGGTGTAGAAGGTTTAACTCGTTGCTCTGGCTTAGTTTGTTGGGTCACCGTTGTTGTACGGCTTCCCCCACGATTAGCCTGACCGGTTCTTGTTGACAATGAAATTGTAGCAGATGTTTTAGGCTCAATTTTTATTGGCTCCTGCGTTTCAAAATAACGGTCAAAATCCTCAATAACAGAATTAAACTCATTATTGGCAAACGACAGTGTTGGAAACAACATAAAAGCGAGACAAACACTCTGCTTTAATTTCATAGTAATTATTCACCTAATTTTTTCAATGTCGAATTAACTGACATAATCGACAGATAGCGAACTTTTGCACACAAAAACTTCTGTTTTTGATTCAATACTCATTTTTAGCAAATCTAAACTATCTTTACTTGCGGTACCTTGAACACTGCGGTACATCGCATTAATTTCACTAATTTCTTTAAATGAACTCATCATGGATTGATAGTCAGATGGAGAAAAGGTTTTTAGAGAATCAAGTTGTTTTATACAAGCGCTTTGTGGTGCTAACCCTAATTTTCGAGCCTCTACACCACTATCAACAGATTCTGCTGTTGGTGTCATGGTAAGTGGCTGTGCCGTTGCTACTGACTGCGTTGTGGCAACAGGCTGAATAGCTTGTGTCGGCACCGGTGTAGGTGTCTCAACTGGACGTGTTTGATCAGACCAAACACACCCAGACAAAGCGAGAATGCTGGTTGTTATAAATACAGCAAGGACATTCTTTTTATTTTGTAATAAGGACATCATTTTTCTTAATTCCGATCAGGCTTAAATAAGAGCATATGAATTGTCGCATTTTAAGCCATTTTATTATAATTTTCTATTACCTACCGCATACTAAATAAATAGGCTAACACTCGAGGTTGTAATGAGTGTGCTTATCATTTCATTTATTTTTATTAAAACACTACCTGCATCACACTAAAGATGTCATTTTTTGAATATCGGATTTATTCAGTAAAATGCTGTCATGTAAATTGATTACTTTTTTATTTCAGTAAAATAATACCAGATAATAATAAAAATAATAATACTAATTTTATCATTTATTTACGCTAATTACGTGTGAGAAGTGGACTTATATTTTGTTGTTGTTTTTTAAGACTAAGATAAAATCAAGAAATGAATATCAGATATTGTCACTGATATTTATTCTATCCTTCCAAATAGGAGAACTAAGATGAATCATTTTAAAATCGGTATCGTTGTCGGAAGTTTAAGAAAAGATTCGTATAACAAACAAACAGCAAATGCATTAACTAAGTTATTTCCTAAAGAGTTTGCTCATCAATTTATCGATATCAGCAATCTTCCTCTCTATAACCAAGATGATGACAATCATACTCCTTCTGCCGTTATCAAAATTCAAACAACACATAAGCGAATGTCAAGGCATTATTTTTTGTCACACCTGAATATAATCGCTCCATTCCAGGTGTACTTAAAAACGCACTAGACCAAGCTTCTCGTCCATATGGGACAAATGCTTGGAACAAAATTCCTGCTGGTATTATTGGGGTTTCAATCGGTAATATTAGTACAGCAATAGCACAACAACATCTGCGTAACTCATTAGCATTCCTGAATATGCCAACCTTAAACCAACCTGAATGCTATCTAAAATGGTATGACGGAATGGTTGAGAATGAACATTTTGCAGAAAAAACAGCACACTTTATGCAAAGTTGGGTTGATGCTTATGTTGCTTTTGTAAAGCAAAATAACCAATAATCACACACTAAAAAGAGCTTTGTTTTTTATACATAGCTCTTTTTATTTTTCACTTTTAAAAATAAAATGTATTATTTTCTTCTAATGAAAATATTAGTAGTGGATAAAAAAGCTTAATATTTGGTAACTAATACATAAAAGTATCATCGTCTCATTTAAATAATAATCAGACTAAATTCGATTGTCATTAAAAGACATCTCTTATTATTATAAGAAAAATATTTATTATATAAGCAATAATTAAATAAAACGGATACAAGATCAAAATGCATGGTGTCGCTCAGTATATCTAAAACCTGAAATCATCAATAAACCTCCATCTATATTTAGAGATAAAATTTAGAATTCAATAATTATTTTTAACAATTGATATTAATTAGAATATTGAGCAGAATGTGCGATATATATCTAAATAATATACTTCTATAATTGTGATAGACAAAAAAATTACCTATATTATTCACCCATTAAATACTGGCAGGTAAATCATGGATAAAAATTTAAAAGAAATTGAGTGTGAAATTGCGGCTCTAAAAATTGTTATCAAATCTTTACTTTCCTCGCTAAATGATAGACAACGAAGAGATATGCTGGGGAATATATCTATAGTAATTGAAGATACATCAAACCGATACCCTCAACTTAATGAAGTTATAAACTTGACAGAGCAATATGTAAAAAAACTGACTCAAGCTTAGTAAAGTGTGTTATTAAATTTGCTGATCGACAAAAATATTATAGGGTGCATATTGCATCCTACTTATTCCTATAGGATATACTTTCGTTCCACTCTATTAATTCAACCTTAAGCTAAATTCATTAAGTCATTATTCCCTAGCTCAAATATCCTCACTTTTACTTTTTTAATACAAGATACCATAAATTTTTTGCTTTTTTATTGATTTAATTTCTTCTTGGTTTTACCTAAATAATTAATTAATATAAAAATAATCAGCCACACAATAATATAACATCGTTTCTGAGGATCTTATGGAAAAAAAAGTTGTCAATATAGAGTATGAAATTGCAGCATTAAAAGTAGTTTTAAAAGCGTTATTATTAACTTTAACAGATAAACAAAAAGAAGTCGCAATTCAAGATATAAGCGAAACCGTCAACAATGCATATACCAATCATCCTCAATACAAAGATGTTATAACTAAAAACAGAACAATATATAAAAAAAATGCTCTAAAAATTTGGCGCTATATCATATATATATCTCTTTATTATCGTTTATTTTAAGATCATTTATATTAGCGCCTTTAGAAAATTAAAATTATACAAAAGAAAAACATAATCAATGATTGATTGATTTTTTATCAAAAAATTTAAAAAAGAGATAATTTTCCAATCCATAAAAAACAAATAGATTATTTATAAATAATCTCATTTAGATAATAAAAGTTTACTTTTTGCTAGTGTAAAAATTATTACCCTTTTAGTACTTAATCAGTGACTAACTAAATTTTATATCAATGTTAAATAAATCTAGCATATAATATGTATTCATTATGTCTTCTATGCGCCTAACGAGTAAGAACTTACCACCTTAGACACATGTTTTATGGCTTTTTCTATATCAATATCAATGATGAATAAGATTAAATTTTTGTACAGACAACTGTAACTCTTCTGTTTGTCTTTCCAGTGAAATAGCCGCTGCTGAAACTTGCTCAACTAAAGAAGCATTTTGTTGTGTTACACTGTCCATTTGAGTAATAGCGATACTCACTTGACTAATGCCTTTACTTTGTCCTTCAGAGGCAATTGTGATTTCTTTCATAATCGAAGTAACCTGTTTAACTCCAGTGAGAATATCTTCCATTGTTTTTTCCATATCATTCACTAAACTAGCGCCTTTTTTCACTCGCGTCGTTGAATTAGCAATAAGTCCTTCAATCTCTTTGGCTGCTTTTGCACTGTCTCCTGCTAAATTGCGCACTTCATTTGCCACTACCATGAAACCTCGCCCATGAGTGCCTGCTCTAGCAGCTTCTACTGATGCATTTAGTGCAAGGATATTGGTTTGGAATGCAATATTATTAATAACATTAATAATATCAGCAATTTTACTTGAGCTATCAGTGATCTCATCCATCGTCGTGACAACAGATTCAGCTATCACATTACCTTTTTCAACCGTGACTGATGCAACTTCTGCTAACGCTCTTGCTTGGTAAGCATGTTCCATATTTTGGTTAACAGCAGCTGTTATTTCCTCCATACTTGTCGCTGTTTGCTCTAGTGCCGTCGCTTGCTCTTCTGTACGAGAAGCCAAATCATTATTCCCTTTTGCAATTTCAGATGCACCTCGATAAATACTGTCACTGCCTTGTCGAATAATACTTACTGCCTCATGTAAACTATTTTGCATACTATTCAATAACGGTATTAATCGTCCAGCACAATTATTACCAAAAGGTTCTAATGGTTGGCTAAGATCACCCTCTGCCATTCTTACAAAATGTCGGCGAATATTTTCTAATGGTTTTTGTAGCATAGACACTAAGTAACGGTCAGTAAGAATAAGAATAATACCACCTACAATGGCACTGATAATGATAACAACCTGCGTGATGTCAATAAGTTCATCAACTTCTTCTATCGTTCTATCAATTTTTATATTAGCAACTTGATTAAATTTCTCAGTAACGTTACCAAATTCACGGCTTAAAACAGGTGTGACATTTCTAGCATGATACTCATATTGCTCTATAGTACCATTGAGAGCTAACTCCATCTGTGGCTTCACTCCTTGCTCAAAAAGGGCTAGCCAAATTGTCATTAATTCTTGAGAGACTTCAGCATTCATTGGTCCTGGAGAAACCGATTTCATATATTCAATCTGCTTTTCCATATTTTCCATTGCAATTTGAGCTTGTGTAAAATCAACGTCTTTACCTTCTGCTTTTTGTTCCACTATACGATTAAGCCGTGAAGTAAAACGAAAATATTGGTCATTTCCCTGACTGAGTGCCGCCATCTGTTTTATTATTTGATTATCAGCCTGATTACCTTTAGAAATTTGTGATAATGACCATGCGCTATAAAGGCTCACGCTACCAAATAACATACATAAAGTACCCAGTATTACTACCATCATCAAACGAATAGTAATGTTACGAAGTTTCTGCATCGAATTTCTCAACTAACAAGATAAAGTAATCCCAGTAGGGCGTAATGTACTCTTATCGACAGTTTTTCAATTTATTTTAATTTTTTACTAATTTTTTTTATAAATTGATTCTTTATTTTCTATACATAAAAAGAGTTAGTTAAGAGAAGCAAAAATGTTACTTATCTATCATTTTTTATAATTTAGTATAAGAATAAAAAAACACTAAAAATCAATAGATTACAATTTTTGTAACGCAAAAAACAAATAAGAAGCACTTGAGGAATAAAAATGTAACTTGAGGAAATAATAAAATTATAGTTATCTCAATAGATGTTTACTTCAAAGAAAGAAGTACTCTCTTTTTAGAGCGTTTACTTTTATTCAAAAATGGCTAAAGGTAGGAAATCAAACTGATTAGCGAGTTTCTAATATTCTTTGCATTCAGATTAAAAGCGCTAAACCTTTTACGCATTAAGCTTAACGCTACCATAGAAACAAAAAATATTTTTCGATAGAACTTTATTAATTATCAGAAAAATTGCTAATAACTTCATAGGTCAATGAATTATCAGTACTATCTATCACTTTTAATTTAACGTTTTTATAAGAAATGATATTGCTTTCTTTTAGGTTATATTGGATATTATTTCCGAATCCTTGTTCCTCTATATTCGAGCCTATTTTTCGATAACTCACATCAACAACTTTATCATTTATTGCATTAAAAATGAGCGCCTGCTCAAAAGAATTACCCTCCGAATTATTTAATTTTAAATGTTCAATTTGAGCATCATCACGACAAACAACGACATTTACATCCGTAACGATACAAATTTCATTCGGTTTACCTCCTTTCTTTAATAAAATTGAGCTCCATGGTTGGCCTAAGACTTCAACAGTAATAGTTCCAGAATCTATGGTTTGCGTTGGCATATAAAAATCACCTTTATCGCTTGAGCCCACTTTTTTAAATACACCAGGAATAATTTTATAAGCTAGATCTATTTGTACTGGATTTAATACTTTAATGCCATCTAACTCACTAATATCACCTTCTTTTACTAAAGCTTGCCCTATTATAACGCGATTAATACTCCCTACTTTTGGTTCATTGATTTTATGTGGATCTGGTGTGTAATTATATTCAGTGACAGCACATCCAGATAAAGAGAAAATACAAACAATTGGAATCAATACATTTTTCATTTTTATAATACCTGTAGCATAACATACTTTTAATTTTTCAAGTTTATGTTCATAAATAAATGCTAACAAGTCACTGTCAGCGTATTTATACGATAATATCTGATTAAAGTATTTATTATAATCGATTTTTAGCAACTCTATTAGGCGTAAATACTACTCATTTTAATGAAAGAGATTATAAAGAATGCGCTTATCGCTTAAAAATAGGAGGGCAGATAAAGGACAATAGGTATTGAGTGTATGGCTAGGATTGATTTAAAAAGGATGGAGTGGAGCGGGCGAAGGGAATCGAACCCTCGTATAGAGCTTGGGAAGCTCTCGTTCTACCATTGAACTACGCCCGCAATTGATTTTACCAATTATACGCCCCTTAATCGAACAGCAATCCCCTTCTTATTCAAGTGATTATTTTACCATCATAAAAGTATAATATACGGTTATTAAAAATAAAAAAAGCCACCTTTCTGGTGGCTTTATCAATTAATTGCGATATGTTAATTAAAATAACAACTATTTATTCGGACGCATTGCTGGGAATAAAATCACATCACGGATAGTATGGCTGTCAGTAAATAACATCACCATACGGTCAATACCAATACCTAAACCCGCGGTTGGTGGTAACCCATGTTCTAATGCTGTGATGTAGTCATGGTCAAAGAACATGGCTTCTGCATCACCGGCTTCTTTTTGACGAACTTGATCTTCAAAGCGCTCAGCTTGATCTTGTGCATCATTAAGTTCTGAGAAACCATTACCAATCTCACGACCACCAATAAAGAATTCAAAACGGTCAGTGATAAATGGGTTATCATCATTACGACGAGCTAATGGCGAAACTTCTGCTGGGTATTCAATGATAAACGTCGGCTGAATTAAGTGACTTTCTGCCACTTCTTCAAAAATTTCACATTGAACACGCCCTAAGCCCCAGCTATTCTCAATCTTAATACCAATAGACTGAGCAATGGCAACCGCTTTATCCATATCATCAAGATCAGCCATTACGGTTTCTGGGCGGTATTTACAGATAGCTTCTTTCATGGTTAATTTGGCAAATGGTTTGCCAAAATCAAACTCTTGATCGCCATATTTCACTAATGATGAGCCTAAAACATCTTGAGTTAATGTGCGGAACAACTCTTCAGTTAATTCAATCAGATCACGATAATCCGCATACGCCATATAAAGTTCCATCATAGTGAACTCAGGATTATGGCGTGGTGATACACCTTCGTTACGGAAGTTACGGTTGATTTCAAATACGCGATCAAATCCCCCGACAACTAAACGTTTTAAATATAACTCAGGTGCAATACGTAGATACATATCAATATCTAACGCATTATGGTGTGTAATAAACGGACGCGCACTTGCTCCACCAGGGATAGTTTGCATCATCGGCGTTTCAACTTCCATAAAACCTTTGTTCACCATAAATTGACGTATACCCGCCATGACTTGTGAACGAATTTTGAAAGTTTTACGTGATTCTTCGTTAGAAATGAGATCTAAATAACGCTGACGATAACGCATTTCTTGGTCTGCTAAACCGTGGAATTTATCTGGTAAAGGACGCAACGCTTTTGTCAGTAAACGCACTTCAGTGCAGTGAACACTTAATTCGCCAGTTTTGGTTTTAAAAACGCGACCACGAGCACCTAAGATATCGCCAAGATCCCATTTTTTAAATTGCTCGTTATAAATGCCTTCTGGTAAATCATCACGAGAAACATAAAGCTGAATACGGCCACCCATGTCTTGCAATGTAGCGAAAGATGCCTTGCCCATAATGCGACGAGTCATCATACGACCTGCAATAGAGACTTCCACATTAGCAGTTTCTAACTCTTCTGCACTCATTGCATCATACTTTTGATGTAATTCGTCAGACAGCGCATCTCTGCGGAAATCATTTGGGAATGCGTTACCATTATCACGTAAAGCAGATAATTTTTCGCGACGTGTTTGCAGTTCGTTATTTAAATCAGGTGCCTGCTCCGCACCTTGTTGCTGTTGCGACATGTTTTTCCTCACAGGCCCGCTTTTAAGCTAGCTTCAATAAATTTATCAAGATCACCATCTAATACTGCTTGTGTATTACGTGTTTCCACACCAGTACGTAAATCTTTAATGCGTGAATCATCCAGAACATAAGAACGAATTTGACTACCCCAGCCAATATCGGACTTATTATCTTCCATTACTTGCTTGTCTGCATTTTTCTTCTGCATTTCCAGCTCGTATAATTTCGCTTTCATCTGCTTCATTGGCCTGATCTTTGTTCTTATGCTGAGAGCGATCGTTTTGGCATTGAGTGACAAGACCTGTTGGAACGTGGGTAATACGCACCGCAGATTCTGTTTTGTTAACGTGCTGTCCACCCGCACCTGAAGCACGATAAACGTCAATACGTAAATCAGCTGGGTTGATTTCAATATCAATATTGTCATCAACTTCAGGGTAAATAAAGGCAGAGCTAAATGAGGTATGGCGACGACCACCGGAGTCAAATGGACTTTTACGAACTAAGCGATGAACACCTGTTTCTGTACGTAACCAACCATAAGCGTACTCACCAATAATTTTGATAGTCGCTGATTTTAATCCTGCAACATCACCGTCAGATTCTTCAATAATCTCTGTTTTAAAGCCTCTTGACTCAGCCCAACGTAAGTACATACGCATCAGCATACTTGCCCAATCCTGCGCCTCTGTACCCCCTGAGCCTGCTTGTAAATCAAGGTAGCAATCCGCACTGTCATATTCACCAGAGAACATACGACGGAATTCTAATTGCTCAAGCTTTTTATTTAATACATCTAATTCAGCAATGGCTTCGTTAAATGTTTCTTCGTCATCAGCTTCAACCGCTAATTCAAGTAAGCCAGAAACATCTTCTAGTCCTTGATCTAACTGGTCAATTGTTTCTACGATAGCCTCAAGAGATGAACGCTCTTTACCTAATGCTTGTGCCCTTTCTGGCTCATTCCATACATCAGGTTGTTCTAATTCAGCGTTAACTTCTTCTAAACGCTCTTTCTTGGCATCATAGTCAAAGATACCCCCTGAGAACATTTGTTCTTTCAGAGACTTCTTCTATTTGGTGTTTTACTGGATTGATTTCAAACATACTTTTTCGTCTTTATGTTGTTTTCAAAAACAATTGGAATAAATTTTGAACCGCATATTGTAACGGATATATTTGCGGGTTTATAGCATTTATATACAATTGTCTATTCAATCGTTGTTGCCATAACAACGTTGTCCTTTATATCACAATAAATTGCTTAAATGTTCCGTATCAACAAGGCCAAATATGCTCAACAAGCAGTTGCGCATTACGTTGCCCTCGAAACTCATTTACATCTAATCGATAAGCTAATTCAACCGTTTTAATACTGTTATCAGGCCACATATTGATATCAACATTAAAGGCAATTGCATCAATCATAAGATGGCTATTTACTGGCTGAAGCATCATTTTTAAATGCTTACTACCCACAATACGTTGTTGTAGCAGCGTAAACTTACCGTCAAATAAAGGTTCCGGAAATGCCTGTCCCCAAGGCCCTGCTTCTCTTAGCATTTCGGCGATAGGCAATGAAAGTTGATTATCGGTTAGTTCACCATCCGATAAAATTACGCCTTGCAACTGTTCATCGGAAACCAACTCTGCCATTAAAGACGAAAAATGACGTTGAAATAGCGGGAATTTATCTTCTTCAAGTGAAAGTCCTGCCGCCATTGCATGCCCACCAAACTTCACCATCAAACCTGGGTTTAACGTATTTAATCGTTCTAAGGCATCTCGAAGGTGAACACCACTAATTGAACGACCAGAGCCTTTTAACAGACCATCGCCACTAGGTGCAAAAGCAATCACAGGACGATGCAATTTTTCTTTAATGCGAGAAGCTAAAATACCCACAACACCTTGGTGCCACTCAGGATGGTAAATAGCTAAACCATTTGGTAAATCATGTTGAGTGCCCATAAATTGGCGGAAAATGGTTGAGGCTTCTTCTTGCATACCCGCTTCAATTTCACGCCGAGTTTGATTTAAGCCATCAAGTTCATTAGCAATTTCACGCGCAGAACCAATATTATCGGTTAAAAGTAGAGCAACACCAACAGACATATCATCAAGGCGTCCAGCTGCGTTTAAGCGAGGTCCTAAAGAGAAACCTAAGTCACTACTGACTAATTGAGATAACTCTTTACGAGAAACCTCAGTAAGCGCTTTTATCCCCACACAACAGCGCCCCGCTCGAATACGACGTAATCCCTCATAAACAAAAATACGGTTATTCTCATCAAGCGGAACAACATCAGCGACTGTACCCAGTGCAACTAAATCGAGAAAGTCAGCCATATTAGGGCGTACTAAACGTTGTTGCTCAAACCAACCTTGTTTTTCTAATTCAGCTCTTAATGCCGTCATTAAATAAAAAGTAACACCAACGCCAGCTAATGATTTCGATAAGAAATCGCAATCAATCAGATTAGGGTTAATAATCGCATCAGCAGCAGGTAAGGTTTGTCCCGGTAAATGGTGATCTGTTATGAGGACTCGAATACCATATTCATGGGCAGTCTCCACGCCTTCAAAAGAAGAAATACCATTATCAACGGTGATAATCAGTTCAACCCCTTTTTTTGCAACATCATGTACAACTTGAGGGCTTAAACCATAACCATCATCAAAGCGATTGGGAATATGATAACTTACTTGCTTAAACCCCATTTGGCGTAATGCCTTTATAGCCAACGCAGTACTGGTTGCGCCATCGGCATCAAAATCACCAACAATCACAATGCGAGATTGTTGCTTTAAAGCTTCAATGAGCAATGAAATCGCCGTTTCTATTCCAGTTAATGCTTGATAATGAAGTAAGCCTTTTAACGACCGTTCTAGTTGAACTTCAGATGTTATTCCACGGTTAGCATAAATTTGTCGCAATAAGGGATCTAAGTTATCCGGTAATTGAGTTGCCTGCGCAATTCGACGACGCAGTGTCGGTTCAATAGTGACCATAAAACGTAATTACTTCTCTTTTTTATCTAATAATTCAACAAGGTTTTGAGCAGAAATATATCCACCGTAAATACTGGCATTAGGTAATACAATAGCTGGCGTGCCTTGGATCCCCATCATAGTGCCTAATTTAAAGTGTTCATTGATATTGATTTTTGTACATTCATCAATGGGAATAATTTTGTCACCTTTAAATGCACTGTCTAATGATTTATTAGGAAAACCGCTACACCACACGGCGTTCATTTCTTTACTCACAATATTATTGCCAACACCGTTACGAGGAAAGGCTAAATAACGTACCGTTACACCCTGTTTATTCAGTTCAGAAACTTCTTGATGAAGTTTTTGGCAATAAGGGCAACTAATATCAGTAAAAATGGTGATCACATGGCGCTCATTACGCGCTTTATAAACGATCATTTCATTTTTCAGTGAATCGACTTTTTTCATGATAACTTGATTAGCAATACTGACAGGCTCACCACTGCTAATATTATAAATAGGACCTGCTGTTAGATATTTACCATCGTCAGTAATATAAAAAATACCTTTATCTGATAACACGGCATTTAATCCAACAATGGGAGTGGGTTGGATACTTTCTGCTTTAATTTGCATTTTAGCCAGTTGTGCTTCAATAGAAGCATTGTCAGCAAGCACAGGTATTGACACCATGCTTAATAATATTGGCAACCAAAGTAATCTCTTTTTCATTTGAATTCCTATTTAACGCCTACTATGTAGTGGCTATCCCCTTGGATGGTGTTGCTGGTGAAGCACTTTCAAGCGCTCTGTTGCAACATGGGTATAAATCTGTGTTGTAGAGAGGTCACTGTGCCCCAATAACATCTGTACAACACGCAAGTCTGCTCCATGATTTAAAAGATGTGTTGCAAATGCATGGCGCAACACATGGGGTGATAACTTTTCAGTATCAATGCCTGCGATCACCGCATAATGTTTTATCCGATGCCAGAAAGTTTGTCGTGTCATTTTCTGCCCTCTTAAGCTAGGAAAAACGATATCATCTGTTTTCCCTTGCATTAAAGAGGGTCTTCCATATTGCAGATATTGTTCTAACCAGTAAATAGCTTCTTCACCTAAAGGGACTAATCGTTCTTTATCTCCCTTACCAATCACTCGTAATACACCTTGTCGTAAACTGATATCAGAAAGAGATAATCCGACTAATTCAGAAACACGAAGCCCACAGGCATAAAGCACCTCAAGCATCGCTTTATCGCGTAATTCAAGTGGCTCATCAACACAAGGTGCATTAAGTAAATCATCCACTTGCCGTTCGCTTAAATCTTTAGGTAAACGTTTTGGCAGTTTTGGCGTTGAGAGTAATGCACTAGGATCATCTAAGCGTAATTTTTCACGATAAAGATATTGAAATAATCGACGCATCGTACTGAGTAAACGAGCCGCACTACTGGCTTTATAACCTTCATCTAAACGTGTCGCGAGAAAGGATTGTAAATCCAACGTAGTCACTGATACCCAATCCAATTGATGATGTATAAGCCATTGACCTAATGCTTGTAAATCTAAACGATAAGAACTGAGTGTATTGGCTGATAATCCTTGTTCTAACCAAATATTGTCGAGAAATTGCTCAATGATAATATCTGTATCTTCATGAGTCTGCGTTGTTTTTTTTTGTCGATAATTTGGTTTGTGACACAGCCTTACTCTCCTGCTCTTTAGTTTATTGCCTTTACATTATGCCTTATAAAACTTTTTTTCTGATACAATAGTGACCTTTATTGGCAAAAATATCCTAAAAATCTTTATGAAAATTGGTCTATTTTACGGTTCTAGCACTTGTTACACCGAAATGGCAGCAGAAAAAATTCGTGATATTCTCGGTGAAGAGTTCGTTGATCTTCATAATGTTCAAGAGTGTGATATCACGCTTATGGAGCAATACGACATTCTTATTTTAGGTATTCCCACTTGGGATTTTTGGCGAAATTCAAGAAGACTGGCTCAATATTTGGGATACTTTGCCAACATTAAATTTAAAAATAAACTTATTGCAATGTATGGAATGGGCGATCAAGTCGATTACAGCGAATGGTTTCTTGATGCACTAGGTATGCTTTACCATCATTTATTACCAAGTGGCGTGAGATTTATTGGATTTTGGCCTGTTGATGGGTATGAGTTTGTTAGTCCAAAACCATTATCAGATGATGGTAATCATTTTGTAGGACTTGCATTAGATGACGTTAATCAATTTGAAGAAACTGATGAGCGTATATCCCAATGGTGTATGCAAATTTTACGTGAAATAGAAGAAAACTTATAAAGATAATGCCCAGAAATTAAATATCTGGGTATTGCATTAATAGTTGTGAAAAATTACGCCATTCATTTTCGCTCATACTATCAAAAGCAACCCATAGCGTGATTTGTTTTTTATTCAAAATAGAAGTCAGGGTTATTCGAGTTCCAAAGCGACTAATCCAAGGGCGTTTTGTTATTTGCCACTCATGAAGCTTCCATTGCACTCGATTGCCGTTTAGTAAAATAAAATCACCTTTGATTCGACTAATATTTTTTTGTGTAAGATACCACCCACCGATCAAAAAGCAATAACAAAGGTACCCAAATATAAATAAAATCAGGAGGCCATGGATAAAGCAGTAAGCCTATTTCGAAAGCAACATAAATTGCCGTTGAAAAGAGTTGTGTAAACCATGACACTGTAAGATGCGATTTCCATAATATCACGAGTTATATTAACCCCTGTTTTAGTTTTATATCAATATAAATAATGTTAAAAATAACCTATTTATAATGTAACTTCTTTCTCAACCTTGCAAATGATTTATCTCTATTTTTGATTTAATTTTTTATTACTTTTGGCTATTTTATACTTAATCAAAAAACAATTTAATAATAAATACGTAATATTTATTCTTCTTTAATTGCTGTTTTAATAAAATCAGCATACCTAATTAATTTAAATACTCAGAAGATAATAGGTGAGAAAAGAACATTTAAATCATCATTTATAGAGATAACACGCATTTCTGTCGCAAATTCGTTCTTTATTTCATCAAATTTTAGAGTTTGATTAATATCATTCATTTTTATATAGAAATATAAACGCCTTTATTAGATAATAAAAGCGTTACTCATAATCAATCAAAATTATTATTAGTCTATCGCTAATCTCATACTTTTTTATTAATATTTATCAACGATCTCTGCCATTCTTGCCCGATTACGCTCTTGAATTAATTTCACCATATAATAGAGCGATTCATCATCGGGGCGACCATGGTTCATTAGCCAGTTAAATAAATCAGGATCTGCACATTCGAGTAAACGAACAAAAAGCGCTTTATCATTATCAGATAACGTATCGTACTCATTTTCGAAAAAAGGCATGATAGAAATATCTAGCTCGCGCATTCCACGACGACATGCCCAGTTAATTCGTGCTTTATTCTCTATATCGATAGTCATACTCTGCTCTTTACATTGTTCAAATCAAGAAACACGACGATTTCTTCCTGCCTTTGATGATAGTCTTATCACAGAATTTTTAACATCAAAATGATCACAGTTTGCAGGGTTCGTCTCATAGATAACATGTTGAACACCTGTTTATTTGTCATTTATCAGATTCATTTTCTGTGCGTTATAAATAATAATGACTTGCATTGTCTTGTGACTCTTTTACCATAACTGATGTATCTGATTAATTTAATCGCTGGTGACATCATGACTCAAAATTCGACTCAAGCTAAACGCCCTCATACGGCAATCAATTTACCGTTAACACTGGTTTCTTTAGATGAATGGTCACTGATAACAGCAACCGGTGCTGATAGTGAAAAATATCTACAAGGCCAATTAACAACCGATATTACAGCACTTCCTGTAACCACACATACGCTATCGGCACACTGTGAAGCAAAAGGAAAAATGTGGAGCACATTACGTTTTTTCCATATGCAAGACGGTTTTGCTTATATTTTGCGTAAGAATGTCGCACAAAAACAACTGACTGAATTAAAGAAATACGCCGTATTTTCAAAAATAACTTTAGCTGAAAATACGCAAGCCGTATTATTAGGATTAGCAGGACAAGGCGCAGCTCAGGCTTTAGCTGACTATTTCCCTAATATTCCTCGCAAAGCGAATGAAGTCATTTATCACGACAATACTTATATTCTTCAATTACCTTTGCCTGCTGAACGTTTTTTAATTGTCACTGACGAAGAAACAGCAAAAAATTTAGCTACAACCTTAAAAGCAGAAACGCGCAATAGTGAACAATGGTTAGCATTAGATATTGAGGCTGGATACCCTATTATTGATACCCCAAATATTGAACAATTCTTACCTCAAGCAACAAACCTACAAGCATTACCACTGAGTATTTGCTTTAAAAAAGGCTGTTATACCGGGCAAGAAATGGTTTCTCGTGCAAAATTCAGAGGTGCCAATAAACGTGCTATGTATCTATTATCAGGCGGTGGCACTGAATTACCCGAAATTGGTGGTAGCATTGAGTGGCAACTAGGTGAAGATAAATGGCGTAAAACAGGCACTGTATTAAGTGCTGTACGTATGGCTGATAATACTATTCTTGCCGAAGTTATTATGAATAACGATATGGAAACGGATAGTGTATTTCGTGTTCAAGGCGATAACACCAGCCGCTTATCCATTAAACCTCTCCCTTACTCTTTAGAAGAAGAGTAACGCTTATTTAAATCAGAATGGATGTTTATGACACAACAACCTAATGGGGCTTTTGGCCCCTTTTCAGAGACGATCAATTTCATTATGGAATTAGATAAACTTAAGCGTGTTTATCGTAAAAATAATGTATTAGACAATAGTCGTTCTGAAAATACAGCAGAACATAGCTGGCATTTTGCCGTTGCCGCTATGAGCTTCCAACCTTATGCGGGCGACATTGATATGGGACGTGCTATTCAATTAGCGTTAGTCCACGATATCGTTGAGATCGATGCTGGTGACGTTATGGTGTATGACGTAGCTGCACGCGAAGCAATCAAAGAACACGAGCAAAAAGCGGCAAGGCGTATTTTTGCGTTATTGCCGTCTCCACAAAGTGAATATTTCCTTAATTTATGGTTGGAATATGATGCGGCTGAAACACCAGAATCTCAGTTTGCTAATATTCTTGATCGCACTATGCCAATGTTGATGAATCTACACAATGAAGGTCAAAGTTGGGTTGAAAATAATATCCGCTTAGAACAAGTGTTGGCACGCAATCTGTTTATTGAAAAACAGTGGCCAGAATTTTGGCAATATCTCTACCCTCAATTATTAGAGGCGCAAAAAAAAGGCTGGCTGAAGTAATTTAGTCAATATTGTATAAAATACTGCACATAAAAAAATACCGAAGGTTAACTTAGCCCTCGGTATTTAAATTTAAGAATATGGCTAGATTAAAGCTTATTCATAGTCACTCACTGGCGCACATGAACAATGTAAATGACGGTCGCCATACACATCATCAAGGCGTTTAACCGCTGGCCAATATTTGCTTTGTTTCGTTGCTTCACTTGGGAATACCGCACATTCACGGCTATAACTATGTGACCACTCTTGCACTAATTCATATTGTGTATGAGGCGCATTAACTAATGGGTTATCGTCAATTGGCCATACGCCGTTATCTACCTGCGCAATTTCAGCACGAATAGAAAGCAGAGCTTCAATAAAGCGATCAATTTCAACTTTACTTTCAGACTCTGTAGGTTCAATCATTAATGTACCCGCAACAGGGAATGACATCGTCGGTGCGTGGAACCCATAGTCAATTAAACGCTTAGCCACATCCATCTCACTAATACCGTAATTCGCTTTTAATGGGCGAATGTCGATAATACATTCATGGGCAACATAGCCATCGGCCCCTGCGTAAAGAATGTCATAATCATCTTTCAAGCGCTGTGCAATATAATTCGCATTTAAGATTGCCACTTGACTTGCTTTTTTAAGCCCTTGCGCACCCATCATACGAATATACATCCAACTAATGGGTAATATTGAAGCACTACCAAACTGGGCCGCAGAAACAGCGCCTTGTGTAGTGACATTCTCCATTTCAACAACAGAATGACCTGGTACAAACGGCGCTAAGTGTGATTTCACACCAATAGGTCCCATACCTGGCCCACCACCACCATGAGGAATACAGAAGGTTTTATGTAAATTTAAGTGAGAGACATCAGAACCAATAAAGCCTGGTGTTGTTATCCCTACTTGCGCATTCATATTGGCGCCATCAAGATAAACTTGTCCACCATATTGATGAATGATTTCACAAACTTCACGAATACCTTCTTCGTAAACACCATGTGTTGATGGGTATGTCACCATTACACAAGAGAGTTCCGCTTGATGTTTTTCTGCTTTAGCTTTTAAATCGGCAATATCGATATTGCCGTTATCATCACAACCAACCACCACCACCGTCATTCCTGCCATATGAGCAGAGGCCGGGTTAGTCCCGTGTGCGGAGCTTGGAATTAAACAGATATGACGAGCATCTTCACCACGACTTTGGTGATAACGACGGATAGCTAACAGCCCAGCGTATTCACCTTGGGCACCTGAGTTTGGTTGCATACACATCTCATCATAACCCGTTAATGCAGCAAGCCAACTGGATAGTTGCCCAATCATCACTTGATAACCTTTCGCTTGATAGGCTGGGCAGAATGGATGTAACTCTGTAAATTCAGGCCATGTAATTGGGATCATTTCAGCGGCAGCATTAAGTTTCATGGTACATGAACCTAATGGGATCATCGCTTGATTTAAGGCTAAATCTTTATTTTCTAAACGATGCATATAACGCATCATTTCTGTTTCACTGTGATATTGATGAAAATTTTCATGTGTTAGCACAGTGTCTTTACGTAACATTGATACGGGAATAGATGTTGATGATGAAGCGATTTGTTTATCGAGTGCATTAATATCACCCACTAATGCTTTACCACTGATGATCTCAATAAGCTTTAATACGTCTTCACGCGTTGTGATCTCACTTAATGTGATACCAACCGCGCCCACAATATCAGTACGTAAGTTAATTTCAGCATCTTTAGCACGTTGTAAAACTGTTGCTTTATCTGCTGTTTCAACCGTTAAGGTATCAAACCAAGTTTGATGACGTAATGCCATACCATTTTGCTTTAAACCGACCGCTAAAATATCTGTTAAACGATGGATTCGTTGAGCGATGGTTTTTAACCCTTCAGGCCCATGGTAAACCGCATACATAGCAGCAATATTGGCAAGTAAAACTTGAGATGTACAAATATTAGAGTTAGCTTTTTCACGTCGAATATGTTGTTCACGCGTTTGCATTGCCATACGTAATGCACGATTACCCGCTGCGTCACGAGACACTCCAATGATGCGACCTGGCATTGCGCGTTTATATTCATCACGACAAGCAAAGAATGCCGCATGAGGGCCACCATATCCCATCGGTACACCAAAACGTTGTGCTGAACCTAATACAATATCAGCACCCTGATGACCCGGCGCTGTTAATACTACCAGCGCCATTAAATCGGCAGCAACACTAGTAATGATTTTGCGCTCTTTCAGTGCAACCAATAACTTACTGTAATCATGAACTTCACCTGTTGTGCCAACTTGTTGTAATAGCACACCAAAAACACCTTCAAGCTCTAATACTTTTTCTGCTTTATCAACGATCACTTCAAAACCAAAAGTATCGGCGCGTGTTTTTACTACATCTAAGGTTTGGGGATGAATATCATCAGCGACAAAGAAACGATCTGCGTTTTTTTAGTTTGCTTACACGTTTTGCCATCGCCATTGCTTCAGCTGCAGCTGTTGCTTCATCGAGTAACGATGCAGAAGCAAGATCCATTCCCGTATAATCAATAGTGACTTGTTGGAAATTCAGCAGTGATTCAAGGCGACCTTGAGACACTTCTGGCTGATACGGTGTATAAGCGGTATACCAACCCGGATTTTCTAATAAATTACGCAAAATCACCGGAGGTAATACAGAAGGCGCATACCCCATACCAATATAAGAGGTAAAACGCTTATTTTGGCTGGCTATGGCTTTTAGTTCAGCCAAAGCTTCTTGCTCTGTTGCTCCTTCCCCCACATTGGGTGGAGTATCTAGTTGAATATTATCCGGAACAATTTTTTGGGTTAATTCATTTAATGAGGAGACGCCAACAGCACTGAGCATCTCTTTAATCTGTTCTGGTGATGAACCAATATGGCGACGAATAAATTCATCACGATACTCTAACTGATTTTAAAGTCTGTGTCATTGCAAGTAATTTCCTGAATTCACGATGAATGGATAGGTAATAGCCACGGCTTAAAAAACGTAGTAATAGCAATAGATAACAAGCTAACAAATAAAAACGCCCCGGCATGGTTTGACGGGGCGCTCGTTTTACTCTTCGCTATCTACCAATTCTTGATAACCAGCAGCATCAAGTAGGCCATCTAATTCGCTTTCATTATTTGCTTTTATGCGAAATAGCCAACCCTCCCCGTAAGGTGCGCTGTTTACCAGCTCTGGGGACCCCTCTAATTCTTCATTTACTGCGATAATCTCACCCGATAATGGTGCATAAATATCTGATGCTGCTTTTACAGATTCAGCAACCGCACAATCATCACCAGCGGTCACTTCTCGACCCACATCAGGCAAATCAACAAACACCATATCACCTAACAGTTCTTGTGCATGTTCAGTAATACCAATTGTGTATTCACCATTACCTTCAGAACGGATCCACTCATGAGACTGCGCGTATTTTAATTCACTTGGTATTTGACTCATTGACCTTACTCTCCATTTAAAATAATTGTGCGTGTTATACCAATGCTTTACCTGAACGAACGAATCCAGGTTTAACCACTTCTACTGGCATTTCACGATTACGCATTAATACAATTGCGCTATCTTTAATACCTGCGGGAACTCTTGCTAATGCAATACTAAAGCCTAATGTGGGCGAAAAAGTACCACTTGTAATCACACCTTCTCTTAATTCACCCAAATCATCAGTAAAGTGTACGGCAGTACCTGCACGTAGCACACCTTTCTCTCGCATAACAAGGCCAACAAGTTTATCTGTGCCTGTTGCGCGTAATTTTTCTAATGCTTCTCGACCAATAAATTGACGATCTTCAGGTGCCCATGCAATCGTCCATCCCATATTTGCCTCAAGCGGATTAATGGTTTCATCCATCTCTTGGCTGTAAAGATTCATTCCAGCCTCTAGGCGTAATGTATCTCTTGCACCTAACCCGGCAGGTTTAACCCCCACCGCTAATAATTTTTTCCAGAAATCGACCGCTTGCTCTTTTGGCATCGCAATTTCATAGCCCGCTTCACCAGTATAGCCAGTCGTTGCGATAAACAAGTCATCAAGCTCTATGCCATAAAAAGGTTTCATAGCAGAAACAACTTGGCGTTGCTGTTGAGTTAATAGACTTTGAACCTTTTCTTGTGCATGAGGGCCTTGAACAGCGATTAATGCCAAGTCATCGCGAACAGTAATATCAACCACGTAATCTGAAGCATGTTGCTCAATCCATGCCAGATCTTTTTCACGAGTCGCGGAATTCACCACAAGGCGATAAAAAGAGTCATCAAAGTAATAGACGATAAGGTCATCAATTACACCACCTGACGCATTAAGCATACCGGTATAAAGCGCCTTACCTTTTTCGGTGAGTTTAGCGATATCATTCGCTAATAAATAACGTAGAAAATCTTTAACTTGTGAGCCATGTAAGTCAACAATGGTCATATGAGAAACATCAAACATACCAGCATCACGACGTACAATATGATGTTCATCTATTTGAGAGCCATAATGCAACGGCATCATCCAACCATGAAAATCGACCATACGAGCACCGCAGGCTACGTGCTCATCATACAACGGAGTCTGTTTTGCCATTCTTCCCTCTTTCTACTTTTACTTTAGATTATTCAGAGAACGCAATTTGTTAAATATAAAATTAAACTTGATTCAAAATCAGCGTGTTAATCACGAGCTTAAGTTTATTTTTAAACATGGATTTAACAAATACGAGCAATTAACGTACAACGCAAACGATACCATCCCCTTGAACTTAGCATTGTGAGAAAAAATAAACCATAAGTTAAAATAGGGTATTGTGTCTCTCAATCATAATAGAGAGATATGAGTATGCAGAACTAATGATTGCAATTATGCGTATCAGCGCTCATTTTTAACGAGTAATTGCTGTAAAAAAGGGATTAGTACAAAGAATAGACTGAAAAAATAGATTTTTTTAGTTCTATTTCTTCAGTCAGATATAAATAAAAGTAATGTGAAATAAGAGAGGAATTAGATTTTTTCAACTGAAGCGAAATTTTTGTCACTTAGCCATTCGGGTAAATCAGAAAGCCCCATTGCTTGTTCGAGTAACTTCGGTTTTACGCCCGGTAAACTATCCGCTAACGAAAGGCCAATGTCGCGAACCCATTTTTTGACAGGATTGTTGCCTGCAAAAAGTTCGCGAAATCCTTGCATACTAGCCAACATTATCGCAGCCGCATGTTTGCGACGACGCTCAAATCGTCTCAAATAGAGATACTCACCAAAATCTTTCCCTTCTGCTTTTAAGCGTCTTATTTCACCGATAAGTTCAGCGACATCCATAAAACCTAGATTGACACCTTGCCCAGCTAAAGGATGAATTGTATGTGCAGCATCACCTAATAACGCTAAACGAGGGGCGGCAAATTGACGCGCATAACGACCAATTAGCGGTATTGTCATACGATCACTGAGTAATTCACATTGGCCTAAACGCATATCAAAGGTTACACCTAATGTACGCTCAAATAAGGTTTTATCTGCATTTTTGTAGCTTTCGGCAAGGTGGCTTGGTAAAGACCAAACAATAGAGCAAGTATGAGGATCAGAAAGAGGTAGAAATGCCAAAATACCCTCACCATGAAAGACTTGGCGAGCAACATTATCGTGGGGTTGTTCAGTACGAATAGTGGCGACTAATGCATGATGTTCATAGTCCCAAAAAGTCAGCGGAATATCAGCATGTTTGCGTAACCATGAATTTGCGCCATCAGCGCCTACGACCAATCTCGCTGTTAACATTTCACCATCACTAAGTGTAATAAATGCATCATTTTCCCCCCAAACAACACGTTCAATTTGTGTCGATGAATAGAAGGTAATATCACTGTGGCTTTCGCATTTTTGCCACAATACCTCTCGAATAAGGTTATTTTCGATGATAGAGCCTAAATGGCTGAATCCTTCTTTTTGTGCTGAAAATTCAATTCGACCAAAACTATCTTGATCCCAGACTTCCATACCTTGGTAAGGCGTTGCTCGTAAAGCAATTAGATTTTCCCAAACACCTAATTTTTTCAGCAACATTTCACTGGCAGTATTAATAGCGGATACCCGTAATGAAAAATCATCTTGCGGGTGAAAATGTTTTGTTACTGGGTGATTTTCTATTATCGCTATACGTAATCCACACCCGTGTAATCCGCTGGCTAATGCAAGCCCAACCATTCCACCACCAGCAATAACAACATCAAATGATTTCATAATAAAATATCCTAAAAAGCGATTATTTTAGAGCGTGCTGTTCTTTTCTGCTTATTTTTACAACAAAAAAAATTTATAAAGCAAACTATTTACTATTTTAGGTGTTGATTGATATTAACAATGACCACTTAAAATAAAAATAGGCATTAAAAACAGCTGTATAGGTCCGATTTAAAATTGACTACCAAAGATCAACACGCTCTAGTCTGTCCAGCCCAGTGTTTGATGCGCCAATTTATTTCTCATCATTGGGAGCAATTCCATCGTCATTAACCCTAAGTTGCGAGAAACAACCAGTGGCACACAACGATTAGCAAACACTTTCACCAATCCATCTGTAATGGAAATGGTTTTTTCTCTATCTTGTTGGCGAAGTTGCTGATATTGAGAGAGCACTCGATAACTACCAATATCTTTATCGGTATTAATCGCTTGAGTAATCGTATTTGCCAACGTCATCACATCGCGTAAACCGAGGTTAAAACCTTGTCCTGCAATAGGATGGAGTGTTTGTGATGCATTGCCCACTAAGGCTAAACGATGGCTAATAATTTGATTGGCTTTTTGCAGTGCTAAAGGATAGCAATTCCGTTTACCGATATGCTCTATTTTTCCTAACCGCCAGCCAAAATCACGCTGTAAATGTGCAATGGTCGTTTCATCATTCCACTGTGAAATTTCATCCCATTTATCAATGGGGTGACACCACACTAATGAACTACGCCCTTCACTCATCGGTAACATTGCTAATGGGCCAAACTCCGTAAAACGCTCAAAGGCTTTTCCCTCTGGGTCTATTTCTGTTTTGACATTAGCAATCACGGCAACTTGATGATAAGGCTCACGTTGCCATTGAATATGGCATTGATGACCAATTGGCGAGTTAGTACCATCCGCAGCAATCAGTAAATTCCCCGTTAATTGCGTACCATTATCAAGTGTAACCTCAACGCAGTCTATATTACGTTGAACGTGTTCAACTTTAGTGGGGCAATAAAGCGTGATATTAGATTGTTTTTTTAATTTAGCAAAAAGTTGCCTTCCAGCGTCATGCAACTCAATCACATAACCCAGTGCGGATATATCATAGTCTTGTGCATAAATATTAACAAAACCACTGTGGCCTCTATCTGAGACATGAACATGATTAATGGGAGTAACAAAAGGTTTTAATATTGACCAAAGCCCAATCTGTGATAAACGCTTTGCTGTTCCATGGGCTAATGCAATCGCTCTTGCATCAAATCCAGGATGCCCATGATCAGGCTCTCTTGCTTCAATTAACGAAATTGAAATATTGCCTTTGTTTAATGCAGAAAGTGCCAGTGCTAATGTTGCACCCGCCATTCCACCACCCACAATAATCACATTCATGCTGATTTTAGCCTTAAATTTTTCCTGCCATCAGAGCTTCAATTTCATCAGGATCTTTGACGACAGATGCCGTTAAGTTTTCGTTACCAGTTTCCGTAATCACAATGTCATCTTCAATACGAATACCAATACCACGATACTCTTGTGGCACATCGGCATCTGGCGCGATATACAGTCCTGGTTCGATAGTCAGTACCATGCCTGGTTCTAAAATGCGGTCACGGTCTGCGCCATAATGTCCAACATCATGAACATCAAGGCCTAACCAGTGGCTTAGGCTATGCATAAAGAAACGCTGATAGGCTTTTGTTTCAATAAGATGTTCGATTTCACCGTGCATAATGCCCAGTTTAACCAGTCCTTCGACCATGATATACACGACATGCTCAGTGACTTCTTTGATGCTTGTCCCCGGTTTATACAATTCCAAAGACACATTGATAGATTTTAAGACAATGTCATAAATTTCACGTTGTTGACGGCTAAATTTCCCATTCACAGGAAAAGTTCGGGTGATATCACCTGCATAACCTTCATATTCACATCCTGCATCAATGAGTACTAAATCCCCATCGCGCATTTTGGTTTCATTTTCGGTATAGTGCAAAATACAACCATTTTCACCACTACCTACAATACTGTTATACGAAGGGAAACGGGCACCATGAGAAACAAATTCATGCTCAATTTCACCTTGAAGTTGATATTCATACATACCCGGCTGACATTTTTGCATCGCACGTGTATGTGCTAATGCTGTAATTTTCCCTGCTTTACGCAATAATTCAAGTTCAAAGTCAGATTTAAACAAACGTTGTTCATGAACAAGAGGACGCCAATCAATAATAGTTTGAGGTGCTTTTAAATTCCGACGAGAGCCTTTTCTTAACGTTTCTAATGCATTAAAAACGATTTCATCAGCAAATGCATATTCGCCCTGAGCATGATAAACAACATCTAACCCGTTTAATAATTGGTAAAGTTGCTCACCAACATCTTCATAAGGAAGAGCCTTATCAACACCTAGTTTTTCAGGTGCAGCTTCTTGTCCAAGTCGACGGCCAAACCAGATTTCAGCCGTTAAATCTCTTACGCGATTAAAGAGCACACTATGATTATGTGTTTCATCACTTTTAATCAGCACGAGAAGCGCTTCAGGCTCACTAAAACCGGTTAGATAAAGGAAATCACTATGCTGGCGATAAGGATACTCACTATCAGCATTACGTTGCGCTGGTGGTGCAGCAAAAAAGATAGCTGCACTCGCAGGCTTCATTTGTGCTAATAATGCCTGACGACGGGATAAAAATTCTTGCTTATTCATACCCACTCCTGTCTTTCGTTTATCTTTATGATTGTCTAATGAATAATGTCATTAATGTAGTATACGTTGCTCATTTTGTTCATTACTTCCTTTGTCTTTTGGTGCGACAAAAGTGATATAACAAAGTTGAACAGACACTTTTACATATTCGCTGACTTCTTCAAGCGCATCTTCTAGTTCTTCTTGGTTTTCATCTTCTTCATAACCTAGCGCACCAATATTACGCAAATCGGTGATAACTTCAGTCAACTCTTTATGCTCAGATAGCTTAGGTTGTGCAACACCCAAACCTAAAAGAAAATGATTCACCCATCCAGCAAGGGCATCTGCTCTTGAAAAAACGGATTCAGATTCGTCAGGGACTAACAATGAAAAGTTAAATACACTGTCATCAAGTTGTTCGTAAGTAATGTGATAAAGCGCTTCAAGAGGGTCTGATAACGTTTTAGGGAAAGCTAAACCTTCATTCGTTAAATCATGTAGTAAGGTTTTCCAACTGCTATCACGCACAGCACCGCAAATAAACCCTGTAATCAATCCATGCATTTCGGCTGCCGTTAAAGGCACAGTATGTTGCTGTAATAAGACATCAATAGATTGATAATTCGGTAATGTGTTTTGTTTTGACATAAGAATAAACGTCGCATTTAGGGGAATAGTTCAAGATATGCTACCATCAATAGAAGTCGCTGTACCAGTTAAGCCATGTTAATCATTGGAATTTTTGTAGTAATAGCGTTTAATACAGCGTTATAACCGTATACACTACTCAACACGTAGCACAGATTTTATGTCAGGAAGGAATCATGTCCGCACAACCCGTTGAACTTCAAATTTTTGGGCGATCATTACGTGTCAATTGCCCACCAGAACAAAAAGATGCTTTACTGGCTTCTGCTGCTGAACTTGAACAACGATTACAAGATCTCAAAGAACGCAGTGGTGTTTCCAATACAGAGCACTTAATTTTTATCGTGGCATTAAATATGAGTCATGAGTTGGCAGAAGAAAAGTTAAAAACCAGAGACTATGCCTACAACATGGAAGAGAAGATAAAAATGCTACAACAATCTATTGAACAAGCTTTACACGATCAAGGCAAGCACCATGATCGCACTTTTTCAACTGCGAAGTAGATTTGTTCAGAAAGCATGCGTACGCCACGAAATTCACAGATAATAGGTTGCTTTCTACAATTAAAATAATACAATAGTTCATAGATAAGGTGCTTAACAGCATCCACCAAATTTCTCTGAGATGTTTGCCAGTGGGCCAGTCCCCTGAGCCGATATTCGAAACACATAGAATGTGGTGATCTGTTACTTGTGAGCATACCTGATTCGTTCAGGCAGCCTAATGGTAACAACACTATGTTCACCTTGGACCATGGGTTCAAGGGTTACAGCCTACGGCGGCATCTTGGAGACCTCTACTAAAGTTCTAAATGCTAGGTATTTTATAAATACTTAATGTTTAGAACTTTTTTTATGCCTCTTCGTCCTCAGTTCTTCAACCTTATCACTTTTTTACCTCTAAAGTGTGATAAATTGATTAGAATGATATTATTCAGTTAATACCAACCGAGTTTTGATGGATTGATGATGCCCCATACTTCACTATTTCAGCAAAGAGATGAAATACGTAAAACGATTCGCCAAAAACGACGTTTACTCACATCACAACAGCAACAGCAAGCTGCGCATCAATTATGTGAACGCGTCCTTAGTCATCCTAAAATCCAACAAGCACATACCCTTGCTTTATTTCTCTCTTTTGACGGTGAAATTGATACATCATATTTAATTTCACAATTATGGGCATTGGAGAAACAGATTTGTTTGCCCGTATTACACCCTTTTCATCGCTACCACCTTCTCTTTTTGCGTTATACACCAACCACTGTTTTAGTAAAAAATCGCTTTGCTATTTCTGAGCCACCTTTAAATGTCAACGCGGTTATTCCTCCCTCTGAGATTGATATTATTTTTACACCGCTAGTGGCTTTTGATGCTCAAGGCCAACGATTAGGTATGGGAGGCGGTTTTTACGATAGAACGTTAGAAAACTGGCAACAAAAATCATTTTATCC
Source organism: Proteus vulgaris (assembly GCA_901472505.1). Lineage (NCBI taxonomy): Bacteria > Pseudomonadati > Pseudomonadota > Gammaproteobacteria > Enterobacterales > Morganellaceae > Proteus > Proteus vulgaris. The sequence continues at coordinate 618,357 of LR590468.1, forward strand.
AATAGGGCTTGCCCATACTTGCCAGCAAGTTGAACATCTGCCTATCGCAAATTGGGATGTCCCATTACCTGAAATCATTACCCCAGAAAAAATATGGCACTTTTAATATTCTGAACAACCCGCCTTAAATATCGAATAATTATCTGTGTTTTTTTATATTTTTTTATCTTAGAAAAAAATTTAAATACCTTTTTATATTTCCAGTCAATCCAAAGGTATGTTTATTTAAATGAAACGCAAAAAAGACACCCCCCTTATAAAATGTATTAATATTATTATCAACCTAACTAAAAATAAAGAAATAAAAATAAAAAATAATTGCACTATAAATTTTTTAGAAAAAGAATTTAAATTTAAATTAAAAAAAACAGACTCATTATTTTTACTTAAGAAAAACATTAATCATAAAATTATCTTTATAGATAAAAATAAACATTTTTTTATATTATTAAAACAAAATGATAATTATTTTCTTATTTATAATTATCAAACTCATCAAGTAGAAAAAATCAATAGAGATAAAATAATACAGAAAAGCATAGAACATGCTTATTATTTTGATTTCAGAAAACAACATCAATTTGATATATCTTGGTTTTTTCCTGTTTTTATACGATACAGAGCCGTTTTTTATCGTATTTTTTTCTATTCATTAATCTTACAATTATTATCTTTAGCTACACCTTTATTTACACAAATTATTATGGATAAAGTGATCATACATCAAGCATTATCAACCCTTGATGTGTTAGTTATTGGATTAATCTTTATGGCTATTTCAGAAGGAATATTAAAAGGAATTAGAGAATACATGTATCATCATACTGCAAATAAAATTGATGCAACCCTAAGTTTAAAAATGGCCAAACATTTATTAAATTTACCGATAAGTTATTTTAAATCACGACAAACAGGCTCGATTGTCAGTCGAGTAAAAGAATTAGATATTATTAGAGATTTTATCACCAATACATTATTAATGTTAATTATCGATTTTTCTTTTATCTTTATATTTATTTTTGTCATGACGATTTTATCGATAAAACTAACATTATTTTTTATAGCAACAATTCCTCTTTATTTTATTTTAGCTAAGTTGCTTGCACCAAAAATAGAATTAGCTGTTCAACAGCTTTATCAAAAAATGGCGACCAATACGGCATTTCTTACCGAAAGTTTAAGTGGTATAGAAACCATTAAAAGCCTATCTCTTGAGCCTCGATTTACACAACAATGGCATAGACAAATTCATCAACTTACTTGTAAACATTTAACACTTCAGGATATCGACTCGCGCTCTCGTTTTATTGTGCTATTTATCAATAAAACAACAACAGCATTACTGTTATGGCTAGGTGCTTATGAAGTGATTTCACATTCAATGACAATCGGTCAACTGATTGCCTTTATGATGCTACTAGGCTATTGCTTACAACCTTTAGCGATAGCTATTGATGTTTGGGGTAAATACATTAGAACAAAAACAGCTATTTATAATTTACAAGATATTCTTAATCTACCTAATGAGCAAAATGTCACAAAATCAAACACCAAACTTCAAGGTGAAGTTACTTTTGATAACGTGAGTTTTTACTATCAAAACAATACGCCACCTATTTTACGTAATATTTCATTACAGATTAAAAAACATGAAATTATTGGCATTGTAGGCACATCAGGCTCAGGAAAAAGTACCTTAGCACGACTGATTTCTGGTCTTTATACGCCACAATTAGGCTGTATAAAACTCGATAATATTCCACTGCCACAACTACATTTAAATAGTGTGCGTCAACAAATTGGTTTTGTACTACAAGAAAACTTTTTATTTCATTTGACGATTTTTGACAATATTAAACTGATGCAACCACACGCTTCTTTAGATGAGGTTATTGAAGTCGCCCAAATAGCAGGCGCTCATGAATTTATTTTAAAATTACCGTTGGGGTATGACACTTTGATCACAGAAGGTGGAACCTCCTTATCAGGAGGGCAACGCCAGCGTATTGCTATTGCAAGAGCCTTATTAACATCACCTAAGATATTGATCTTTGATGAAGCGACCAGTGCTTTAGATGATGATTCTCAAGCGATTATTCAAAACAACCTTCCACTTATTACACAAAATAAAACTGTCATTATCATTGCCCATCGCCTTTCAACCATACGAAATTGTCATCGTATTGTTGTATTAAATAAGGGGCAAATTGTGGAGCAAGGAAAACATGAAACTTTAATTAAAAATAACGGCTATTACACTAAACTGTGGCAAATTCAACAAGGATGTTGAGCATGAAATTAAACATAAAACGGCTATTACTGACTATTTTTCAACGTAATAAAAAGTCTTTCCATTATGATTTTTACCCTAATCATATAGCTCTTATTGAAAAACCATTAACGCCTTATAGTCGTTATATTGCATCTACCATTTCACTCAGTATTATTGCCTTTATTCTGTGGGTTTATTACGGAAAATTAGATGTACAATCCCCCGCAGTTGGTAAACTTGTCGTCACAGGACGTTCTCAAATAATTCAAATCCATGAACCTAGCCGACTAGCCATTCTTCATGTAAAAGATGGGCAAAAAGTTAATCAAGGTGATGCTTTATTAACACTTGATATATTGGGAGTTGATGAAGAAATGGAGGGAATAAGAAAGAAAAGAGACAATTTACTCTTACTTAAAATTCGCTATCAAGCTTTGAGCCAAGAAGCATCACCTCAAAGCCTTTATCATTTTAACAAATTAGATGATAAAACAAAAAAAACAATTTTATTAAGCTATCAAAAAGAAAAAGATGAATTCGATAGTAATATAAAAGTATTAGAAACTGAAATTGAAATAAATAATAGAAACCAATCACTAATCTATAATGATTTATTATCATTAAAAAACATACAAGCAAATATAAAAAACCGATTTATTATTAGAAAGGAACTTTACAATAAAAAAACAATTAGCAAAATGGAATATCTTGAAAGTGAGAAGGAACTATTAGAAATAAATCGTTCAATCACAATAAAAAACGCAGAATATCATATTATTAAAAGCCAAAAAAAACAATTAAATAAAAAATTAAATCAACTAGAAAAAAAGAAAAAATTAGAATGGCATGATAAATATAAACAGTATGAAAATGAGCTATTAATTTATGCTCAAAACCTTAATCACCTCCAAAAACGACAGCAACTCAAAACAATACGTTCACCTATCACTGGAACGATACAACAAGTTTCTGTTTATACACTCGGCAGTGTATTACAACCTGCTCAAAGTGTTATGACAGTCGTACCAGATAATCAAGTGAATATTGCAGAGGTTAATCTGCTAAATAGAGATATTGGTTTTATTCACATAGGGCAAAAAGCAATGATAAAAATAGATGCTTTTCCTTATACACGTTATGGCACAATTGAAGGAGAAATTATTAATATCGCTAAAGATTCTGTTCAACATGAACAATTAGGTTTAGTTTATCCCGCTACAATTAAATTAAATACACAAACTATTGAAAAGAATAATCGGCAATATCAGCTTACTCCCGGTATGTCTTTAGTCGCCGAAATAATTACGGATAAACGTCGTGTTATTGATTATGTTTTAAGCCCAATAGAGGTTTATCGACATAATTCACTGACTGAAAAGTAAAATCGGGTACTTAACACCATGAAAAATAAAACTAACTTAATAAAAGAAAAACAATATCATTGTTCTATTATTGATGGTTTAATTTATTTTGCCAAAAAAAACAATGGAAATATAAAAAAAGAAAATGTCATCCATTTTATTGGCAAAGATAATTTATTTAACAAATGGAATATTTTAGATGCTGCACACTTACTTAATTTAAAATGTAAATTTGATATCCTTGACTACGAAAATAAAAACTCTCACCTCATAAATACTCTTATTGAAATAAACAATAAATGGTATATTTTAAAAGAAATAAGAAGTAAACTATTAATTATATTTGATATAAAAAATAATATTACCATTGAATATGAATTAGATAAAAATCAAAAACTAAATATAGCATTATTTATTAATAAACAACATAATCCATTATGGAATAAATTTAATATCACTTGGTTTATTTCTACTATTTTAAAACAAAAAAAATCACTCTTATTGGTTTTTATTTTATCATGCTGTAGCCAGCTCTTCGCATTAGTTAACCCTTTAATTTTTGAAACATTAATCGATAAGGTATTAACAGGAAGAAATTTATCAAACTTACATTTACTGGGCTATTTATTGCTCTTAATTGCAATCACTGAACCTGTTTATCTTTTTCTTCGAGACAAATTGTATACATTTATTTCTTGTCAATTTAGTGCTGATTTTTCAGGAAAAATTTATCAGCATCTTATTCGCTTACCGAGTTCTTTTTTTAATCAACGACAATCAGGTCAAATAATTGCACGCATTCAAGAGCTTTCGCACATTCGTCAATTTATGACTGGTTCCGCATTGATGTTAGTGCTCGACCTCATTTTTATTATTGTGTTTCTTTCTGTAATGTTTACTTATTCAGCATCATTAACTTGGATAACGTTAGGTGCATTAATTCTTTATTTTACACTTTGGCTGATCCTTGGCCCAATGATCCGTTATTGGGTTGAGCAGGAATATCAAGCAAATGCTGATAATACTAGTCTACTAACCGAAGCAATTAGCGGTATAGAAACTATCAAAATTACAGCAACAGAAAGCTATTTTATCGAAAAATGGCAATATAAGCTCACCGAGCATATTAACAAACGGTTTTCAGCAACCCAAAAAACCTTATTAGCTCAACAAGTAATATTCATCATTCATAAAATCACAACAGCGATTATTCTGTGGCATGGTGTTAATTTAATTATTAATACACAAATGACGGTAGGTGAGCTTATTGCATTTAATCTCTTCATTGCGCATATAACACAACCAATTTTACGCTTAGCACAATGCTGGCAAGATTTTCAGCAAACCACTATTTCTCTGCGCCGTATTGGCGAAATTTTAAATGCGCCGACAGAACACCAATATCATGGATTAGCCACGGTGCCCCAAATTACAGGTAGTATTGATTTTTCAAATGTCTATTTTCGTTATACCCATCATACACAAGATGTTCTTGAAGCACTCTCGTTCTCTATTCCTGCTGGGCAATTTATTGGTATCACGGGTCGTTCAGGCTCAGGAAAAAGTACTATCACACGCTTAATTCAACGACTCTATACTCCTCAACAAGGACAAATTTATATTGACGGCATGGATTTAGCTATCGCTGATCCTCTCTCTTTGCGCCAAAGTATCAGTATCGTTTTACAAGAAAGTTTTTTATTTAGTGGATCTATTGTCGAAAATATTCGTTTATCAAAACCCAATGCGAATGAACAAGAGATAATAGAAGCATGCCAACTTGCAGGTGCTCTAGATTTTATTGAGCAACTTCCTTTGAGATTTAACACTCAAGTCGGAGAAAAAGGTGCCAATTTATCAGGAGGGCAACGCCAGCGTATTGCACTGGCAAGAGCTTTACTAACAAATCCACGCATTCTTATTTTAGATGAAGCCACATCAGCATTAGATTACATCTCAGAAGCACAGATTTTGGCAAGTTTACCTCAGATTTGTCAAAACAGAACCGTCATTAGTATTGCACATCGCCTCAATACATTAGCACATGCAGATTATATTTATGTTATAGACAAAGGACGGGTATTGGAAGAAGGAACTCATGTGGGTTTACTTGAAAATAACACACTTTATTACCAATTATGGAAACAGCAAATGCAATAATAATGTTTAAAAAACAAGAAAGGCTCGAAATACCGAGCCTTCAAGATATTACTGATAATTAGATCAATAATTAGTAAAGCATACGAGCACGGATTGTTCCTGGTAATGCTTTGAGCTTTTGTAACACTAACTCAGCTTGAGCCTTCGTTTGTGTTGTAATATCAATCACAACATAACCTACGTTGCCAGAGGTACGTAAAAATTGTGCTGCCACGTTGATGTTTTCTTCAGTAAACACTTTGTTGATGCTATTCATCATACCTGGTCGGTTCTCATGAATATGCAGTAAACGGTTTACATCATCACCATGGCTTGGTAACGATACTTCAGGGAAGTTAACTGCAGATAATGTAGAGCCGTTATCTGAATATTTCGCCAATTTACCTGCAACTTCATAACCAATATTTTCTTGTGCTTCTTGTGTTGAACCACCGATATGTGGCGTTAATATCACATTATCGAACTTGATAAGTTCAGATACAAACGGATCGTTAGGATCGTTATTTGCACCAGGTTCAGATGGGAATACGTCAACCGCTGCACCAGATAAATGCTTTGATTCTAACGCTTGTGCTAATGCAGGAATATCAACTACCGTACCACGAGAAGCGTTGATAAGAATTGAGCCTGGCTTCATGCGTTGAATTTCTTCATGCCCAATCATATTTTTTGTGGAAGGCGTTTCTGGCACATGTAAGCTGACAATATCACTCATATTCAATAGTTCAGATAAATGGCGAATTTGTGTTGCATTACCCAGTGGTAGCTTGTTTTCAATATCGTAAAAATAGACATCTAAACCGACACTTTCAGCCAAAATACCTAACTGTGTACCAATGTGCCCATAACCTATAATACCCAGTTTTTTACCACGAGCTTCAAAACAACCTTTGGCTTGCTTATCCCAAACTCCACGATGCGCTTTCGCATTTGCCTCAGGAATACGACGCAATAATAACAGTAATTCACCTAACACCATCTCAGCCACGGAACGAGTGTTCGAGAAAGGCGCATTGAAGACAGGAATACCGCGACGAGCTGCTGCTTCTAAATCAACCTGATTAGTCCCGATACAGAAGCATCCTACAGCAACTAATTTTTCTGCGGCTGCAAAAATTTCTTCTGTTAAATGAGTGCGGGAACGAAGACCAACAAAACGCGCATCACGGATAGCTTCTTTTAATTCTTCGTCCGATAATGCACCTTTATGATATTCAATGTTGGTATAACCCGCAGCTCTTAAGTTTTCTACTGCACTTTGGTGCACACCTTCAAGAAGTAGAAATTTTATTTTGTCTTTTTCCAAAGATACTTTGACCATTTACCCTGCCCTATCGTTATTACATTTAATGAAAAACAAAATCCTGTCTCATCAACATAACAAAAATAGAGTTTGTGGCAATACAACCGATTGCAGTGATGACAGAATAAGCGATAAAGAAAGCGATTTTCTACCGAGTAAAATGATTTTGACTTTGAAAAAGGCAGGATTTTAAAGAGAGATATAACTATGGTGTGATATATATCACTGAATTGCATTTTCTAAAATAATTTTAAAAAGAGGTCGCCATCGCCACCTCTTTTTAGTCATCTTACTTAATAGTTTTAACTCCTTCAGACGTTCCCATTAAAACGACATTTGCACCACGATTAGCAAATAATCCTACTGTAACCACGCCTGGAATACTGTTAATTTTATTTTCCAGTTCAATAGGGTTAAGAATCGTTAAGTTATGAACGTCTAAAATAACGTTACCGTTATCTGTTACTACGTTTCACGATATTCAGGTAAGCCACCCAGTTTAACTAATTCACGAGCCACATAAGAGCGTGCCATTGGAATAACTTCGACAGGTAGAGGGAATTTACCTAATACATCAACTTGTTTAGATTCATCAACGATACAGATAAATGTTTTTGCCACTCCCGCAATAATTTTTTCTCGCGTTAATGCGGCACCGCCACCTTTGATCATTTGCATCTGGTGGTTAATTTCATCAGCACCATCCACATAGATATCTAAAGAATCGACTTCATTACAGTCAAAAACAGGAATACCATAACTTTTTAGCTTTGCCGTTGATGCTTCTGAACTTGAAACAGTACCTTCGATTTGACCTTTTATTGTCGCTAATGCGTCAATAAAATGAGAAGCCGTAGAGCCTGTTCCTACCCCCACGATAGTGCCAGGTTTCACATATTCAAGCGCCGCCCAACCTACTGCTTTTTTCAATTCATCCTGAGTCATTTAAAAAAACCTTATTTATCACATTAATGGACTAAGAATAGCATATTGCATTCAAAACTAGCACGAGACACATCAAAAACTGAGAAGCAACATTTTAACTCATTACAACAAAAAATATGGCATAGTAAGCAACAGAACATAAATCAAAGAGAGTCTGTTAATGAAACGCCCTGATTATCGAGCATTACAAGCCCTTGATGCCGTCATTCGCGAACGTGGTTTTGAAAGAGCTGCACAAAAGTTATGTATTACACAATCTGCCGTTTCACAACGCATTAAACAATTAGAAAACTTATTCGGGCAACCGTTATTGGTGCGAACTGTTCCACCACAACCCACCGAGCAAGGGCAAAAACTACTGGCGTTATTGCATCAAGTAGAATTACTTGAAGAACAATGGTTAGGTGATGAAAATAGTGGCTCTACACCGCTTTTACTCTCTTTAGCGGTAAATGCCGATAGCTTAGCAACGTGGCTATTACCCGCTTTACACCCCGTATTAACACAACTGCCTATTCGACTTAATATCCAAGTTGAAGACGAAACGCGAACACAAGAACGTTTAAGACGAGGCGAAGTAGTGGGTGCAATCAGTATTCAGCCACAGGCATTACCAAGTTGCCTTGTTGATCAATTAGGCGCTCTTGATTACCTATTTGTAGCCTCTCCTGATTTTGCTCAACGCTATTTTGCAAACGGGGTCACTAAATCGTCGCTATTAAAAGCCCCTGCTGTCGCATTTGACCATCTTGATGATATGCATCAGGCATTTTTACAACAAAACTTTGGTTTATCTCCGGGCAGTGTACCTTGCCATATCGTTAATTCTTCCGAGGCTTTTGTGCAATTAGCAAAACAAGGGTCGACATGTTGTATGATCCCTCATCTACAAATTGCTAATGAGCTAAAGAGTGGAGAGTTGGTTGATTTAACGCCAGGGCTTTACCAACGACGTATGCTTTATTGGCACCGCTTTGCGCCAGAAAGTAGAACTATGAGAAAAGTGACAGACGCACTGGTTGATTTTGGCCGTAAGGTTTTAAAACAAGGTGAAGAATAACACAACTATTTTCATCTTCTAACACAAAAAATAGGCTTCATATGAAGCCTATTTTATTTTTATAACAATAAGATTATTGAGTACGTTTTAATTCAAAAACAACATCCACATAATCTTTAAATTCGATGCTTTGTTGTTCATACGTTTCTTGCACCGCAGCTGGCGCTTGGGCTTTTAATGCCATCGCATCCATACGCACTTGTGTGATTGGATAAGGTGTCGCCTCTGGTGCACGATAGCTTACGCTATAAACTGCACCTAAATCAGCACCAAAACCTTTCGCAACTGAGGTTGCTTGATCAATGGCATTTTTAATGGCCACTTCTCGAGCTTTTACTTTGTATTGTTCTGGATTATTTACGCCAAACTCAACGTTATTAATTTCATTTAAACCCGCCGCTAATGCGCCATCAAGTAACGTATTAAGCTGTTCTAATTTCTTAATTTTAACATTTACAGTACGTGTTGCGGTATAACCATTAATCACTGAACGCTCCGCTTTTTTATCATATTCATAGTTTGGTTGAGTACGAATATTAGCGGCCTCTATATCTTCCTTCACAACACCATTTTCTTTTAAGAAGGCAAAATATTTTGCAACACGCTCATCGACTTGTTTCTTAGCCTGAGCCGCATCTTTTGCTCTTTCGTTAACCTGAATATTTAATGTCGCCATATCAGGAGTGGCTTTAATTGTCGCATTACCAGATGTTGTAATATGTGGTCCTTCTGGTTCCGAAGCAGCTAGTGCAATGGAAGGTAATCCCAACGTAAACACGGATGCTAATACAATCGTTCTTAATTTCACAAAAAACCCCCTGACAAAATTAATTTTAATGTCCTGTTTTTAGGACTAAGAAGAACATTAGCATATATGATGTAAAGTTCTTTAAGATTAAAAGAGAGTTTTCCATCCTTGTGCAGCTAATTGAACAGCAATAAACCACATCACACATCCTACAAATAAATTAATAATGCGTTGAGAGCGTGTTTTGCTTAATATCGGCGAAAACCAAGCCGCAAGTAGTGATAACGCAAAAAACCAACTGATAGAAGCCAATATCGCACCAATCGTAAACCAAGGGCGAAGCTCTGTGGTTAATTGTCCACCAATACTGCCTATCACAACAAAAGTATCTAAATAAACATGAGGATTAAGCCAAGTTACGGCAATTAATGTCACAATCACACGCCAACGGCTTTTTACCTGATTTTCACTTTGTGACAATTCGATATCTTTTGAAAAAGCTGTTTTAAATGCATTCCAACCATACCAAAGTAAAAATGCCACTCCTCCCCATGTGATCAATAATAAAAGCGTTTCTGATTGACTAAGTAATGCACTGCCACCAAAAACACCTGCTGTTATTAATACAATATCACTTAATGCGCATAAAAATGCACTCATTAAATGAAATTGTTTTTTACTTCCTTGCTGTAAAACAAAAGCATTCTGAGCGCCTATAGGTAAAATCATGGCTGCACTTAATAAAAAACCCTGAAAAAAAGTTGTAAACATGCAAAATACCTTAATAATTATTCGTTAGATATTAGCTGAATAATAGAGGGATTTTGATATTAGAGGAAATGAATCATTCTTATTAATAATAAGAAAAACTAATGGTGATAAAATAAAGGGTTTGTAGGATTAATAAATATCTAATAGCCATATTCATTAATAGTATGAAGATAAAATAAGACCAAATAGTGACATTGGGAATTACTAAAAAATAAGATCGCCAAAACAAATACAATATAACTCTATCAAAATACTGAAAGAAAAAAGCCACGTTATTAACGTGGCTCTATGCTATCTATTTTTGTGAGACTATTCTGCTTTCACAGTCGCACTTTGTGTTTGATGCATATAAACATCCATTTGTGGGAATGGAATACCGATATTATTTGCATCTAATGCACGTTTAAAATCTTCCATTAGATCCCAATAAACAGGCCATGCATCACCATTCGTTGTCCAAACACGGACCACAAAGTTTAATGAAGACGGTGCCATTTCATGTAAACGGATAGTCACACCTTGATCATGTTGAATGCGTTTGTCTTTCGCAACAACATCACCCAATACTTGTTTTACTTTATCAATATCAGCATCATAAGCCACACCAACAATAATTTGTGTACGGCGGTTAGGCTCACGGCTTAAGTTGATCACTTCACTACTGATAATTTTGCTATTCGGAATAACGATAATTTTGTCATCTGCTGAACGTAATGTCGTAGAAAAAATCTGTACATCCTTTACCGTACCTTCTACTGAACCAATCATGACATATTCATCTGTACGGATTGGACGGAAGATAACAATCAATACGCCTGCAGCAAAGTTAGACAGAGAGCCTTGTAGAGCCAAACCAACAGCTAAACCGGCAGCACCTAATACCGCGATAACAGACGCTGTTTGAACCCCTAATCGTCCTAATACCGCAATTAAGGTAAAAGCAACAACTGTGTAACGAACTAAAACAGATAAAAATGTCACAACAGTAGCATCAATATGGCGCAATGTGAGAACTCTTGCGACACCTTTACTGATCATTTTTGCGATAAAAAGACCAATAAATAGGATCAAGAAAGCGGCGACAATATTCACAGCATATTGAATAAAGAGCTCCTGATTTGCGACAAACCAACCTGTTGCTTCATCTAAACTAGCTGGTAATTCATTCATTAGACCACCTATTAAATCTTAAAAATGTAATGAGAAGAATAGTCATACAGTAGTATATTGTGGCATATTTCTTCCAAAAATATAGAGGATTTGTTAATTCCTTTTATTTTCCAGAATAAATAACCGATATTTCTGTAACATGGTAGCAAAATCATCTAATCCACAAAATGAGATACTTTCGTTATCGTAGTAACTCATGCCTTCTTCCATTTCATCTGTTTCAAAATGCAGTGTATTGGCTCTTATCATTACTTCTTCATCATCAATAGAAAGGCTATATTCTTTACCAATTAATTCCCACTGCCTTTCACTGCCTTTAATACCTTCCATTTCTTCAAAAATTTGATCTATCAGACTAATATCGCCCTGAATTTCATCATTCAACCAATAACCTATTGCTTCATGATCCATCGAAAAACGGGCTAGTATACCGCCAGTGAGATCTCGCTGAAATTCATAATCCATGGTGTACGCCCCTTGATTAAGCTGTCGCTTATTGAATAAAAAACATCTTATTCTTATTATGACAAAAATAACAAAAAACGGGAGGCTAATGCCTCCCGTTTGTTTATATAAAATACGTTTAAAGTAATAAATTAATCGTTATACCGTTGTTTGGAAAATAACTTGCTCCGCTTTGTCTGTATATTGTGCAAGTTGATCAAAGTTCAGATAACGATAAGTATCTTCTGCAGTTTCATCAACTTTATTAATGAAGTCCAGATACTCTTGTGGCTCAGGCAAACGACCTAACAATGACGCCACTGCTGCAAGTTCCGCAGAAGCAAGATACACGTTGGCTCCTGTCCCTAAACGGTTAGGAAAGTTACGTGTCGAAGTTGAAACCACCGTTGCACCATCAGCAACACGTGCTTGATTCCCCATACAAAGTGAGCACCCTGGAACTTCGATACGAGCACCACTTTTGCCAAAGATGCTGTAATAGCCCTCTTCCGTTAATTGTGCTGCATCCATTTTCGTTGGTGGTGCAACCCATAAACGCGTTGGTAATTGGCCTTTGTATTGATCAAGTAATTTACCTGCTGCACGGAAGTGGCCAATATTAGTCATACAAGAACCAATGAACACTTCATCAATTTTACTGTTCGCTACTTCAGATAGCAGTCGTGCATCATCAGGATCATTAGGCGCACATAAAATTGGTTCTTTGATTTCATTTAGATCGATTTCGATCACAGCAGCATATTCAGCATCGGCATCTGCTTCAAGTAATTGAGGATCTTTCAGCCAATTTTCCATTGAAGTAATACGGCGTTCAATTGTACGACGATCACCATAACCTTCAGCAATCATCCATTTCAGTAAGATAATGTTAGATTGTAAATATTCAATGATAGGTGCTTTATCCAATTTAATCGTACAACCAGCCGCTGAACGCTCTGCTGATGCATCAGCAAGTTCAAATGCTTGTTCTACTTTTAGTTCTGGTAAACCTTCAATTTCAAGAATACGGCCAGAGAAAATGTTTTTCTTACCTTTTTTCTCTACAGTTAATAAAC